>DATGHG010000524.1:0-9314 GCA_035308185.1 Thermoanaerobaculia bacterium | reverse complement strand
CTCCTGAGAAGGTGATGATCCTGCCGAAACAGCATACTCCCCAGGTCGGGCTCACCTTGCGCTCGTTGAGCCACAATCTTGCGCTGTGTCCTGCCGGCGAGGTAACGCCGACCTGGAGAACTCCCTGGAACTACGACGAGAGACTCGACCTGATCAACGTCCTCCTGCTCCCGTGGCCTCTCGAGCTCTCGGCCAAGGCGTTCGAGATCGTCGGTAGCGACGACTTGCCGCGGCTTGCCGAGAAGTATCGTTACTTCAGCTATCGCCATCCGGCGGGCAAGTCCGATTTCAAGGCGTACCTGAAGGCTGCCCTGGAGCAGGCCAAGGGGTACGTGGCGCGCCTCCACGCCATCGTGCTGCCGGAGCTGGCCCTGAGCTGCCAGGAGTACCAGGACGCCGAGAAGGTCGCTTTCGAGGAAAAGGCGCTCCTCATCGCCGGCATCGCGTGCCAGGCCGGCGAGCTCGGGCTCGCAGCCGAAACCAATGCTTGCGTGGTGCAGCCGGCCGGTCTCATCAGCCCTAAGTTCGTGATCAGCGATACGCTGGTGGAACACCAGCGGATGCTGCAACGCAAGCACCACCGCTGGTGCCTGGATGAGGACCAGATCCTGCAGTATGAGCTCGGCGGGATGCTGCCGGCCTCGAAGGGGTGCTGGGAGCTAACCGCGGTCTCGAGCCGCGAACTGCGCTTCTTCACCATCACGGACTGGCTGACGATCAGCGTCCTCATTTGTGAGGACCTGGCGAGGCAAGAGCCGGCGGCGGAGATCCTGCGTGCCGTCGGTCCGAACCTGGTGGTGGTGCTGCTCATGGATGGACCCCAGCTCCGCACCCGGTGGCCGTCCCACTACGCCGGCGTGCTGGCTGACGATCCCGGTAGCTCGGTCTTGACCTTGACGAGCCTCGGGATGTCGCGCCGGAGCCGGCCGCGTAAAGGCGAGGTGGACCGCTCGCGAACGATCGCGCTCTGGCGTGACGCGAAGTCGACGGATCGTGATCGCGAGATCGAGCTGCCGGACAAGCACAACGCGGGCGTGCTCAGCCTGGTCTGCAAGTCCTATGAGGAGTTCACGGCTGACGGCCGCGGCGACGGCGGGCAAACTCATTACCCGGTATTCGGCGGCTTCCAGTCCTTCGCGGTGACCAAGGGAATCCTCGACGGTTCCAAGACAGGCGGGCGGCGGGCGCCGCCGCAGCGCGGCAAACCTGGGCGGCGTGGCCGCGACTCGAAGCCGCCTATCCGGCACAAGGCACGATAACTGCTTGCTTTGAGGCTCGTGAGTGTCTATGATGCCCAGAGCGTGCTCATGCACCGAACCGACACGGCGCCCGCGGCTCCGTGACGAGGCAGATCCTCGGAGCTGCAGACATGCCGACCCCAGATGATCTTTCGACCTTGATGGTCCTGGCGGGTGTCCTGGAGACGCCAGGAATACCGCAGAAGGAAGCCGCCAAGGCGGCCCGGGTCGTCTTGGGCTCCCTGCGATCGGATTGGGCCAAGAACCTGGGCGAGACGATGATCGAGCGGCATCATGGCCCCGATCGCGGTGCGTCGGCAGCGGCAGGACCGGCCGCTCCGCGTCAACGAGGCCGTGGTAAGGCTGTGCGCGTTGCCGACCTGCAAGCCGTGCTACAGCTTGCGGGCCTGCCCACCAAGTAGAGCCCCATTCCCCAGCTCCTGACGGCGACGCAGGGCCGAGCGACCCGGCGCCGGGCCGCTGCCGGCCCTCGCCATCACCTCTCGCGTGTCACGCGCCGTACTTGGCGGGGGCGGCCGGCGTTGGCCAGCAGCAGGCCCATCAACCAAAAGGAGAGGAGGGTGCCGAGCTCGCCGCGGGTCGCGGCGCGCTCGCTGAACTCCTGGCTGCCGTCGATCGAGCAGCGGTCCGAGTGCAGCAGCAGCGGCACCGGGTGGCAGCTATGGCTCTTGACCGGCCACACCGATGTCGCTCTGGCCGGACTCCTGTCGTTCGATCCGACGCGGCTGCATCCGAAAGGCACCGCGAGCCTCTAGCCGGGCTGAGGTGGGCGCGGCCGGCACCGTTCCGAAGTCGCCGCGGCGCGCGTTGAGAAGAGTGGCGGTCGAAGGCGGCTACCTGCGCCAGCGCCCGCTCACCTTCTCCGCCCCGCGGCCACCGCTCCTTCCCCTCCGCAGCTCCCACAGCTTCGGTTCCGACCTGTCGCCAGGCCGCGCCGCTGACTCTGCCGGCACGGCCGGCGCCTGCAACATTCCTCGGCGCGAGCCGTAATGTGGGGGCGAGCCTTCGTAGCAGGCGGCGACCGCGGGTTGGCCGGCGGGCGCGCCTACACCCCCGATCGACTCGAGGAGAGAGCCGTGAAGAGAACCGTTCCCATTGCCGCGCTGGCGGCGGTCCTGATGAGCACCGCGGCGGCGCCCGGCACTGCCGGTGCGGCGGCACCCGACGCGGCGGCTGCGCCGCGAGCCTGGGTGGCGCGCTCGGACGCATATTCCCAGAAACTGTTGCAGGTCATCGCCCAGTTCTCCCCCGAGGATGCCAGCTTCGTGGGCGTCGAGGGCTTCGACGAGCAGGTCGCCGATCTCAAGCCCGGCTTCGAAGCGCGCGCCGACACCGCGCTGCATGGCGTGCTCGCCGCCTACCAGCGGGACCTGACCGCGGAAACCGATCCCAAGGTGCACCAGGACCTGGCGATCCTGATCCATGCCACCCAGCTGGAGATCGCGAGGCGGGACGTGGACCGCCGCCTCTTTCTGCCCTACTTCGCGCTCGACCAGACGGTGTTCCAGGGCTTGCGCTCGCTGCTCGACGAGCAGGCTTCGCCAAAGCGGCGGCAGGCGGCGCTGGTGCGCCTGCGCAAGTACGCCGGCCTCGAGCCCGGCACGCGGCCGCTCGCCGAGCTGGCGACCGCCGCGATGCGCGAGCGCCTCGGCGACGCGAAGCTGCTCGGGCCGGCGAAGGACGAGGTCGAGAGGGACCTGCAGAACGGCACCACCTACCGCGCCGGCGTCGGCAAGCTGTTCCAGAAGTTCGCCCTGCAGGGATACGAGCCGGCCTACCAGAAGCTGGTCGAGCAACTCGTCGCCTACGACGACTTCGTGCGCCGGGAGATGCTGCCGCGCGCCCGCACCGATTTCCGCCTGCCCGCCGAAGCCTACGCGCTGCGCCTGCAGCAGTCGGGCATCGACATGCCGATCGACGAGCTGGTGAGCCGCGCCCAGGTGAGCTTCCGCGAGACGCAGAACGAGATGCAGGCGCTGGCGCCGCTGATCGCCAAGGAGCGCGGCCTTGCCGTCACCGATTACCGCGACGTCATCCGCGAGCTGAAGAAGAACCAGCTCGTCGGCGACGCGATCAAGGCGCACTACGAGCAGCGCATCGGGCAGATCGAGGAGATCATCCGGCGCGAGAAGATCGTCACCCTGCCGAACCGCCCGATGCGCCTGCGCATGGCCAGCGAGGCCGAGAGCGCCGCCGTGCCGGCCCCCAACATGCACCCGCCGCGCCTGATCGGCAACACCGGCGAGATGGGCGAGTTCGTGCTGCCGCTGCGCATCCCGGGCAAGGGCGGCAAGACGCTGGAGTTCGACGACTTCACCCACGCCGGCGAGTCGTGGACGCTGACCGCGCACGAGGGGCGCCCGGGACACGAGCTGCAATTCTCCCACCTGGTCGAGGGCGGCATCTCGATCGCGCGCGGCATCTTCGCCTTCAACAGCGTCAACGTCGAAGGCTGGGCGCTCTACGCCGAGGCGGAGATGCGGCCCTACGAGCCGCTCGACGGCCAGCTGTTCGCGCTGCAAAACCTCCTGATGCGCGCCGCGCGGGCCATCCTGGACCCCGGCCTGCAGCGCGGCACCATCAGCCGGGAGGAGGCCTACCGCGTGCTGGAGCAGGACGTGGCGGTCTCGCACGCCCTGGCCACGGAAGAGGTGGAGCGCTACACCTTCGAGGCGCCCGGCCAGGCGCCGTCGTACTTCTGCGGCTACCAGCGGCTGATGGAGATGCGCACCGAGACGGAGCGCGCGCTGGGCGCCAGGTTCGACCGCCAGCGATATCACGATTTCGTGCTCAGCCAGGGCCTGGTACCGCCCTCGCTGCTGCGTCAGGCGGTGATCGAAGAGTTCGTGCCGACCGAGAGGAGAAACCCGTGAACAAGACGCTCGCCTACTTGCTGACCACCGCCGTTCTGCTCGGTGCCGCCGCCGGCACCGCCGCCGCGGATGAGAAGGCCGCCGGCGAGGAGGGCAAGAAAGCGCCGCCCGAGGCGCCCAAGTCCGAGCAATCGGCGACCCAGCACAGCCTGGCGATCGGCGGCAAGACGATCGCCTACACCGCCACCGCCGGCACCCTCGTGGTCCGCGACGACAAGGACGAGCCCTACGCCGCGATCGGCTACGTCGCCTACACCCAGCGCGACACCGCCGCCGCCAAGCGCCCGATCACTTTCGCTTACAACGGCGGGCCGGGCGGCGCTTCGGTGCTGCTACACATGGGGGCGCTGGGGCCGCGGCGCGTCGTCACCGTCGACGGTGGCCCGACGCCGCCGCCCTATCGCGTGGTCGACAACGCCTACAGCCTGCTCGACAAGAGCGACCTGGTGATGATCGATCCGGTGGGCACCGGGTTGAGCCACGCCGTCGGCACGGCCAAGGACAAGGACTTCTGGACCGTCGATACGGACATCGAATCGGTCTCCCGTTTCATCGCGCAGTACGTCAGCGCCAATGGCCGCTGGAGCTCCGCCAAGTACCTGCTCGGCGAGAGCTACGGCTCCACCCGGTCGGCGGGGATCGTCGACTACCTGCAGACCCACGACGGTATGGCCTTCAACGGTGTCGTCCTGGTCTCGGTGGCGCTCGACTTCGACACCTTGATCCCCTGGCCGGCCAATGACCGGCCCTATGTCTACGAGCTGCCCACCTTTGCCGCGGTCGCGGCCTACCATCACGCGCTGCCGCACCAGCCCGCCCAGCTTGCGCCGTTCCTCGACGAGGTGCGCAAGTTCGCGCTCGGCGAGTACGCCACGGCGCTGGTCAAGGGCGATGCGCTGAGCGACGCGGAGCGCGACGCGGTCGCCGCCAAGCTGCACGAGTACACCGGCCTGTCGACGGAGTTCATCAAGCAGGCCCGGCTGCGGGTGCGCAACTCGCAGTTCACCCAGGAGCTGTTTCGCGATCGGCATCTCATCACCGGCCAGCTCGACGGCCGCTTCACCGGTTCGCCCTTCGACCTGCTCTCCGAGGACGCCGAGCACGATCCGGCGCTCGAGTACACCTCGCTGCCGTTCGCCGCCGCCTTCCTCGACTACTACCACGGCGAGCTGAAGTTCGGCCAGGGCAAGACCTACCGCATGCTCAACCTCGATGCCAACGGCGCCTGGGACTTCAAGCACAAGGCCCCGGGCGGGCAGCAACTGCTGGCCGTCAACACCGGCCCCGACCTGGCGCACGCCCTGCTGTTCAACCCGCATCTGCGCGTGCTGGTGGCCAACGGGCTCTACGACCTGACGACCGCGTTCCTCGGCACCGAGCAGCAGATCGATCATCTCGGTCTCGACCCGTCGGCGCGCTCCCGCATCCAGATCAAGCTCTACGAGGCGGGCCACATGATGTACCTGCACGAGCCGTCGCTGCAGCAGTTCAAGGCCGACGTCGGGGCCTTCGTGGATGCCACGAGCACCGCGAAGCCGTGATTGCGGGCAGGGCACCGCGCCGACGCTCGCCCACCGGCGAGCGGGGGTGCGGGAGGCCCGGGGCTGGCCCTGGCCGGTTCGATTAGCGGCGGATCTCGAAGGTGACGGTGAGCGAGTACAAGATCTTGACCGGCTTGCCATCCAGGGTGGCTGGCTTGAAGCGCCAGTCGCAGATGGCGTCGAGGGCGGCGGCGTCGAGGCCGGGCGAGGGGCTTGGCTGCTGCAGCACCACGTCGCGCAGCGTGCCGTTCTCGTCGAGCACGGTGCTCACCACCAGGCCGCCCTGGATGGCGAGGTGCCGGGCGTACTCGGGGAAGTCGGGCGGTCGCCGGAGGAGGGGCTCCGGCTTCGTCGGCTTGGCGCCGCCGATCTCGCGCAGATCGTAAGCCAGCCCCTGCCTGCACTCCGTTTGCGGCGCCCGCCAGGGGTGGCGCATCAACAGCGCGCCCGGCGCGCCGAAGGCGCCGAGATCGGCGCCGTAGAGCCGCGGCTCCAGGGTCTGCGCCGCCTGGAAGCGGCAAATGGCCTGATCCTCGCGGCCCATGCCGGCGGCGGCCAGCGCCCTGAGCGCCAGCGCCACTCCCAGCATGGCACGCCGCGGCTCGGTGTCCTCGAGCGCGCGTCTCCACAGGCTGTCCAGGCGTTTCTCGGCCTCGTGGTAGCGGGCTGATCTCAGCAACCCGAGCGACTCGGCCAGCGGGCTGCTGCCGAAGTCGACGATCGTGTCGAGCGGTTTCGCGGCTGGAAGGTCGAGGTCGTAGAAGGCGGCGACCGGCTCGCCGCCGGCCTGCGCGGGAGCGAACTGCCAGTCGCGCATGGTTTCGAGGACGGCATAGGTCAGCGCCGAGAAGGTGCTGTCGGCGGCCACCGGCTGGCGCACCCGGCCCTGCTGGTCGACGACCACCTGCGCGTGGATGCCCCGCGGAAAGCTGCGCCAGGAGCCAGGCAGCGTCACCGCGGCCCCGGAGAGCTTGCGCGCCGGGGTGAACGGTCCGCCACCGTCGCCCTGCCGCCTCACGGCCAGCCCCGGCGGCGGCTCGTCGATCCGGCGATGCGGACTCCTGGCCAGCAGCTCTCCTGCGGTGCCGTAGCCCGAGGGGTCGCGCCGCCATCCCATCGCTTGCGCCACCTGCCAGTGCCAGAGAGCGTCCTCGTCGCGTCCCTGCCCTGCTTCGGCCAGCGCGAGCTGCGCCACCAGCGTGGCGAAGGCGGTCTCCCGCGTCTTGATCTCGTCGGCGATCGCCGCGCGGGCCATGCCCTCGGCGGCCGCCCAGTCGCCGCGGCGCAGGAGCGTCTCGATCGCGTCCGAGCGGTCGCAAACCTCGAGCTTCCGGATCGCGCCGGCGCCGGCGGCAGGTTTCGCGGCGGCCGGCAGCGGCCGCGCCGGCAACCGGGCCGCGGCCCCGAGAGCGCCGAGGCAGAGCAGGGCAGACGCGCACTGGCCGGCGAAGCTACCGGTCACGAGCGCCGGTCTCCCGGGTTTGCGCTGAGGGATGGCCCAGCCGTGGCGTCGGCGGCCCACGCGGCGAGCACGTCCGCGACGGTACAGACGCGGCCGAGGCGCGGGAAGATGCGGGTCACCGCGAAGCGGTGCGCTTCGGCGTCCAGCGCCGCCATGGCGTCCTCGACCAGGATGAGCTGGTAGTTGCGCTCCCAGGCGTCGCGTGCCGTGGACTCGACGCCGAAGTTGGTAGAGATGCCGCCCAACACCAGGGTGCGGCGGCCGCGGCGGCGCAGCTCCAGATCCAGGTTGGTGCCGTAGAAGGCGCCCCACTGCCGCTTGGTGACCACCACCTCGCCCTCGGCTGGCTGCATCTCCTCGACCAGCTCATCCCAGCCGGGCGGCGGCGCGGGCGGGAGGCCCTGGTCGACGTCCTGGCGCAGGGCGTTGGCCCGATCCGGCGCAAAGGTCACGCGCACCTTCACCACCAGCACGCCGAGGTGGTGGGCGGCTGCCACCAGACGGGAGCAGGCGTGCACCACCTCGGTGGCCGGCCGCGGCGCCGTCTGGCGCGCGACCACGCCGTGCTGCAGGTCGATCAGCACCAGCGCGGTGGCCGCCGGTTCCAGGTGCGGTAGCGGTCTATCCATCGTCGAGGTCCCTCCGGCGGATCTCGCAGGCAACCTGCCGCCACGGCCCGAGCGGCGCGACGGGGGGTCTTCGCGAACGCATGATAACCGGTCGTGGCGAGCAGGGGAGAGCTCGGGCCTGCGGCTGGCGCTCGAGCTCGGCGACTTCGACCAGGCGCACTTCCGGGCGTCGAGTCGCCCGGCTCACGCGGCCGCGGCGTCGTCGCTGGCCACCGCCGGCTCGGGCGGCGGCAGGTGGCGGGCGCAGTCGCGCCCCGCGCTCTTGGCGGCGTGGAGCGCGGCTTCGGCGGCGGCCAGGGCGCCTTCCCAGGGCGCGTGGCCGTCCTGCCGCCGCCGCCAGGCGAAGAGCGACCAGCCGAGGCTACAGGTGAGCTGCAGGGAATGGTTGCCGGCCAGGGTCCAGGGCTCGGAGCGCACGGCGGCCAGCACCCGCTCGGCCACCTCGTGGATCCGCCGCTGGTCGGACTGCGCCAGCAGGACCACGAACTCGTCGCCGCCCCACCGCACCAGCCGGTCGTCGCCGCGCACGCAGCGCCGCAGCACTTGGGCGAGGTGCTTGAGGACTGCATCCCCCGCCGCGCGGCCGCCGGTCTCGTTGATGCGCTGGAGGTGGTCGACGTCGATCATCAGGATCCCCGCGCCCGCGCCGCGCGCGGTGGCGCGGCGGTCGGAGCCCAGCCGCTGGCCGTCCTCCTCCAGCCGGTCCATCAGGTAGCGCCGGTTGTGCAGGCCGGTGAGCGGATCGGCCTCGGTGAAGTCGCGCAGCAGCCGGCTCATCGCCGCGAGGTCCTCGGTGACGCGCGTCAGCTCCTCCACCCGGGCGTCGGCTTCCTGTTTCAAGCGCCGGTTGAGGACCGTGCTGCGCAGCAGCTGGCGGGTGTTGGCGAGCAGGAAGAGCGAAGCGCCGAACAGGAACACCATGTGCGCCGTCGCGAGGAAAAGGACCTGGCCGGGGCCCCGGAGCTGGCCCAGGCCTGCCAACACCCCGAAATAGAGCAGGGCGGAGGCCAGACCGCCGGCGACGGCGAGCCGCAGGCCGAGGTGCATGGCGGCGGCGCCGGCGCAACCGAGATACCACAGGAACCAGGGGCTCGAAACGCCACCGGTGAGCCAGACCATGGCGGTGACCAGGAGCATGTCGCAGGCGATCCACCAGGGAGCCAGGTCTGCCCGCCGGTTCGCCCGCTCGGCGCGCCGCGCCGCGAGCGCGAACCCGGCCACGGTCAGCATGCCGACGGCGAAGACGGCGAGGCTCGCGAGGTAGTGGACGTCGAGCATGCCCGCGGCCCGGCTCAGGGCGATGGAGGCGCCGGCAACGGCGTAGGTGATGGCGCGGTTGCGCTGGGTCACCAGCGCCGAGTGCAGCTGGACGTCGCCCGGCGCCGGCGCGGTTGCCCCGATGGGGTTGCTGTCCGGCGCTTCCGGCGGGCGAAGGGGCAAGTTCTCTGGCAGCATCGGTGAACCTCCGGGGGAATTCCTCGCTTCTTGACTCTGCAGCATCGGTGGGCCGCGCGAAATCGGACGCAGCCCCGACCCGAGGCGGGAATCCA
>DATGHG010000523.1:0-9698 GCA_035308185.1 Thermoanaerobaculia bacterium | reverse complement strand
AATTCAACCCGAGCGGTCCCACGGTCGTGATGGTCAGCGGCGTCAACGGCGCCGGCAAGACGACCTCGATCGCCAAGCTCGCCAGGTTGGCCCAGCACCAGGGGCGGCGGGTCATGCTCGCGGCCGGCGACACCTTCCGCGCCGCCGCCATCGAGCAGCTGGCGCTGTGGGGCGAGCGGCTGGGGGTCGAGGTCATCCGCCAGCCGTTCGGCGCCGATCCCGCGGCGGTGGCGTTCGACGCCATCCAGGCCGGGCGGGCGCGCCGCGTCGACGAGCTGCTGATCGACACCGCCGGCCGGTTGCACACCAAGGACCAGCTGATGGCCGAGCTGGGCAAGGTGCGCCGGGTGATCGATCGCGAGGCCGCCGGCTGGCAGCGGCGGACGCTGCTGGTGCTGGATGCGACCACCGGCCAGAACGCGCTGGCGCAGGCGCGGACCTTCAGCCAGGTGGTGCCGGTCGACGGCGTGCTGCTGGCCAAGCTCGACGGTACCGCCAAGGGGGGGATGGCGGTGGCGATCGCCCGCGAGCTGGGTCTGCCGGTGCTCTACCTGGGCGTCGGCGAGACGGCCGACGACCTGGTGGAGTTCCGGCCCCGGGAGTTCGCCGCTGCTCTCCTCGGCTGAAGCGCTGGGGCGCGCGCTGCGTCTGGCGGCTCGCGGCCGCTACCGCGCCGCGCCGAACCCGATGGTCGGGGCGCTGGTGGTGGCGGCGGGCGAGGTGGTGGGGAGCGGTTGGCACCGGCAGGCCGGCGGCCCACATGCCGAGGTCGAGGCGCTGGCCGCCGCCGGCCTCCGGGCGCGCGGGGCGACGCTCTACGTCACGCTCGAGCCCTGCGCCCACCACGGCCGCACGCCGCCCTGCGCCGACGCGGTGGTGGCGGCGGGCATCGCCAGGGTGGTGGCCTGCCACGGCGATCCGGACCCCCGCGTCGCCGGCCGCGGCTTCGCGCGGCTGCGCGAGGCCGGCATCGAGGTGGCGATCGGCCCGCTGGCGGCGGCGGCGGCGCGGCTCAACCTGCGCTTCCTGGTCGCGGCGATCGAGCGGCGGCCGCAGGTGACCCTCAAGTGGGCGATGAGCCTCGACGGGCGGATCGCCACCGCCGCCGGCGAGAGCCAGTGGATCTCGTCGCCGCGCGGGCGGCGCTGGGCGCTGGCGTTGCGCGAGGAGCACGACGCGACGCTGGTCGGCAGCGGCACGGTGCTGGCGGACGATCCGCGTCTCGACCGGCGGCTGGGCCTGGCGGGGCGCCCCGGCCTGCGGGTGGTCCTGGACCGGCGCCGGCGGCTCGCGGCGTGGGCGGCGGCGGCCCCGGCGGGCGCGCCGCGGCGGCTGTTCACCGCCGCCGGGCCGTTGCTGATCTATACCGCCAGCCGCGGTGGGCGCGGGGAGGAGGAGGATGGTGGAGGCCGGCATGAGGCCGGCAACGGCGCGCCCGGACTCGGGGGCCGGAGTGGGGCGTGGGATGCGCCCGGGGACCTGGGGGGGGAGTTCGGGGTGGCGGCGTCCGGGGAGATGGCGGCGTCCGAGACGATGGCGGTATCCGGTGCGATGGTGGCATCCGAGGCGATGGCGGCATCCGAGGCGATGGCGGCATCCGAGGCGATGGCAGTATCCGGGGCGATGGCGGCGTCCGCGGTGATGGTGGTGCCGGAGGTGGTGGCGCTGCCGGCGGTCGAGCCAGCGGCCGTGCTGGCGGATCTCTTCGCGCGCGGGGTGCGCAGCGTCCTGGTCGAGGGCGGCGCCGAGGTGCTGGCGAGCTTCGCGGCCAGCGGTCTTTTCGACCGGGTGGCGGTGGACTGCGCCCCGCTGCTGATCGGCGGCCGCCAGGCTCCCGGTCCGCTCGGCGGCCGCCAGGCTCCCGGTCCGCTCGGCGGCACCGGCGCCGCCGCCCTCGCGGACGCGGCGCGTTTGGATCATCTCGAGGTGAGGCGGCGTGGCGGCGACGTGGTCGTCGAAGCGCTGCGGCAGGGGTGCCTTGAGCGGCTGCTGGCGCGGCTGCCGCACTGAAGGTCGGCTCCGCCGACGGTCGCGAGCCGACAGCCGCCGAAGGTCGCAAGCGAGTGCAGCAGGGGGTGGCAGGGGTACGCGTCGCGGACGTTTGCCCGCCGGGTCCCGGCCGGACTGGCTTCTGCCCGCGGTGGACGTGCCCGGCGAATCTGGGTACATTCACCGCTGCCCGCGCGGCTGCGGCGCGGCTGGGACCATGTTCACCGGACTGATACAGGAGCGCGGCCGGATCCTCGGCGATCCGCGAGCATCGGGGCAGGGAGGAGTGCGGCTGGAGGTCGGTTTGAGCCGGGAGCTGGCCGCCGGCCTTGGCACCGGCGCCAGCCTGGCGGTCTCCGGGGTTTGCCTGACCGTGATCGAGGTGAGCGAGGTGCGGCCCGGGCCGGTGGTGACGCCCGGGAGCGCTGGGGAGCTGGCGCCGGCCGCGCCGCCGGCGATGGCGGTGGTCGTCGAGCTGGCGCCCGAGACGCTGGCGCGCACCACGCTTGGCGGGCTGCGGGTTGGTGCGGCGGTGAACCTCGAGCCGGCGCTGCGGGCGGGCGAGCCGCTGGGCGGTCATCTGGTGCAGGGGCACGTCGACGGCACGGCCGCGGTGGTGGCGCGGCGGGACCTTGCCGAGCACCGGGTGCTCGCGTTCTCGCTGCCGGCGCCGCTGGCGCCATTCCTGGTGGAGAAGGGGTCGGTGTGCGTGGACGGGGTCAGCCTGACCGTCGCCGCGCTGGCGCCGGACGCCTTCGAAGTGGCCTTGCTGCCGCACACCTTGGCGGTGACCACCCTGGGCGGGCTGCTACCGGGCGACGCCGTGAACCTCGAGGTGGACGTGCTGGCCAAGTACGTGCACCGCATGCTGGCCGCCCGCGGCGCAGGCCCTTCCGGGTGACCGCCGCTTTCGCCGGGCGACCGCCGGCCGGCGACGGCGACGTGGGCCTGCCGCGGCTCGCGGCGCGGCTTCCCGAGCCCGGCCACCTGTGGATCCGCCATGCGCCCAGGGTCTGGCAGGGGCCGGAGCGCCCATGGCTCGACCTCGCCGCCGGCCGCCTGGGCAGGAATAGCGGCCGGGAGCCGGCCGGCGACGCGGCACTTCCCGGGGCGCCGCCTGACGACCTGCTTTACCTGCCACCGGTCCCGGCGCGGCTGGCTGGTTGGCGCGACGGGCTGGCGGCGCGCGCGCTGGCCGGCGGCGCGCCGGTCCTGTTGCAGCTGCTGCCCGGGGACGAAACCGGGTTACCGCCGGGCGGCGGCGCGGTGGTGGTGATCGACCTCTTGGCGGATCTCCTCGACGGCGGCGGCGAGCTGGCGACGGCTTGGCCGTGGGCGTCGCGGGCGCCGATCGCCGCCGCCAACGGTCTCGGCGTCGTCGGTGGCGCCGACGTCGTGGGGGCCGAGACCGGCGGCGAGGGCGGGGCGACGGGGGGAATCTCGGGCGCCGGCCCGGCGGCTATCGCCGGCGGCGCCGTCGCGGTGTGGCCGCTGGTGCCGGGCATCACCGACGACCCGGAGCGGTGGGAGCGCTCGTGCGCGCGGCTGGCTGGCGCGGGTTTCGCGGTGCTGCAGGCGCTGGTGCCGGCGCTGGGGCCCGGCGATCGGCGGCGCCTGGCGCAGCGGCTCGTGGGTCCGGGGGAAGGGAAAGCCTTCGAGGCGCTGTTCCATCGCCAGAACCGCGAGCCGTCGAGCGAGCGGGAGCTGGCGCGGGTCGCGCACCGCCATGGCCTGGCGCCCTTCCTGCCGCGTCCGCTGCCGCAGCCGGCACTGCCGCCGCTGCCGCGCCCACCGCTGCCGCGGGCCGAGAACCGCCGCCTCGCGGGGCTGCTGGCCCTCGCCGGTGAGCTCTGGCTGCGGCTGGGACGGCCGGTCGAACAGGCGCAGGCGCTGTTCCGGGCCGCCCGCTGGCTGGACGGCACCACCTACGACGTTGCCGCGCTCTGCCGCGAGGGCAACCTGGCGGTGGTGACCGCGCTCGATCCCCTCGCCCGCCGCGCCGTGGCCGAGGCGGCAGCCGGCGGCGAGCCGGCGCTGCTTGTCGAGCTGATGGCCGAGTACCTGGGCTGAGCCAGGCTCTGCCGAGTCGCACAGCCTCACGCAACGGCAACTCCTTGCGGGCCGCGTGACGGCTCCTGAGGTCGAGAAATCTGGCTTCCCTTCCTGGGGCGGATACTGCGGCTCTTCAGGAGGGCTCCACGGAGCATCTCTGGCTCCTCTTGCGCCTTGATCTTGTCAGCCCGATCGTGCCTAATGCCCGACATGCCAGCGGACCTGCCGATCGACCTGCGGTCGGACACCGTGACCCGGCCCGACGACGAGATGCGGCGGGCGATGGCCACCGCCGAGGTGGGCGACGACGTCTATGGCGAGGACCCCACGGTGGCGGCGCTGGAAGCCTCGGCGGCGGTGGCGGTGGGGCACGAGGCGGCGCTCTTCGTCCCCTCGGGCACGATGGGCAACCAGATCGCCCTGCGCCTCCTCGGCACGCCCGGGCAGGAGGTGATCTGCGACGCCCGCAGCCACATGTTGATACTGGAGATGGGCGCGATGTCGGCGCTCTCGGGCCTGCTGCCGCGGGCGATCGATTCGCCGCAGGGGCTGCTCGACCCGGCGGCGGTCGAGGCCGCCGTCTGCTCCGGCGCCGGCTACCGGGTGCGCACCTGCCTGCTGGCGGTGGAGAACACCCATAACCTCGCCGGCGGCAGCGTCTACGGCCGCCCGCACCTCGAGGCGCTGCTCGCCGTGGCCCGCCGGCACGGCCTGCCGGCGCACCTCGACGGCGCCCGCATCTTCAACGCCGCGGTGGCGCTCGGCACCACCGCGGCGGCCCTCGCCGCCGGCTTCAGCTCGACCATGTTCTGCCTGTCGAAGGGCCTCGGGGCGCCGGTCGGCTCCCTGCTGTGCGGCGGCCGCGACCTGATTCGCGAGGGGCGCCGGGTGCGCAAGATGTTCGGCGGCGGCATGCGCCAGGCGGGGGTGCTGGCGGCGGCGGGCCTGGTGGCGCTGCGCCGGGGGCCGGCCCACCTGGCCGCGGATCACGCCCATGCCGCGCTGCTGGCGGCCGCGGTCGCCACCCTGCCGGACGTCGAGATCGATGCGGCCGGGGTGCGCACCAACATCGTCGTCTTCCGGGTCAGCCCGGGGCTGGCCGCCAGGTTGCCGCCGGGGGATCCGGGCGCTCCGGCCGATGCGACGGCGGAGCCGGCCGCCGCCGTGGTGGCCCGCTTGCGCGCCGCCGGCGTGCTCGCCACCCCGGTGAGCCGCGACCAGGTGCGCATGGTGACGCACCGCGACGCCGGCCGCCCCCAAATCGATCAGGCCATTCTCCGGTTGCGGCAGGCGCTGGCGCCTTGAGCGCTGCCGCCGGCCGCCACCGGCTATCGGATCACCCCCCGCAATCCCCCCCGACCCCCTCACACCCACTCTTCGGGGCAGTCTCGTCTAGCCGTGCCCGCCGGCGCGGGGCAGCCGCGCGACCAGGTCGATCTCGACCAGCGCGCCGCGCGGCAGGGCGGCCGCCTGGACGGTCGAGCGCGCCGGCCGGTGGTCGCCCATGGCTTCGCCATACAGCGCGTTGAGGCGGGGGAAGTCGGCGAGGTCGACGACGTAGACCGTCGCCTTGACCACGTCGGAGAAGCCGCAGCCGGCGGTGCTCAGCACCTGGCGGAGATTCTCGAGCGCCCGCCGGGCCTGGGCCTCGAAGCCGCCGGGAACCAGCTCGCCGGTGGCGGGGTCGAGGCCCACCTGGCCGGAGGTGTAAAGCCAGCCGTCGACGGAAACCGCCTGGGAGTACGGGCCGATCGCGGCCGGAGCCTGGTCGGTGTGATGGAATTGCATGCCTGAGACGCTCCTTTCGAGGGCGGGTGGCGCTCCGTCGGGCTGCCACACCGCGATGTGCGGGAGGTTGCGGTAGCGCTCGGCGTGGTCCAGGCCGTAGCCGACCACGAAGAGGTTCTCGATCGCGAAGCCGCGGTAGTCGATCGGCACCTCGACCTGGCGCGCCGCCGCCTTGTCGAGCAGCGCGCACAGCCGCACGCTGCGCGCGCCGCGGTGGCGCAGCAGATCCAGGATGGTGGCCACCGTGTAGCCGGTGTCGACGATGTCCTCGACCAGCAGCACGTCCCGGCCGCGGATCGGCAGGTCCAGGTCCTTGCGGATGCGCAGCTCGCCGCGGTTGGCGCCGCCCTCGCCGTAGCTCGCGGTCTGCAGGAAGTCCACTGCCACCGGCACCCGCAGGCGCTTGAGCAGGTCGGCGAGGAAGAAGACCGACCCCTTGAGCACGCCCACCGCGATCAGCGGATCGTCCGCCGGCCGCTGCCGGCCGCCGCTGGTGGCCCTTCCCGGGCCACTCGCCGCCCTTCCCGGGTCGCTCGTGGCCGTTCCTGGACCAGTCGCCGCGCTGCCCGGGTCGCTCGCGGCCGTTCCCGGGCCACCCGTCGCCCCTCCCGCCCGGCTGTAGTCGGCGTCGATCCGTGCGGCCAGCTCGGCCACCCGGCGCGACAGCTCCGCCGCCGGGATCAGCACCCGCATGGAGTGGTGCACGCCCCGTCTCCAAGAGCGCCCGTCGCCTGCCGTCGTCGCCGCCGCATCATTGCATGATATCCTCGGCCGAACCTCGGAGCCGAAGGGCGTACTCGAAGCTGCCATGGCCACAGTTCAGGAGCTCGGCGCTCTCCATCGACGCTACGCCGACACCTCGCATCGCTTCCGCGCCGCCTGGACCTTCCATCAGTTCCTGCAGAGCCTTGGCAAGGGCAACCAGGCCAAGATCGCCGACGCTCACTCGCTCGACTTCCAGAACCTCTACGCCGAGCTCAAGGAGATCTCGCAGAACCTCAACACGGCGGAGAG
The DNA here is from genome assembly GCA_035308185.1 of Thermoanaerobaculia bacterium. Classification (GTDB taxonomy): domain Bacteria; phylum Acidobacteriota; class Thermoanaerobaculia; order Multivoradales; family UBA5704; genus JASLEW01. The sequence continues at coordinate 2,855 of DATGHG010000523.1, read as the reverse complement.
CGATCCCCTCCAGGTCCGGCTCGAGGGTATCGACCACCGGCTCGGGGAGCTGATCGCGGACCTCGACGAGCAAGATACCAGGATCGCCCCGTACTACCTGCGCCAGTTCTTCCGCCGGGTCAAGACCTACGACGAGAAGATCATCACCCAGCTGGTCAAGTTCTACTTGTATGCCCAGCAGGGCGAGATCTGGCCGACCGAGCGCCTCGACAAGGTCGATTTCCTGCTCGCCCGCCTGAGCGAGGAGGAGGACGATCGCACCGGCGAGCCGCGGCTTCGCGACCACCGGCGGCTGGGCGAGATCTTCCACGGCCTGTGGGCGATGCTCGGGGTGCCGCTGCCGGAGTCCGCCTTCGTCGGCGACAAGCGCCGCGAGATCGAGGGCATCCGCCAGGAGGTCAACGAGATCGAGACGCTCGACCGGCTGAGCGAGACCAACCTGATCCCGCGTTACCGGCGGCTCAAGCACGAGCTGGGCAACCTGCTGTTCGAGCCCGCCCTGCTGCTCGCCATCCAGGAGACCAACCTGGTGCTCAAGAGCCGCATCCAGAACCTCTATGGCAAGGAGGAGCGGCGGATCGTCGCCGAGTACCAGCGCGTCTTCGAGCTCGAGCGCGAGGTGCCGGTGGATCGCGAGCTGGACCAGGAGCTGATCCAGTTCCGCCAGGAGATCGAGCGCTTCGAGGCGCAGCTGCAAAGCCAGGAGCTGAAGCTCGAGGACCTGGCGATGATCCGCGGCCGGGTCCGCGAGCTGATGCCCCGCCTCGCCGCCGCCGGCGGGCGCGGCGGCGCCATGCTCGCCGGCGAGGGAGAGGCGTCGCCCGGCGCCGCCGGTCCGGCCGGCGCGGGCTCCGGCTCGGCCGGCTACACCGCCACCGGCGCGACCGCCTACGCCGGCGCCGCCAGCTACACCGGTTCGGACTACCGGCGGGCGCCGCTCGCCGACGACGACGGCTACCTGTCGGCGGTGGGGGCGTCGGCCCCGGAGTCGCCGCTCGCGGCGCAGGAGGACCTGCTCGGCGAGTTCTATCGCAAGCTGGTGGACGCCCTGCGCGAGGTCGATACCGAGCTGGCGCCGGAGCGGGTGGTGGTGCTGCAGGACGTCTTCCCGCTGCGCATCGAGCCGCGCGAGGTGATCGCCTACCGCCGGCTGCACAGCCGCGCCAACTGCGACCGCGAGCTCGAGCAGTTCCTGCTCGAAAGCGCCGCCCTGCGCATGCGGATCAACGAGGAGGCGCAGGAGATCTCCGGCATCCTGGACGAGACCTCGGTGACCGGCGATTCGATCGTCTTCGCGCGCGCCCGCTGGACGGCGCGCACCGCCGACGCCTACCTGTGGCGCTTCCACCACGTGCTCGACGAGGCGGTGCTGTCCGGCAGCGTCACCGAAGGCCGCCAGTTGCAACTGCTGCGCATGCGGCTGATGCGCGACTATTCAGGCCTCTGGCTGCTGGCCTACAAGCCGCTGCTCAAGCGCAACCCCGGCGGCACGATCGCTTAGCTGCCAACGTAGATTTCAGACATTGCCACCTGGCACCCGATCGAGGGCATGACGACGGATGCCGTGAGCTCTGTTACTTCGGTAAGCAGCCACTTCTTTCGATCCTCTTGCCGGATGTACTGCTCGACCTTCGGCTGGTCCTGCGAAACGAACAGGCACTCGCGCAGTGATTCCAGGCTGCGGTAGTGCTCAAGCTTGGTACCGCGGTCATAAGCCGCGGTGCTGGGCGAGAGCACTTCGATCAGCACCGTTGGATTGGTCAGCGTATCGAAGTGTTTATCCGTCAGGATGGGTTCGCCACAGACCACGACGATGTCCGGGTAGGTATAGAGGCCGGTCACGGAAACCAGGACCCGCAGGTCGCTTGAGTAGACCCGGCATGATCCGCCTCTAAGTTGATTGCCGATTGCCAGCACGAGATTGGTCACGATGTCGTTGTGGCGCAGGCTGGCGCCCGTCATCGCGATCATCTCGCCGTCGAGGTAGTCGCTCTTGGTCTCCGCCGCCCGTTCGAGGGCAAGATATTCTTCCGGGCTCAGCCGAGGTCTGGAATCGACTGCCATGGCGTTAGGATAACAGAATGACCACCGCCGCCGACCCCTCCCACCGCCTCACCTACGGCAGCTATCTGCACGTGCCGGAGCTGCTGTCGCTGCAGCGCGAGCTGTCGCTGCCCGCGCACCACGACGAGCTGCTGTTCATCGTCAGCCACCAGGTCTACGAGCTGTGGTTCAAGCAGCTGCTGCACGAGATCGCCGCGGTGTGCGATTGGCTGGACCGCGACCAGCCGCTGCGCGCCGGCCAGCTGTTCGACCGCGTGCACGCGATCCTGCATCTGCTGATCGAGCAGATCCCGCTGCTCGAGACCATGTTCGCGGTCGATTTCGCCAAGTTCCGCGATCACCTGCGCCCGGCGAGCGGGTTCCAGTCGGTGCAGTTCCGCAAGCTCGAGTTCCTGTGTGGCGCCAAGAACCCACGCCTGATCGATCGGGTGGGCGAGGACGAAGAATCGCGCCACGAGCTGGCCGAGGCGCTACAGCAGCCCACTCTTTACGATCACTTTTTGCGCCACCTGGCGCGCAGCGGCCTGCCCATCCCGGCGACGGTGCTGGACCGCGACGTCAGCCAGCCGCACCTGGCCGACGACGGCGTGGTCGATGCCCTGGTGCAGCTGTATCAGGATTCCGGCCGGCATTACCCGCATTTCCGTCTCGCCGAGCACCTGCTGCAACTCGACGAGCGCTTCGGGATCTGGCGCTTCCATCACGTCAAGATGGTCGAGCGGATGATCGGCTCGCGCGCCGGCACCGGCGGCTCGTCCGGCGCCAAGTACCTGGCCTCGACCCTCGGCATG
>DATGHG010000522.1:0-6417 GCA_035308185.1 Thermoanaerobaculia bacterium | reverse complement strand
CCGCCGGCCGGAGCGCCATAATCCGAACTCCATTGCGACCTTCAAGTGGCGGCAGGCACGAATCCTCGCGGCGTGCCTGCCGCATTGCCCATGGTGCGGCCATCATGAAATGGAATTGCGTTTATGACACAGTAGTATTAGCAGGCTGCGGAAATAGGGGGCGCTGGTGGCCGAACTCGACAACGGACCCGACTCGGCGTGAGCCGCAATCGCGCCCGCGCCCTGCGCGGCCGCGCGCTCTAGTGGTGGAAGTCGCAGATCCAGTTGGTCTCCCAGGTCTTACCCCCATCGGGCGAGAAGGCCTGCTCCCAATGGGCGCCGGCGGCAGTGATCCTCGACCAGATGAAGCGCGTGCGGATGGGTTTGCCGCGCCAGGTGTCGTTGTTGTAGAAGGTTCCGACCCCGTTGACGAAGCGGCCGATCACCGGTGGATCGATCGGGCCCAGGGGATTGCGGCCGTCGAACCACCAGATGGCCCATTGACCGGTCTTGGGGTCGTAGGCACGCACGGTGACGCCGCGGACGTCGCCCTTCGGCGCCTGGAAAAGGTTGTCGTCGGCGTTGCCGTAGCCGTTCAAGGTGATCCACCAGGTCTGGCTGCCGTCGAACTCTTCCCACTCATGGCTGCCGGTCAGGCGGTCTTTCAAGCGCCGATGATGGGACTTCCAGTTGCCCACCCGAAGGTCGAAGGCGTGCAAGCCGGACAGATCTTGGACGGCCGGTGCCTGCTGCTTGGCCGGCGATGAGCGTGCAGGAAGCGTGGCGCCAAAGGAGGCGGCGAGGACGATAGCGACCACGGCGTGCGAGCTTTTCATTCCGGCGGTCCCTTTCTGTCAGTTTCCGGGCATTGGCAACGCCGCCATTCTCGCTGCGGCGATATCGCGTTGCAATAACCACTTTGAGCCGCGGGCGCCATGACCAATCCGCGCTGCCACCCTGGCGCCATCCCGAGGAGAGCGCCGGGCGGCGGCGCGGTGGGTGCGATGCCGGGGCGCGGCGGGCGCGGCGGCGGCTTTTTCCACCCGCGAAGACGGCACACCTGGTCTGGAACCAAGACATCACGCCCTTCCTGCAGAAGGTTCCGGAGAACGCCAAGGAAGGGCCCGATCGCCCGGGCCGGACAGACGCTCTACGGCGCCCTCGACCTGCACCCCGCCCGCCAGAGCGCCTGGCGGGCCCTAGCCGAGGAACGCCGAAGCCGAGGCCCTAGCGCCGCGGCCGCCGTCACTTCTTGGACTTCTCTACCGCGCGCTCGACGACGCCACCGGCCGCGCCTGCCGCGGCGCCGGCGGCTCGCACCCCGCAGGGCGCAGCACCGGCGACGCCGGCCACCCGGGCCGCGGCACCGGCTCCGGCCAGCCAACTGAGCGCCACGGCCGCGGTGCCGAAGGCTCTGCTCGCGGACGCCGCCCGCAAGGTGCCGTCCAGCCCCAGCCCGCCGCCACCGCCGAAAAGGAAATCGAAGGGCGCCTGCCTGATCTGGTCCTTTTCGACTCGAGGCTATTTGGGCCGACCCCGGTGAGATGACCCTCGGCCATTATCTCCCCAATTGGGCTTCATCGGACCTCTCCGCGGAGGCTTCAGCAACCTCTCCGCAACCATCTAACCTATTGATGTTCATAGCCTTACACCCACGGCCGTTACCTGGGTGCCAATTTGGTCAAATTGCTTTGGCATGTTCCATGCCGCAGGCGACACGCGCTCGATCTGTCCCGCCCCAGCCCGGCCCGGCACCTCCACTTACAGGGAAGATCTGCGACCAGGCAACCTCGCGCACAGAGCGTGCGCCTATCCGGCGCGCCGGCTCGCGGAGGAGGGCTGGTCCCGAGCGGCGGAGCGCGGCTCCGGGCTACGGCCGAGAGGACAGCACATGGAATGGCTCCAAACCATCCGTCTGGCCGCCCGTTCTTTGGTCAAGCGACCCGCTTTCAGCGCCGGCGCGATTCTCTGCCTGACGCTTGCCATCGGCGCCGGCAGCTCGCTCTTTCTCTTCGTGTACGGCATCATGCTCCGGCCCCTGCCGGTCGCCGATCCAGCCCGCCTGGTCTGGGTTTCCAGCGCGGCGGTCGACAGCGACAGCTTCGGCTCGATCTCCTACCCTGACCTCCTGGACCTGCAGCAGGAGGGCTCCCCCTTCTCAGGCGTCATGGCCTACGCCGGCATCGTGGTCAGCCTGCGCCGCGGCGAGGCCACGGAGCCCGTGCGCGGCCAGGCGGTGACCTCTGACTACTTCGCCGTCCTGGGGGTCCCGCCGATCCTGGGGAGGACCTTCGTGGTCCCGGCCGGCCGGTCGGTGAGCGCCGAGCGCGAGGTCGTCTTGAGCTACGAGCTCTGGAAGAGCCACTTCGCCGCCGACCCTGCCCTCGTCGGCAAGCCCATCTTCCTCAACGAGGAGCCATTCGTCGTCGTCGGTGTGGCGCCGGAGAAGTTCAAGGGCACGCAGTTCCTCAGCGGCAGCAACGGGCTCTGGATCCCGTTCCGCGCCCTGCCGCAGGTCTACCCCGCGGCGCTCTTCGAGGATCGCAGCCAGCGCTGGCTCGAGGCCATGGGACGCCTGAAGCCGAAGGTCAGCTTCGCCAGCGCCCAGGTCTTCACCGCCGAGCTGGGCACCCGGCTCGCGGCCGCCTATCCGGCCTCGCACAAGGGCATCCGCTTCATCCTCTATTCCACGCACCTGGGCCATCCGAACCAGCGGACCCCGCGCATCTCGATGTCGATAGGCCTGCTCGCCACGGGCCTGCTGGTGCTGCTCTTCGCCTGCTCCAACGTCACCAGCCTGCTGCTGGCACGGACGCAGGCGCGCATCAAGGAGCTCGGCATCAGGGTCTCCCTCGGCGCGACCCGCACCCATGTCGTCCAGCTGCTCATGACCGAGACCCTGCTGCTGTTCATCGCCGCCGGCGCGCTCGCCTTGCTGGTCGCCGCTTGGACCGGCCGCTGGCTGGCCGGCTTCCAGCCGCCTGGGCTCGGTCCCATCGGCATCGATTTCAGCATCGACTGGAAGGTGATCTTCGCCATCTTCCTGCTCGCCATCGTGCCAGGGATCGCATTCGGCCTCATCCCGGCAGTGCAGGCATCGCGCGCACCGGCGATGGAAGCCCTCCGCGCCGAGACCGCGTCCGTGGGCGGCGCGCCGCGGCGTCTGTTCAACTGGCGCAACGTCCTGCTGATCGGGCAGGTGGCGATCTCGATGGTCCTGCTGATCGCCGCCGGGCTGCTGCTGCGCAGCTTGAGCCATACCCAGGCGGTCAAGCTCGGGCTGCGGAACCTCGGCGTGATCACCGTCCCCATCGACCTCAAGCCGCTCGGTTTCGAGGGCGCGCGGGCCGATGTCGAGCTGCGCAACATCGTCGACCGCTTCCGTGCCCTGCAGCAGGTGCGCTCGGCGGCCTTGATCCTCGCGTCACCCCTGGGCGGCAGCTGGGACACCCGCGGTTTCGCCGTCGAGGGGCACCAGCCGCCGCCTGGGAGAGACACTTTCCCCCTGGACGTCACGGCAGTGGGTCCGGGTTACTTCAAGACGATCGGCATCCAGCTGCTGCAGGGACGCGACTTTGGCCGCGAGGACACCGAGAAGAGCCCGCCGGTGGCGATCGTCAACCAGACCATGGCGGACCGCTTCTGGCCAGGCCGCAGCGCGGTCGGCCAGCAGATCCGCAGCGGCTCGGACAGGGTCGAGATCGTCGGCGTGGTGGCAACCAGCAAATACCGGCGGCTCGACGAGGATCCCAGGCCCTTCGTCTACCTGCCGCTCGCCCAGAACCTCAGCTCCACCGCGACCCTGGTTCTGGATATCAGCGGTTCGCCCGCCGGGACCGCCGGCCTCATCCGGCGCGAGCTGCAGGCGATCAACCCCAAGCTCCCGGTCGCCCGGATGACGACGCTCGCCGACGCGATCGGCACTCTGCTCCTGCCGGCGCGCCTCGGGGCATCGCTGCTCACCGCCTGCGGTCTGCTGACGCTGGCGCTCGCGGCCGTGGGGATCTACGGCACCGTCGTCTACTGGGTGGTGAGCCGGCGCCAGGAGATCGGGATCCGCATGGCGCTCGGAGCACAGCCTGGCCAGGTTCTCGGCATGGTCCTGCGCCAGCACCTCGCCGTGCTCTGGGTCGGATCGCTGCTCGGCCTCGGCCTCGCGATCGGCTTCTCCATCCTGCTGCGCGGCATGCTCTACGGCGTCGGTCCCACCGACCCGCTGACCTATGCCGAGGTCCTGCTCTTCTTCTGCGCGATCACCGTCTCCGCCGGCTTCTTCCCAGCCCGCAAGGCGGCAAGGATGAGCCCGGCCGTGAGCCTGAAAGAGACGCAAGCCTGAGCGCGGCGGGTCAGGTCCCGACGGCGCCGGCGGCGAGCTCCGCCACGGGCGCGCGGCGCAGGTCGGAGGCGATGCTGCCGTTCTCGAGCTTGACCACACGATCTCCCGTGCCGTAGTAACGGTCGTCGTGACTGATGACGATCACCGTCCGTCCCTGGGCGCGAAGCCCCGGCAGTATGTGGCGATAGAAGATCTCCTTGAAGTGGGGATCCTGGTCGGCGGCCCACTCGTCGAACATGTAGACCGGGCGCGCCTCCAGGAAGGCGGTGAGCAGCGCCAGCCGCTTGCGCTGCCCCTGGGACAGCTCGGTGGTCGATAGCGCCCCGGCCTCGAGACGAACCTTCTTCTCCAGCTCGAGCTCGGCCAGCAGCTCCTGCGCCCGCGCCGCTGACTCCGGACCGTCGGCGATGCCGAGCAGGCTCGAGAAGAGGAAGAAGTCCGAGAAGACCACCGAGAAGCTCTGCCGGTATCGTTCCCGGCTCTCGTCGGTGACCGTCTCGCCGTTCCAGCGGATCTCTCCCGACTCTGGGGCGTACAAGCCGGCCATCAGCTTGGCCAGCGTCGTCTTGCCCGAGCCGTTGCCGCCGGCGATGAAAGTGATCTCGCCCGGCTCGATGCGCAGGTTGATGGGGCCGAGCAGGAAGTTGTCGTCCTCGTGCTCCCGCCGGTAGGTGTGCGTCACGCCAGCCAGCTCCCAGGACAAGGGGATGGAGGGGGCGCTGGGAGGAGCCGCCGGCAACGGCTCGGGACCGCGCTGTGCCAGCGAGATCCCCAGCTTCCCGATCTCGCGCGCCGCGACGCTGGCGCGGGCGAGATCGGGCACCAGATTGAGCAGCGCCTCGATCGGACCGCTCATGAAGAGGAGCACCAGAGCGAAGCCGGTGCGCGCCTCGCGGCCGGCGTGGATCGACAGCGCGGGAGAGAGGAACAGCAGCAGCCCGATCGAGAGATAAGAGAGCACCGAGGCCCAGCTGTTCACCGAGACGAGCGCCAGGCGGGCGCGCAGGTGCGCCTTGCGGAGGCCTTCCGCGGTGCTGCGCAGCCCAGCCAGGAAGTTGGCCTGGCGGGTGGCGTGCATCTTGAGCTCCTTGATGCCCGAGGTCAGGCCCTCGAAGTGCTTGTACAGCCGGCGATGCTCCTGGTAGACCCGGCCCTCGCGGCGGCGCGCCAGCTTGATGGGCAGCTGGTAGCTGGCGGTCCCGAGGGCGAGCAGGCACACCACGATGAGCAGCAACGGCCGCGACAGCCAGCCCAGGTAGACCAGGCATCCCGTGATCACCGCCGCGTTGATGGCGAGCCCAGGGATCGAGGTGACGGTGTCGGACAGGATCCCGATGTCGCGGTGCAGGGCCATGAGCAGGGCCTGGGCGCCAACCTCCTCGAGGCGGCGCAGCGGCGCGGCCAGGATCTTGCCGCTCAGGTCCAGGCGCAGGTTGAGCGCGGCCCGTGCGCTGAGGTCGGTGAACAGGTAGGTTGATACGACCCGCATCAGCGGGATCAATAGGCAGAAGCCGAGGAAGCCCCACAGCAGCCAGTGGGGCCCGCGTCGTGGATCGTCGAGGTTCATGAGGCGGTTGATGAGTGCCAGGATGGCGGTGCCGCAGAGGCCGCTGAGGATCCCGGCGAAGATCGCCAGGGCCAGCGACGAGCGTTGCCCGAAGCGCAGGAGGATCGCCAACAGGTCGGACATCTCAGGTACCTCGTATGGACGTGATGCAGGCTTCGATCTCGCGTGCGACCTCGCGCACGCATGGCGCTCTGAGCAGCGTGAAATGAGCGCCCGCGAGCGCACGCACCTCGACACCGCCCAGGACCAGCGCCTCCCATTCCGCCGCGCTGAGCTCCGGGGTGGCGCGCAGCAGGACGGCGCGGCCCGGGTAAGGCTTGGGCCGGTAGCTCGCGAGCGCACTCAGGTTGGCCTGATAGACCGCGAACAGCCGCGAGACGGTCGATAGCGGCAGCTCGGCGGGCACGAGCCGCGCCTTGACTGCCGCCTCCCAGGCGAGGCGCAGCCCCTCTTGCGGCCGGCGAGGATCGAGCTTCACCCCCGGGCGGTCGCCGGGTGCGGCGGTCGCCAGGTGGCGAATGAAGTCTTCGACCTG
>DATGHG010000521.1:0-9214 GCA_035308185.1 Thermoanaerobaculia bacterium | reverse complement strand
CCCCGCCGCGCCGGCGGCAGGCTCGGCGGCCGCCAGCAGCAGCGGCCGCAGATCGCTGCCGAGGTGGGGCGCGAACAGCTCGGCGACGCGGTCCAGCTCGGCGCGGAACACCGGCTCCTGCTCGTAGAGCTCCCGCGCCATGCCGGGGTACTGGTCGCCCACGCCCGGGAACAGGAACGCCACCGGCCGCGAGCCCGAGCCCGGCGCGACGGTGCCGTCGAAGACCTCGCCGGGCAGGCGGGCGGCGAGCGCCGCCGCCGCTGCCGCGGCCGCCGCCCGGCCCGGCCCGCCCGGCCCGCCGCCGGCGCCGTCCGCGCCCTGCTCTCCTCCGGCCGGGCCGGCGACCAGGAAGCGGCGGTAGCGCAGGTGCCGCCGGCCGGTCTGGGTGGTGTGGGCGATGTCGGCGATGTCGGCGATGTTGGCGACGTTGGCGATGTTGGCGACGTCGGCGATGTTGGCGATGTTGGCGAGCCGGGCGTCGCCGGCGAGGCCGGCGGCCGGCGGCGGCGGCTGCTGCCCTAGATGGGCGGCCAGCAGGTCGGTCGCCGCCTCGCGCGCCGCCTGGTCGGCCGCCGACACCAGCAGCAGCTGCCACGGCCGCGAGGGCGTCCCGGCGGCGGCCGCGGGCGCCTCCTCGACGACGACGTGGACGTTGGTGCCGCCGAGGCCGAAGGCGCTCACTCCGGCCCGCCGCGGGGTCTCGCCCACCGGCCAGGGCCGGAGCTCGCGGTTGACGTAGAACGGGCTGCCGGCGAGGCCGAGCTTGGGGTTCGGGTGCTCGAAGTGCAGCGTCGGCGGCAGCTCCCGGCGCTCGAGCGCCAGCACCGTCTTGATCAGGCCGGCAACGCCCGCCGCGGCGTCCAGGTGGCCGATGTTGCTCTTGATCGAGCCCAGGCCGCAGCCGCCGGGCCGGCCGGAGCCGGCGCCGAAGACCTCCTTGAGGGCCGCGACCTCGATGGCGTCGCCCAGCGGCGTGGCGGTGCCGTGCGCCTCGACGTAGCTCACCGAGGCGGCAGCGACCCCGGCCGCGTCGAGCGCCGTCGCGATCACCTGCGCCTGGCCGGCGACGCTGGGCGCGGTGTAGCTGAGCTTGTCCGCGCCGTCGTTGTTGATCGCCGAGCCGCGGATCACGGCGCGGATGCGGTCGCCCGCCGCCACCGCCGCGTCGAGCCGCCGCAGGACGACGATGCCGACGCCCTCGCCGGGCAGGGTGCCCGCCGCCCGCGCGTCGAAGGTGCGGGTGTGGCCGTCCGGCGAGAAGATGCCGGCGGGCTGGTAGAGATAGCCGGCGACCCGGGGCGCATGCACCGAGACGCCGCCGGCGAGCGCCAGGTCGCACTCGCCGCGTTGCAGACTCTGGCAGGCGAGGTGCACCGCCACCAGCGAGCTGGAGCAGGCGGTCTGCACGCTGACGCTCGGTCCCCTGAGATCCAGCTTGTACGACACCCGGGTCGGGAGGAAATCCTTGTCGTTGCCGATCAGGACCTGGAAGCCGCCGCCGGCGCCCACCAGGTCCGGGCGCGAGTACAGCTGGCCGAGGTAGGTGCTGATGCTGGCGCCGGCGAAGACCCCCACCGCGCTGCCGCTCGCCTCGCCCCAGCCGGCGTCCTCGAGCGCGTGCCAGGCGCACTCGAGCCACAGCCGCTGCTGGGGATCGAGCAGCTGCGCCTCCATCGGGCTGTAGCCGAAGAAGCCGGCGTCGAACCACTCCGCGTCCGCCACCAGGCCGCGGGCCCCGACGTAGGCCGGATCGGCCAGCTGCGCCGGCGACACGCCGGCGGCTGCCAGCTCGGCCGGGCTCCAGAAGGTGATGGCCTCGACGCCGTCGCGCAGGTTGCGCCACAGCTCGTCGAGATCGGCGGCGCCGGGAAAGCGGCCGGCCATGCCGACGATGGCGATGCCGGCGCCCACTCCGGCGGCGGTCGCCGCCGGCACGGCCGGCGGGCGGTCCTGAGGCGCCGGGCCGCCGTGGGCCGGTGTCGGAGCGCCGGTGACCGGCGACGGCGCGCCGGGGGCGGTCGCCGCCAGCCGTCCGGCGAGGGCCGCCACCGTCGGATAGCGCAGCAGATCCACGAAGTCGATCTCGCGGCCGAGCGCACCCTGCAGGCGGTCGTGGACCTGCAGCAGCATCAGCGAATGGCCGCCGCGATCGAAGAAGTTGTCCGCGGCCGCGATCTCGGCGGTGCCCAGCAGGTCGCGCCAGATGCCCGCGACCAGGCGCTCCAGCTCGGGCGCCTCGCCGGCGGCGCCAGCCGGCCAGGCCGCCGGCGCCGGCGCCGCCGCGCCGCCGCCGTGCGGCAGCGCGGGCAGCGGCAGGGCGGCGCGGTCCACCTTGCCGGCCGGCGTCAGCGGCAGCTCCGGCAGCCGCGACAGCAGCCCGGGGACCATGTAGGCGGGCAGCTTGCGGCGCAGCCAGGCGCGCAGCTCGTGCTCCGCCGGCGGCGCCGTGGCCGCGGCGCCGGCCGCCACCCAGAAGCCGACCAGGCGCTCGCCGCCCTGCAGCACGACCACCGCCTCACCCACTCCGGGATGGCCGCCGAGCACGGTCTCGATCTCTTCGAGCTCGATGCGGAAGCCGCGCAGCTTGACCTGGCGGTCGGTGCGGCCGAGGAAATCGAGGTCGCCGCCGGTGCGCCGCCGCGCCAGGTCGCCGGTGCGATAGCGGCGCGCGCCCGGTCCGTCGCCGCAGGGATCGGGCACGAAGCGCTCCGCGGTGAGGTCGGGCCGGCCGCGGTAGCCGCGCGCCAGGGCGATGCCGCCCACCATCAGCTCGCCCTCGCAACCCGGCGGCGCCAGCTCGCCGCCGCCGCCGACCACGTCGGCGCGCAGGTTGGCGAGCGGCCGCCCGATGGGCGGCCGGCGGTCGCCGCCGCCGCGCGCGCAGGGCGCGGCCGTGGCATAGACCGTGGTCTCGGTCGGCCCGTAGGCGTTCCAGAAGCGGCGGCCTGCCGCCCAGCGCTCGACCAGCGCCGGCGCGCAGGCCTCGCCGGCGACCGCCAGCCGGCCCAGCGCCGGCAGCGGCTCGCCCAGGCCTGGCGGCGCGCCCGGCATCACCGCCAGCGCCGAGGGCGGCAGGGTGAGCACCGAGACCTGTTGCTCCTGGAGCAGCCGCAGCAGATTGGGTCCGGGCAGCAGCGCCTCGTCCGGCGCCACCACCAGCGTCGCCCCCGCCCCCAGCGCCAGGCAGATCTCCGACACCGAGACGTCGAAGCTGATGGCGGCGAACTGCAATACGCGGTCGCCGGGGACCGCCAGGCAGAGGTGCTCGGCCAGGGTGCCGGCCAGGTTGGCGAGCCCGCGATGGCTGAGCTCGACTCCCTTGGGCACGCCGGTCGAGCCCGAGGTGTAGATGACGTAGGCGAGGTTGTCCGCCAGCACGTCGTCGGGCGGCGGCGCGGCGAGCGGCGCCCTGGCAACGGCCGGGGCGTCGAGGCAGAGCACCCGGCAGGCGGTGGGCGGCAGGCCGCCGGCGAGCCGGCTCTCGGTCAGCAGCACCGCCGGCGCCGCATCGCCCAGCATGAAAGCCAGCCGCTCGGCCGGGTAGCCGGGGGCGAGCGGCAGGAAGGCGCCGCCGGCCCGCAGCACGGCCAGGATCGCCGTCGGCAGCGCGGGCGAGCGCTCGACGTGGATGCCCGCCACGACCTCGGGCCCGACGCCCAGCCGGCGCAGCTCGCCGGCCAGCCGCGCCACGCGCGCCGCCAGCTCGCCATAGCTCACCACCGCGCCGGCGGCGCTGAGCGCGGCGCGGTCCGGCACGCGCATCGCCCAGGAGGCGAAGCGCCGGTGCAGCAGCGGCCCGCCGCCCGCCGGCTCGCGGCTGGTGTCGTTGGCCTCCGCCACCAGCTGGTGGCGCTGGGCGGCGGTGAGCATCGGCAGGGCGCCGAGCGCCGCCTCGGGAGCCGCCGCAAAGCTCGCGAGCAGCGCCGCCACGTGGCCGAGCAGCCGGGCGGCCATCGGCGCGTCGCAGCGCTCGTCGTCGAAGAACAGCCGCAGCACCAGCTCGGCCCCCGGCACCACCGCCAGCAGGAGCGGATAGTTGGAGCGCTCCTCGATGCTCACGCCGGCGAGGCGCAGGCTCGCCTGATCGGCCGCCTCGGGGCCGCGCAGCGGATAGTTCTCGCAGATCAGCAGCGTCTCGAACAGCGATTGCCCGGCCGCCGCGCCGCTCCACCGCTGGATGTCGACCAGCTGGGCGTGGCCGTGCTGCATCAGCTCGGCCTGCTGCTCCTGCAGGCCGCGCAGCCAGGGCAGCAGCGGCGCCGCCGGCGGCGCCGCCGCGCGCACCGGCACGGTGTTGATGAACAGTCCCACCATCTCCTCGACCCCGGCCAGCTCCGGCGGCCGGCCGGAGAGGGTGACGCCGAACACCACGTCGTGGCTGCCGCTGTAGCGGGCGAGCAGCAGCGCCCAGGCGCCGACCGCCAGGGTGTTGGCGGTGACCTGGGCGCGCCGGGCGAGCGCCTGCAGCCGCGCCGAGGAGGCGGCGTCGAGCGCCGTCATCAGGTCGCGGCGCCGGCCGCCTTCCCCGGGCGGCGCCAGCCCTAGGTGAGTGGGCCCGGTGAAGCCGGCGAAGGCGCGCCGCCAGTACTCGCGCGAGGCGGCGGCGTCGCGCTGCTGCAACCACAGCACGTAGTCGCGGAACGGCCGCCGCGCCGGCAGCTGCCGCGGCTCGCCGCGCCGGCCGCCGTCGTAGAGCGCGAACACCTCGCCGATCACCAGCGGCAGGGACCAGCCGTCGAGCAGGATGTGCGGGTAGCTCCACACCAGCCGGTGGCGGCCCGGGCCGAGCGCGATCAGGTCCAGGCGCAGCAGGGGCGGCGCGGCGAGGTCGAAACCGCGCTCGGCGCCGGCAGCCAGGAGGCCGCGCAGACGGACCTCCTGCTCGGCCTCCGGCAGCGCTCGCCAGTCGTGGCGTTGCAGCGGCACCTCGACCCGGCGGTGCACGACCTGCACCGGCTCGCGCACGCCGCGCCAGATGAAGCTGGTGCGCAGCACGGGATGGCGCTCCACGACTCGCTGCCAGGCGGCCGTCATCGCCGTCGCGTCGAGCTCCCCGGCCAGCTCGCAGACCAGCTGCTCGCAGTACAGGCCCGCCCGCGGCGCGGCCAGGGCGTGGAAGAGCATGCCCTGCTGCAGCGGCGACAGCGCGTAGAGGTCTTCGACGTCGGCCCGCTTCATGCGCCGCCGAGCTGCGACAGGATCCTGTCCAGCTCCTCCTGGGTGACGCTGGCGCCCGGGAAGTCCGACGGCGTGAAGCCGCCGGCCTCCGGCGCCCGGCAGTGCGCGATCAGCCGCGAGAGCTCGCTCAGGTACTGCCGCGCCAGGGCCTCGATGGTCGCGGCCCGGTAGCTGCCGCGGCTGTATCGCCAGGTGACGCAGAGGCGCTCCTCGGCCACCCGGGTGTCGACGTCCAGCAGGTGGGGCCGGCGCAGGCCGGCATCCTCGGTGGCGCAGCGCGGCGGCTCGGCCAGGGTCAGCAGCGAGCGCTCGGGGAGCACCTGGTCGAGCTGGCCGAGGTAGGTGAAGCTCAGCTCCGGCGCCGGCAGGCCGGCAAGCAGGAGCTCGAGGTCGGGATCGCCGCTGGCGTAGCGCAGCAGGCCGAAGCCGATGCCGCGGCGAGGCAGCGCGCGCAGCTGCTCCTTGACCGCCTTGAGGGCCGTGCCGGGCTCGGCGCCGGCCGGCACTTCGAGCGCCACCGGCATGAGGGAGGTGAACCAGCCGACCGTGCGGCTGGTGTCGAGCTCCGGGAACAGCTCCTCGCGCCCGTGCCCTTCGAGGTGCACCAGCAGGCGCTCGACGCCCGTCCAGGCCGCGAAGGCGAGGACGAGCGCGGTGAGCAGCACCTCGTCGATGCGGGTGCCGTAGGCGGCCGGCACCTCGCGCAGCAGCGCCCGCGTGGCCTCGGGGGAGAGCGACACCACCAGGTTGGCGGCCAGCCCGTAGCGGTTGGCCCCCGGCGGGAAATCGACCGGCAGCGGCACCGCCGGCCGCTCCGCCAGCCGCAGCCAGAAGTCCAGCTCGTCGCGGATCGCCGGCTGCCGCGCGTGCTCGGCGAGCCGTTCGGCCCAGCGCCGGAAGCTGGCGGTGGTGGCCGGCAGGCGCGGCGGCTCTCCGGCCGCGAGCTGGCGGCAGGCGGTCTGCAACTCTTCGAGGAGCACGCGCCAGGAAACCCCGTCCACCACCAGGTGATGGGCGGTGAGCAGCAGCCGGTGCGCCGCGCCGCCGGGCAGGATGAAGACGGCCACCCGCAGCAGCGGCCCGGCCGCGAGGTCGAAGCCGGTCTGCACCGCCGCGGCCGCCGCTTCGAGCGCCGCCCGCCAGCGCTCGCCGGGCAGCGCCGCGAGCGACACCTGGTGCACGCCGGCGGCCGCGGCGCCGTCGCCCGCCGCGATGACGGCGCGCTCCGCCAGCCGCTGCTGCCAGCCGCCGCCGGCGCCGCGGCGGAAGCGCAGGCGCGGGGCGTCGTGGCGCTCGACGACCAGCCGCGCCGCGGCGGCGAGCAGGCCCGGCGCCAGCCGCCTCGGCACCTCGAGCAGATGGACCTGATTGAAGTGGTGCGTGCCGTCGGGGTGCTGTTCGAGGAACCAGCGTTGCACCGGCAGCAGCGGCACCGGCCCGCTCGGCGGACCGGACTCCTCGGGCGCCGCGACCGCCGCCGCCGGCTGGGCCTGCGGTGCCAGCCGGGCGATGGTCTGGTGCTGGAACAGCTGCACCGGGGTGAGCGCCAGCCCTGCCTCGCGCGCTCTCGCCACCACCTGGATGGAGAGGATCGAGTCGCCGCCGAGCTCGAAGAAGTTGTCGTGCACGCCGATGGCGGGCAGGCCCAGGACCTGCCGCCAGATCTCGGCCAGCGTCGCCTCGACCGCATCCCGCGGCTCGCCGGCGCCGGCGTCGGCGGCGGCGGTCTCGGCGACGGCCTCGGGCAGCGCGGCGCGGTCCACCTTGCCGGTCGGGCCGAGCGGCAGCGAGGCGAGCAGCACCAGGGCGTGCGGCATCATCGCCTCCGGCAGGCGCTCGCGCAGCAGCCGGCGCAGGTCGGCGCGCGGATCGCCGTCGCGTGCCGCGACGTAGGCGAGCAGCCGCTTGTGGCCGGCGCTCTCGCGCACCACCGCCACCGCGTCGACCACCGCGGGGTGCTGGCGCAGGGTCTCCTCGATCTCGCCCAGCTCGATGCGGAAGCCGCGCACCTTGACTTGCAGGTCGCGCCGGCCGAGGAACTCGAGCGCGCCGTCGGCGAGCCAGCGGGCGCGGTCGCCGGTGTAGTACAGCCGCTCGCCCGGCTGCTCGCTTGCCGGATGCGGCAGGAAGGCGGCGGCGGTCAGCTCGGGGCGGCCGGCGTAGCAGCGGGCGAGCCCGTCTCCCGCCACCCAGAGATCGGCGGCGACCCCGGCCGGCACCGGCCGCAGCTCGTCGTCGAGCAGCTGCACCGAGCTGTTCGAGACCGGCCGGCCGATGGGCACCGGCGACGGCACCGCCGCGGCCGACGCCATCGCGAAGCAGGCGGAGAGGGTGGTGTTCTCGGTCGGGCCGTAGCCGTTGATCAGGCGCAGGCCGGGGTTCTCCGCCAGCGCCCGCCGGGCGTGGACCGGCGACAGCACGTCGCCGCCCACCAGCAGCTGCCCCAGCGGCCGCAGGCCGCCGGCCCGCCGGTCGACCATCTCGTGGAACAGCGCCGGGGTCAGGAACGCGACGCTCACCCTTTCGGCGGCCAGCGTCTGGGCCAGGTCGTCGAGGGCGGGCAGCCGTCCGCCGTGGATCACCAGCCGGCCGCCGTTGAGCAGGGTCCCCCAGATCTCGAACGTCGAGGCGTCGAACGCCACCGGCGACAGGCACAGGCCCACCTGCTGCGGGCTCAGCGTCGCGTAATTGGCGCCGCGCACCAGGCGCACCACGGCGCGATGGGTCACCGCCACGCCCTTCGGCCTGCCGGTCGAGCCGGAGGTGTAGAGGACGTAGGCGAGGTTGTCGGCGACCGTGCGCGAGCGGCGGGCGGCATCGCCAACCGCGCCGGGCACCCCCGCCGCGTCGTCGTCACCCTCCAGGTCGAGCAGCGGCGGCGCGTCCTCGCCGAGGCGGTCGCGGAAGCGCGCCTCGCCGGCGATCACCGGTATCCCCATGTCCGCGACCATCCAGCGCAGCCGCTCCCGCGGCAGCTCCGGGTCGAGCGGCACGTACACGCCGCCGGCCTCGAGGATGCCGAGCAGCGCGGCGATCAGCCATGGCGAGCGCTCGGCCAGCAGACCGACCGGCACCTCCGGCCCCACGCCGTGGGCGCGCAGGCGGTCGGCCAGCCGGCCGGCGCGCGCCGCCAGCTCGCCGTAGGTCCAGGTGACGCCGCCGGCGGTCAGCGCCGGCGCCAGCGGCCGCCGCGCCGCCCAGGCCGCGAACAGCTCGTGGATGGTCGCCTCGCGCGGGTAGTCCCGGACGCTGTCGTTCCACTCGCCGCGCAGCTGCCAGCGCTCGGCGGCCGCGAGCAGCGGCAGGGTGGCGAGCGTGCATCGCGGCTCGGCCACGACCGCCGCCAGGAGCTCCTGGAAGTGGCCGAGCAGGCGGGCGATGGTGGCGCCGTCGAACAGGTCGGTGGCGTACTGCGCCTCGCACACCATGCCGTGCTCGCCGCCGGTCACGGTCAGGGCGAGATCGAAGGGCGCCCAGCCCGGCTCGGTCTCCACCGCGCTCAGCGTCAATCCGGGCAGCTCCACCACCGCCCGCTCGGCGTTGAACTGGTTGAAGATCACCTGGGTGAGCGGATTGTGGCCGAGGTTGCGCGGCAGCTTCAGCGCCTCGACCAGGCGTTCGAAGGGCAGGTCCTGGCGGTCGTAGGCCTCGAGCGCCACCTCGCGGACCCGCGCCAGGTGGTCGCCGAAGGTCAGCTCGCCCGCGACCTCCACCCGCATCGGCAGGGTGTTGACGAAGAAGCCGATCAGCCCCTCGAGCTCCGGCCGGTCGCGGCCGGAGGCGACGGTGCCGAGGAGCAGGTCGTCCTCGCCGGTGAGGCGCGCGAGGAGCGCGGCGAGGCCGGCGACCAGGACCATGAAGAGCGTGGCGCCCTGCTCGCGTGCCAGGCCGCGGAGCGCGGCGGTGACGTCGTCGCCGACCACGATCGGCGTGCGGTCCCCGCGCGAGCTCTGGACGGCCGGCCAGGGACGATCGACCGGCAGCGCGAGCTGGGTGGGGGCGCCGGCCAGGCGCTCCCGCCAGTGGCGGAGCTGGC
>DATGHG010000520.1:0-9721 GCA_035308185.1 Thermoanaerobaculia bacterium | reverse complement strand
GCGCCGGCCGGCGGCGCGGTGTCGCCGCGGCCGGCGATCGCCTCGTCGAGGTCATCGAGGTCGTCGAGGTCGTCGAGGTCGTCGAGCCACACCGTCCGCAGGGTCCCCGCCGTCCGCGACGTCGGGATCGTCCCCGGCAGGGTTGCCTGGATGGCAGGCAGGCGGTCGGCGAGGCGGGAGGTGGTGACGATCGCCGCGGCTGCCGCGTCGCGCAGCAGGAAGGCGATCCGGTCCGGCGGCAGCGCCGGGTCGAGGGGCAGGCAGACGCCGCCGGCCTCGAGGATGCCGAGCCAGCCGACCGCGAGGTCGAAGGTATGCCCGACGCACAGCCCGACCCGGATCTCGGGCCCGATCCCGAGCGCGGCCAGCCGGCGGGCGAGCCGCTCGGCGCGGCGGTCGAGCGCGCCGTAGGTGAGCGCGCCGTCGTCGCAGCAGGCGGCGACCGCGTCGGGCCGGCGCGCCGCGACGGCGGCGAAGAGCTCGTGGACACAGCGGCCCGCCGGGTGCCCGCCGGCGGTGTCGTTCCACTCGCGCAGCGCCTGTTGGGCCTCGCCCGGCGACAGCAGCGGCAGCTGTTCAAGGGGACGATCGGGGGCCGCCGCGGCGGCGGCGAGGAGCGTCTGCAGGTGGACCAGCAGCCGGCGTACGCTCACCGCGTCGAAGAGCGCGGTGGCGTAGGACATCGCCGCCGCGAGACCGCCTTCGCGGTCGACGTCGTCGCAACGCAGCTCCAGCTCGGCCCTGACCGTCGCCGCGTCCAGCGGCGGGATCTCGAGCCGCAGCCCCGGCACCGCGGCGAGCGGGGGCGGAGCCGGCCGCGGCGCGACGATCACCTGCACCAGCGGCATCGTGCCGCGTCGATCCCGCGCCCGCAGCTCCTCGACCACCTGTGCAAACGGCAGGCGCTGATGGCTGAAGGCCTCGCGGCACAGGTCGTTGGCCCGCCGCAGCTGGTCGCGGAAACCGCCGCCGGCGACGCGCCCCGGGAGGAGCAGCAGGTTCTCGAACGGGCCGACGGCGGCGTCGAGCTCCGGGCTGGGGCGGCCGGCGACGAGAGTGCCGAGCGGCACCTCGGGCTGACCGCAGGACCGGCTCAGGAGCACCTGCAGGCCGGCCAGGAGGGTCGTGAACAGGGGCGCGCCCTGGGCGCCGCCGAGCTGGCGCAGCGACGCGACGAGCCGCGAGGACAGATGGCAGAGCTCGACCGCGCCGTCGCAGGCCGGGGCGGCGCCCCGCGGGCGGTCGGTGGGCAGCTCGAGGATCGGCAGCTCGGCGCCCAGGCGGGCACGCCACCCGGCCAGCTCGCCCGCCGCTGCCGCGCCGCTCAGCCATCGCCGTTGCCAGGTGGCGAAGGCGGCATAGCCTGGCGCCGGCGGCAGCGCCGGCAGGCGGCCCTCCCGCCGCGCCGCGTACAGCGCCACCCACTCGGCGCGCAGCAGCTCGGCCGACCGCCGGTCGGCGATCGCCGCATGGGCGGTCAGCAGCAGCAGGTGGTCGTCCGCCGTGCGGCGGACCAGATGGGCGCGCAGCAGCGGTTGCCGCACGAGGTCGAAGGGCTGCCGGGCCGTCGCCCGGGTGATGCGGCGCACCTCGGTGTCCCGCCGGTCCGGCGGCACCGCCGCCAGATCGAGGAGGTGAAGACCGGGGTGCGCGAGGATCGCGAGGTGCGCGGGGTCTGCCGGCTTGCCGATCTCCTGCACCCGGCGGCCGTGGCGGACCGGGAACGAGGTGCGCAAGGCCTCGTGGCGGGAGACCAGCGCCTGCAGCGCTCGTTCCGCTGCCGCATGGTGCAGCCGGCCGAGGAGGCGAACCGCCACTTGCAGGTGATGGCCCGGGCTCTCCGGCGGCGGGAAGCCGGGCGAGCACACCTCCTGCTGCGCAAAGGAGAGCGGTGTGCATAGGGGGGGCATCTATTTTCACATTCCCATTGCAGAAGACAACACTATAGCACCAAGATTACCTTATGCTAAAGTCTATCTATGAATGAATCGGATCCGGCACCGCAATCGGGCTGGACCTCGCCCTATGGCCCATTCGCCCGTCTCTACGACCGGCGCTGGGGGCGCCGAATTCGCGACCTGATGCTGCCGGTGCTCGAGTCGTTGCTGCTGCGGCACCTGCCGGCTGGGGCCGGCGTGCTGGACGTCGGTTGCGGACCGGCGTGGATCTCACAGGCCGTGGCCGAGCGCGGCTTCGCGGTGACGGCTCTCGACATCGACGCCGACATGCTCGGGCTGGCGCGCGCCAACGCACCGGGATGCCGCCTGCTGCGGGCGGATGCGCGCCGATTCCGGTTGCCGCCGGTGTTCGCGGGCGCGCTCTCGACCGCCGGCGCCCTCAACGAGCTGCCGACCTTGCCGGAGGTCGCCGGCATGCTGGCGAACGTTCACCACGCTCTCGTCGCGGGTGGGCGTTTCTGCTTCGACTGCCTGCTCGACAGCGAGTTCGAGGGTCGCGATCGGCCCCTGCAGGCGCTGGTCGACGACGAGTTCGTAGAGCTCTGGCGCGAGCGCTTCGACGCGGCGGCGGCCCGCCTGAGCGCCGACGTCACCCTCTTCCACCTCCAGGACGGCGGCTGGCAGCGTTGCGACATCACCGACTGCCAGCAGCTCTACACGGCGGCGGGGATCGAAAGCGCGCTGGTCGAAGCGGGTTTCCGCGGCATCCGCGTGCTGAGCGCGGTGCGCGACCTCGGCTGTCCCGACCTCGCGGGCCGCACTTTCTTCGTGGCCGAAAAGGCGCCGATTCCGGGCGGCGGGGAGGTTCCGGGATGAACGATGCGGCCGGTGCGACCGGCTATCCGGCTCTCTGGGCCGACGTCTACAACCGGCTGGCGGGCGCGGGTCAGGTGGCGCGGGTGATGGCCGCCTGCGAAGCTTTGCTGTTCCCCGGCCTGCCGGCCGGCGCGCACCTGCTCGAGCTGGGTTGCGGCACCGGCCACGTCGCCCGGGAGCTGCTCGCCCGCGGCTTCGCGGTGACCGGCCTCGATCTGTCGGAGGAGATGCTCGCGCATGCCGCCGTCAATGCGCCGGGTGGTCGCTTCGTGGCCGGGGACATGCGCCGGTTGGACCTGCCGCCGGTGCATGACGCCTGCCTGTCGATTGCCAGCATCAGCCACCTGGCGACGGCCGGCGATCTCGCCGCGACCTTCGCCAACGTCCACCGCGCGCTGCGTCCGGGAGGCCGCTTGCTGTGCGAGGTCATCCTGCCGGGCGTGCTCGACGGCGACCGGGTCTACCCCTTCCTCGCCGACGACCTGGCGATGGTCGAGCGTGAATCCTACCCGGAAGGCGGCAGCTACACCGACACCACGACCACCATCTTCTACCGCGGCGGCGACGGCTGGCAGCGCTGGAACGGCCGTTGGCGGGAGACGAACCACACGGAGGCCGTGCTGCGCGCCGCCCTTGCCGGCGCCGGCTTCGCCGGCACGCGGGTGTGCGACGGCACCCGCGATCTGGCGCTGCCCGAGCTCGCCGAGCGGACCTACGTGATCGCCACCCGCCCGCCGTAAAAACCTTTCCATCTGTGCCAGCCACGGCGAACCTCAAGGAAGCTGTCGAGCTGTTCCTGGAGTACGCCGACCCGCGCGAGCAAACGGCCCCACCTGCGAAGGTCATGTACAGCACTTGATTGACAAGGCAATTCAACCCTCCCTATACTCCTGAGAGGTATTCTGGAGGCAAGCATCCGGCCATGGTGCGAAGGACGCAGTGGCAAGAGGAACGCGCTCAGGGGAGGTCTGCATGGTCACATCGGTTCGGCGGCGGTTCCCATCGATGGTGGTCGGTCTTGCCATGGCGCTCGGCGGCTGGGCGAGTGGCGGCGCGGCGCTGCACGCGCAGGTGGGAGCCGTGTGCCAGGGCTCCAATATCACCTACGGCGCGAGCGGCAATGACGCGGAGAACCCGGCGCTGTGCGCGGGCTCGAGCTTCGTCTGCCAGCAGCCGGTCGTGACCTCGGGGCCGACCTATACGCCGGACCCGGGGTGCGATCCCAATGCCACGAGCTGCGGCATGAGCGTCACCGTCGGCATGCATTTCCCTGGCAATCACGTCAACGCGCCGTATTTCAATCTCGGGTACAGCTTCGAGGAGGTGGACCTGCGCACCGGCACCAACTCGCTGCAAGGCGAGTGCGGTTACGCCGGCGCGGAGCTGCAGGCCGACTTCGGAACGGTGACGGTGACCGGCAGCGTGCAGTGCGGCGTGCCCGCCACCTACACCTTGAACCTGATCAGCTGCGGTACCTGTCCAACCTGCCCGCCGGCGCCGGTGCCGGCATTCTGCACGTTGATCACGCCAGTGCCTCTCGACCTGGGGGCTCATGCGCCCTGCCCCACCGATCGGCGGCAGTGCGCAGCCGGGGATGGCGGAGCGGGGTCGGGCGCGGGGATGCCGATCAACGCGGGGTCCGGCGACGTCATGGTCACCGTGCCCCTCTTCACCCTGGCGCAGTCGCCGCTGCAGCTCGACTTCGGCCTGATTTTCCATTCCGAACCGCCACGTTTCCCGGGACTGGTCTCCTCGGTCGTCGGGCTGGGCTGGACCCATCCCTACGCCCAGACCCTGCGCCCGGTCGACGCGGTGGCCTCGATCCTCTACCACATCACCCCCGAGGGCTTCGAGTCGGAGTACGCCAGACAGGCCGACGGCTCGTGGACCGCCTTGAGCCCAGGCGAGCTGCGCGGCCGGGTGGTGACGGTCGGAAGCCAGTACCAGCTCACCGACCTCGACGGCACGACGACGGCGTTCGACCTCACGACCGGAAACTGGCTCGCGACGACAGACCGCTGGGGCAATTCGCTCCTGGGCGGCTACGACGCGGCGGGCAACCTGGTGAGCGTGACCGATGCCGAAGGGCGCCAGGTCCAACTCGCCTACAACGGTTCGCAGCTGGCGCAGATCACGCTGCCTGGCGGCGAGATCTGGCGGCTGGTCTACCAAGGCGCGGAGCTGACGCAGATTTTCGATCCCCTGCACACGGGCAGCCAGCCGTGGCGGACGTTCGGCTACGTCGCTGACCGCCTGGGCGTCGTGCGGCTGCTGAGCGAGGAGCGGGACGAGGCCGGGTTCCTCCTCGAAGGCCACGGCTACGACGGTCTGGACCGCGGCGTGACCTCGGTCTCGGAGAGTGGGCGCAACCTGGTCACCTTCGAGTACGCGACCCCCGCGGCGGGCGAGACGCGGGTCACCCACGCGATCGACGGCGTGACCAGCCAGGTGTCGGTCTTCACGCTGACCTACGGCAAGGGCCGCTACCTGCCGACCGAGATCCTCGGCGACTGCCCCACCTGCGGCGGCGCGACGAGCGACGACCAGCACTTCACCTATACCCCCGACAACCACGTCGCCTCCCGGACCGACGGCAACGGGAACGTGACGCAGTACGCCTACAACGGCGACGGCAACGTCACCGCGATGATCGAGGCCGTGGGGACCGCGCAGCAGCGCACGACGACCTACCTCTACGGCTACGCCCCTTGGCCGAACTTCCGGACCGAGGTGGACGAACCGTCGGCGGCGAAGCCTGGATCGGAGAAGGTGACGACCTTCGCTTGGAACGCCTCGGGCACGCCCGAGACGGTGCTCACCGCGGCCGAGGCAGGATACCTTCTGGCTGGCGACGCCGCGCCGACCGTCTACACTACGACGCGGACGTTCGACGC
This sequence comes from Thermoanaerobaculia bacterium, assembly GCA_035308185.1. GTDB lineage: Bacteria > Acidobacteriota > Thermoanaerobaculia > Multivoradales > UBA5704 > JASLEW01. The sequence goes on along the minus strand of DATGHG010000520.1, from coordinate 4,053 downwards.
CCGGCATCGTCTGCTCTCGACCGCGGGTCCCCGCACCGACCTGGTGCAGGTGACGACCCAGGGCTACTACGCCGACACCGACGCCACGCCAGACCGCCGCGGCCGCCTGCAATCGGTGACCGACCCCAGCGGCAACGTCGCGACGTTCGACAACTACGACGATTTCGGGACCGCGTTGACCGCGGTGGACCCCAACGGCGTCGTTACCGCGCGGCAGACCGACGCCAGGGGCCGCATCGTCGCCAGCACGTCGCGGGCCGTCCCCGGCGTCGCCGGCGAGGGGAGCGACTACACGACGACCTTCACCTTCGACGGCCGCGACCGGCTGGTCAAGGCGGTCCTGCCGCGCGGCAACGGCATGGCCTACGGCTACGAGGACGGCACCAACCGGCTGCTCGACACGATCCGGCTCGACGCCGGCGGCAACCAGCTCGAGCGGCACCGCCTGACGCTGAACGTGATCGGCGACAAGGTGACGGAGGAGGACCAGGGCTGCGGCGCACCTGCGCCCGCCTGCGCCTCCTGGACGACGCAACGCAGCGAGAGCTTTGCCTACGACGTCTACAACCGTCTGGCCGGAGTGCTCCATCCGGTGCCGGCCGGCGCGCGGACCTTCAACACCTATGACCTCGACGGCCAGCTCTCGACGGTCCAGGACGAAGACCACGCGAGCCCGAACACGAGCTATAGCTATGACGCGCTGCTGCGCATGACCGCCGTCCGGCAGACGCTCGCGACTGCTCCCGGCGGCTCGGCGACGACGGCCTATGCGTATGACGTGATGGACAACCTGGTGTCGGTCACCGACCCGAACGGCAACACGACGAGCTATCGCTACGACGACTTCCGGAGGCTCGAGCGCCAGGACTCGCCGGTTACCGGCACGACGACCTATCAGTACGACCCGGCCGGCAACCTGGTCGCGACGACCGACGCCCGCGGCGCGGCAACTTCGCGGACCTACGACGCCTCGAACCGCCTGCTGACCAGCACCTCGCGACTCGCCGGAGCGGCGACCGAGACCGCCACCTATAGCTACGACAGCGCGGCGGCAGGCAGCTTCGGCAGGGGGCGCCTCGCCATGATGACCGATCCCTCGGGGGCAACTACCTACGCGTACGAGCGGCGCGGGCTGCTCAAGTCGGAGGCCCGCACCATCCTCGGCAGCGCCTATGGCACGGCGTATCAGTACGACGCCAACGGCAACCGCAGCGCCATGACCTATCCCTCCGGCCGCCAGGTCGCCTATGGCTTCGACTTCGCCGATCGGCCGTTCTCGGCGGCGTCCGGCACGACCACCTACGTCGCCTCGGCCAGCTACCTGCCCTTCGGTCCGGAGGCGCAGCTCGTCTTCGGCAACGGCACCACCCAGACGCGGAGTTACGACCTGCGCTACCGGCCGGTCGAGAACCGGCTCGATGGCAGCGCCGCGCCCATCGCCGACTACCTCTACGGCGAGGATCCGGTCGGCAACATCACCTCCATCCACGACGCGCTGGATGCGAGCTTCAACCGCGACTTCGCCTACGACGACCTCTCTCGCCTGACCGGCGCGGCGACTGGCACCTCGCTCTGGGGGCCGGGCAGCTACCAGTACGACGCGATGGGCAACATGACCGCGCTCTCCCTGGGCACGTCGCGCACCGCGGCCTTCAGCTACAACGGCACGCTGCCCACCCTCTCCTCGGTGGTCGAGAACGGCGTCTCGCGGGTCGTCACCTACGACCCCGCCGGCAACGAGGTGAAGGTCGGCAGCGGCGCCCTGACCTACTCGGCGCGGAATCTCCTCGCCGCCGGCGACGGCTTGGCCTATACCTACGACGGCCGCGGCGTGCGGGTGGCGCTCGCGGTGACGGCCGCCTTCGGCACCATCACCGGCACGGTCACGGACCAGAACGGCCAGCCGCTCGCCGGTGCGACGGTCCAGCTCACCGGCAGTGGCAACGCCACGGTGACCGACGGCGGCGGCAACTTCAACCTCACCGCGCCGGCAGGGGTCTACACGCTGACCGCGTCGAATTTCGGCTATCTGCCGGCGACGACGACCCCCTTCACTCTCGCCGCCGGCGGCAGCTTCGCCGCCGGGACGATCCGCCTGCAACCGGCGCCGGGCATGATCACCGGCACGGTGGCGGACGCCCAGACCGGTTCGCCGCTCGCCGGCGCCGCGGTCTCGCTGGCCGAGAACGGCGACACGGCCTTCGCCGACGCCTCCGGCAACTTCACGCTCACCGAGCCGGCCGGAACCTACACCCCGACGATCACGGCGGCGGGCTACGCCTCCCAGACCCTGCCATCGTTCGCCCTGGCCGCGGGTACCACCCATCCGCTCGGCACGATCACCCTGGTCGCCAACCCGGCGACGCTGAGCGGCCGTGTGACGAGCTCGGCCGGCGGCGCCCCGATCGCCGGGGCCAGCGTCACCGCGACGTCGCTCGGCGGCGCCGCGCCGCACGCTGCGCCCGCCGGGAGCCGGCCCGGCCAGGCACGCCCGGCGCACGCGGAACGCCCGGCGCAAGATGCCGCCCCGGCGTCGACCTTCACCGCCACGACCGACGCCTCGGGCAACTTCACCTTCCAGCTACCCCCCACGACCTACACCGTCACGGTGACCGCGCCCGGCTTTGGCAGCCGCACCACCTCGGCGGTCAACCTCGGACCGGGAGCGGTCTTCAGCTTCGGCACCCTGACCCTCGATCCCCTGGGCACCATCACCGGCACCGTCGTCGCAGCCAACGGCGGCGCACCGGTCGCCGGCGCCGCCGTCGCGATCATGGGCACCCTCAACGCGACGACCACCGACGCCAACGGCCGCTTCAGCCTGATCCAGAGCGCGGGCACCTACCAGCTCACCGTCTCGGCGGCCGGCTTCCTGACCGCCACCACCGGACTCCTGACGCTGGCGGCGGGCGCGACTCTCTCGGCCGGCACGATCGCGCTGTCGCAGCAGGCGCTGGCGGTCTACGTCGGCTACGCCGACAGCCTGCGGCCGAGCGGCGCTTTCCCGATCCCCTGGCTGGGCTCGCCCAACACCGTGTTCCTGGGCGGCGCCGGCCCGTTCTTCGATGCCGGCGCCGTGCGGCTCGACAACGCCACCGACCAGCCGCTCGCGGTCGACAACGTCATCGTCGACCTCGAGCGGCCCAACACGTCGGGGTTCCTGCCGCCGCCGGTGTTCAACCTCTGGGGGAGCTTCACCGTCCCCGCCCACGGCACGGTGATCCTCACCCAGCAGACCTTCCCGGACTTCGACACCAGCGACTACCCGATCGTCGGCTGCGGCCAGACCGTCTCTCCCAACGATCCGCGGGTGCCCAAGGTGACGGTCACTATGGGCGGGGTAGCGACCGACTACTTCGACACCGCCCACGTCCTCGACACCGGCGGCGCCGACAGCTACTACTGCATCGCCGACGGCAACGAATCGCTCCCCTGGCGGCTGATCGGCACGACCGGCGTCCAGGCCAGCGGCGCCTTCCAACTGCTGCCGGCGAGCAGTGCCGCCCAAGCAGGGACCGCCGCCACCCTGACCGCCGTGCTGACCGACGCGAGCGGCCAGCCGCTGCCCAACGTCACTGTCCGGTTCAGCGTCACGGCCGGCCCCAGCCGCGGGACGAGCGGCCAGGCAGTGACCGATGCCACGGGGCGGGTGCCGTTCAGCTACGGCAGCACCGTGGTGGGGACCGACACGGTACAGGCGAGCTTCACCAACGCCGTGGGTGCGACGCTCACCTCCAACCCCGCGACGGTCGTCTGGCAGTCGCCCTTCGACCTCTCTGTGTTCGTGGGCTACGCCGACAACTCGCGTCCGCACCCCGCCTTCCCGGTCCCCTGGCAAGGCGATGCGAACGTCCTGTTCATCGGCGGCGCGCCGCCCTTCGACGCCGGGGCGGTGCGCCTGGACAATCCCACCGACAGTCCCATCGCCGTCGACGGCGTGGTGGTGGACCTGCAGCGCAAGGTGATCCGGATCGTCGACCCGCGCCAGCCGGTGCCGCCGGTGTTCAACTACTGGGGGAGCTTCGCGATCCCGGCCCACGGCTCGGCGATCCT
>DATGHG010000519.1:0-9377 GCA_035308185.1 Thermoanaerobaculia bacterium | reverse complement strand
CGTGGAGACCACCGGCGTGCCGCTCGAGGTGTTGACGATCTTCGTGTTGGTGTCCGAGCCCAGGTTGTTCGACGTCACCATGGTCACGGTCTGTGGCGTGCCGCCGGTGTTGGTGAAGTAGTTCAGCCAGCGTCCGAACTGATCGTTGTCGGGCACGAAGACCTTGCGGAACATCTGGATGTTGCCGACGGTCTGCACCGGGAAAACCACCTGGCGATTGACCCCCGACACGGCGCCCAGGCACTCGGTCGTGGGCGCGCCATTCTTGTTGTAGATCACGAAGTTCGCATTGCCGGTCACGCAGGTTGCGACCGTGTTGTTGAGGCTCAGGCACATCGCCTCGTAGCCGTCGAAGGCGTCGTTGAGCGTCGACGAGGTGGTGCCGCCGTTCAGGGTCGAAGCCGCGACCGCGTGCGTGAAGCTGGCCTCCGACATCGCCGCGGACGCCGAGCTGGAGGTGCTGAAGGTGATGTTGGTATTGATGAAATATTTCAGGCCCTGGGCGTCGATCAAGCTCTGGCTCCCGGTGGCGCCGCCTGGCCTGTTGACCTTGCGATGCCCCACCTTGCGTTCGATGATCGAGACGTCGGCGAACAGGGTCGAGGCGGTGAGCAGGCTGAGCAGCGCTGCGGCCAACACTCTGCGGGTCATGAAGCTCCTCCGATGGAAGGGCCGCTCTCGTGCGAACGGCCGCAGATGCTGCAAGACACAAAACCTGGCTGATTTTGTCACACCCGGCTTGCCAAGGCAAGACCCGGGCACCAACCGGCGCCACCGCGAGTCGGCTAGAATGCGCCGCGAAAGTATGGACAGGATCGCCCCCCCCGCACGGCCATCGCCGCCACCCTGCGGCCATCGCCGCGGCCGGACCGGGCCGGCGCTGCTGGCCGCCGCGCTCCTCGCCGCCGCCTTCGCCGCCGGCTGCGAGCGGCCACACCGGCAGCCGAACCTGCTGCTCGTCACCCTCGACACGACACGCGCCGACCGCATCGGCTGCTACGGCTTCCCGCTCGCCCGGACGCCGGCGATCGACCACCTGGCGAAGGAGGGCGTGCGTTGCGCCGACGCGGTGACCGCCGCCCCCATCACCCTGCCGTCCCATTCGACGATCATGACCGGCCTCTATCCGCCGGCCCACGGCGTGCGCGACAACGGCACCTACGCCCTCGGCAACGACGCCGTGACCCTCGCCAAGCGCCTCAAGCGCGCCGGCTACCGCACCCAGGCGATCGTCTCGGCGCTGGTGCTCAACCGCCGCTACAACCTGAACCAGGGATTCGACGGCTACGACGACGACCTGTGGTCCGAGCAGCAGCCCAAGATGTTCCTGATCCGCTCGCGCCCCGGCCCCAAGACGGCGGCGCGGGCCGTGGACTGGCTGGCGGCCTGGTCGAAGGAGCGGCCGCGCCGGCCCTTCTTCCTCTGGATGCACCTGTTCGACGCCCACCAGCCCTACACCGTCCCGGCCGGCGAGCGGGTGCTCTCGCCCTCCGTCTACGACGCGGAGATCGGCGTCCTCGACCACGCCGTCGACAGGGTCCTCGACGAGCTGCGCCGCCAGCAGGCGCTCGACGACACCCTGGTGGTGGTGACCGCGGATCATGGCGAGAGCCTGGGCGAGCACGGCGAGAAGACCCATGCGCTGTTCATCTACGACGCCACGGTGCGCGTGCCGCTGATCCTGCGCTACCCCCGCGCGCTCCCGGCCGGCAAGGTCTACTCCGGGCCGGTGCGATCGGTCGACATCGCGCCCACCGTGCTCGCCGCCCTCGGTCTGCCCGGCGGCAACGAGACCCAGGGGCAGGACCTGCTGCCGGCCTTCCGCGGCGAGGTGCCGCCGCCCGACCTGCCGCAATACTCCGAGTCGCTGCTGGCGCAGGTGGACTTCGGCATGGCGCCGCTGTTCGGCGTGCGGCGCGGCGGCTTCAAGTGGATCCGCGCTCCCCGCCCCGAGGTCTACGACCTGCGGCGCGACCCGCGCGAGCTCGACAACCTCTATCCCCGCGAGGCGCGCCGCGGCGCCGCCCTGGACCGCGATCTCGCCGCCATCCTCGCGGACAGCCGCCGCCGGGCGCTGGCGCCGCAACGAGCTGCCATGGACGGCGAGACGGAGCGGAGCCTGCGGGCGCTCGGCTACCTCGCCCCGCGCGCCGAGCGCGAGGCGATGGCGGGCATCGACCCCAAGGACGGCCTGCCGCTCCACCTGCGGCTAGAGCAGGCCCGCCACCTGGCGCAAAGACAGCAGTGGGCGGCCTCCGAGCGGATCCTGCGCGAGGTGCTGGCGGAGACGCCGAAGAACGTCTCGGCGATCGGCATCCTCGCCTTGACCCTGCTGCGCCAGGGCGACCTGGCGGGCGCCCGCGAGCAGTACCTGAGCATCCTGGCGCTCGACCCGAAGCAGGCGCACGTCCACGTCATGCTGGGCGCGATCAGCATGCTCGAGGGCGACCTCGACGGGGCGGAGCGTGCCTACCGCCGGGCCCTGGCCGTCTCGCCCGGCTTCGTCGAGGCGATGTCGAACCTGGGGCTGATCGCGGCGATGCGCGACGACGACGCCGAGGCGGAGCGCTGGTACCGGCTGGCGATGGCGACCGATCCCACGTTCCCCCTGGCCTACCGGCGGCTGGCCGACATGCACTACGAGCGCGGCGACTTCGGCGGCGCCCTGGCGCTCTACCGCAAGGCGCTCGCCGAGGCGCCCGACGACTTCGCCGCCGCCGTCCAGGCCGGCAACAGCGCGCGCCGGATCGGCGACCCCAAGCTCGCCGCCGACTTCTTCGCGCGCGCCGCGCACGACCGCCCGGGCGCCTGGGTGCCCGCCTACAACCTCGCCTGTCTCGAGGCCGTGGGCGGCGACCCCCAGGGAGCGCTGGCGGCGCTGGCGGCGCTGAGGAGCCTGCCGCGGCCGGCGCTGCTCGAGAACGATCGCGACCTGGCGGCGGTGCGGCGCTTGCCGGGCTACCCCGAGGTGCTGCGCAAGCTGAAGGCGGAGGTCCAGGAACGCCGCCGGGAAGCGCGTCTGAAGCGCCAGGCGCAGCAGCCCGAGGACGACGCCGACCCGGATCTGGATTAGCCGGCGGGCCGGCCGCGAGCTCGGCGAGCCGGATCGTCGGACACTGGAACCTTTGGCGCCGTCCGGCGTAGTGGTAGTGGTAGGTGACCTCTGGGCGCTGGTGCTCAGGGCGACATGACCACTAGCTCTCGCCATGCGCACCCTGCAACCTGGCATCCTCTCCGTCCTCGCGGTCGACCGCTCGTCGCCGCGGCCCCTGTACCGGCAGATCTACGACGGCTACCGCGACGCCATCGTCGCGCGGCGGCTGCGCGGCGGCGAGCGGGTCCCTTCCTCGCGCAGCCTGGCCGCCGAGCTTGGCATCTCGCGCATCTCGGTCCTCAACGCCTTCGAGCAGCTGCTGGCCGAGGGCTACTTCGAGAGCCGGGTGGGTTCCGGCACCTTCGTCGCGACCTCGCTGCCCGGCGCGATCGCGCCGCCGCCTCGCCTGGCCGCGGTGACGGCCGCGGCGGACCCTGGCGGGCGCCGCGCCGTCTCCCGCGGCGCCGCGGCGCTGCGCCAGCGCGAGGCGGGGCCGTGGCTCACGGGTCTCGGAGCGTTCCACGTCGGCCAGCCGCCTGCGGATTGCTTTCCCGACAAAGTCTGGTCGAAGCTGGTGGCGCGCCACACGCGCGACCCTTCGCCGCGGCTCCTCCACCACGGCAGCCCTCTCGGCCTGCTGTCGCTCCGCGAGGCGGTGGCGGAATACCTGCGGACCGCGCGCGCGGTGCGCTGCGAGGCCGACCAGATCATGATCGTCAACGGCTCGCAGCAGGCGCTTCAGATCTCGGCCCTGGCGCTGCTGGACCGCGGCAGCCCGGTCTGGATCGAGGAGCCCGGCTACTTCGGAGCCCAGAGCGCCCTGAGTCTGGCCGGCGCCAAGCTGGTGCCCGTTCCGGTCGATCGGGAGGGCATCGATCTGGCGGCGGGGATCGCGCTCTGCCCGCGGCCGCGGGCCGTCTTCGTGACCCCCTCGCACCAGTATCCGCTGGGCGTCGCGATGAGCGCCGCGCGGCGGCTGCGCCTGCTCGATTGGGCGCGCGCCAGCGGCGCCTGGGTGATCGAGGACGACTACGATTGCGAGTACCGCTACGGCGACCTGCCGATTGCCTCGCTCCAGGGCCTCGACCGGGACAACCGCGTGCTCTACATCGGCACCTTCACCAAGGTGCTGTTCATGGGACTCCGCCTCGGGTACATCGTGCTGCCCCGCGATCTGCTGCCGGTCTTCCGGGAGGTCCGGCGGGCTATGGACTTCGGCTCGCCGACGTTTTACCAGGCGGTCCTCGCCGACTTCATCCGCGAGGGGCACCTGGGCCGCCACTTCCGCCGCCTGCGGCTCATCTGCAAGGAGCGCCGGGAAGCCCTCGTCGCTGCCATCCGCCGGCGGCTGGGCGATACCCTCGAGATCCGCGGCGACCGCGCGGGCATGTACCTGACCGCGACTTTCACGGCCGCGCTCCGCGATCGCGAGGTGTGCGAGCGCGCGGCCCGTGAAGGCCTGTGGGTGGCACCGCTTTCGGAGTGCTATCTCGGCCCGGCCGCCCGCCAGGGCGTGCTCCTCGGCTATGGCGGCACGAGCGTCGAGCAGATCGACGCCGGCATCGCCCACCTCGCCAGGGTGATCGACGCCGTCGCCGGCGGCACCGCCGGCGCGGCCGGCGCGGCCGGCGCCAGGTAGCGCGGGCTACGACGTCCCGAACAGGACCGTGGTGTCGAGCACGTCGATCTCGGCGTGGCGCTGGCGGGCACGCTCGACGAGATCGCCGGTGCCACCCGGACCGTCGCCTCTCTCGCCGTTCCAGAGCGCGATCAGCGACACCTCCCCTCCCGCCCTGGCGAGGGCATTGTGGAGCATCCATAGATTGCTGCGCTGCCAGATGCTGTAGTCCGGCTTCTCGACGAGCCAACTCGGCAGCTCCTTCATTTCGGCGAGCACCCGCGTCGGCAGCTTCGCGATCAAACGGTCGAAGCGCTCGCGCCAGTTGCCGCCGGCAGGCGCCACCGACTCGGCGATGAATGTACCCTTGGGGAGAGCGAGGAAGAGTTGCGTCGGGATGCCGAGATCGGCGCACAGCTCGTGGAACAGGATGTCGCCGCCACTCGCGCCGCCGGCGATCCCGCCGGCAACACCGCCCGGTCGCTCGAGCTCGCGCTCGATCGCGCGGCCGATCGCCTCGCGGGCGACGTCTTCCTTGTCCGGCGGAAAGCGCGGCCGCGGGCGCCCGGCAGCATCGATCATGTGGCCGGTGAAGAGGAGGATGCGAGTGTCCCGCGGACCTGGCGCCGGCGGGACGGGACCGCAGGCGGCAAGTGCCGCCTCGACGTTTTCGGCGAGCAGATCGAGCCGCTGGTAAAGAGAGAGCTGGTCGCGCACGGCCTCGACGGTGAAATCCGGCGCGCCGGCGAGCGCCTTGCGGTAGGCGTCCGCAACCCGCGACGGCCGCTTCGAGGTCAGGCAGCGGAGGTCCGCCGCGCTGACCTCGGCCCAGACGTCGGTCTTGCCTGCACGCTGAAGGTGGGCCTGCTCGCCGGCGATCGAGAGACCGACCGCCGCGGCGAGCGCTTCCCGCCGGCGCTGCCGCTCGTCGAGCGCGCTGGCGGCCTCGCTCACCTGGTCGAAGCGCTCGCTCCAGACTTCAGGCAGAGCGCGGGCCAGCTCGATCAGGATGCTCTCCATGGCGAGGGCGTTCAGCCCCGAGTAGAAGTGGTTCAGATCCGCGGCGAAACCCCGGAAGTAAGCCTCGCAAGACTGCTCGAGCCAGGGTGAGCGCAGGGCCCTGGTTCGCCGCTCCTGCACCGTCTCCTGCGGGTCGCCCTGCCAGTCGTTCTTCCAGCGGGTCTTGGCGTTGCGCCCGAGCAAGGCGTTGGCCTCGGCACGGGGGTACGCCGCCAATGCTTTCCCCGCCAGGACGCGCTGGAGCGCCTGATCGGAGCGCGTGAGATCACCCAGCCGCTGATAGACCGTCCCCAGCAGGGTGTTCGCTTCGAGGTCGTCCTCGTCGAGATGGCGGATCTTCTCCCAGGTCGCTCGCGCTCCCCTCCCGTCCTTGAGCTCGTACTGGGCGCGCCCGACGATGCGCAGCCCCTCGCTCTCCCACGCGAAGCCCTCGGCCTCCGCCGCCAGCAAGCCGAGGTCGCCCGCGTGCCTGCCGGCGACCGCGATCCCGACCGCCTCACGGAAGCCGCGGGGAACTGCCAGGAAGCGCGAGCGGTCCTGCTCCTGGAGGTCCGGCAGCATCGCGAAGACCGGGCTGTCCGCGCTCTCGGACGCGAGGGTGTGCCGCAGGGCCGCGACGAGCTGGGGCAGGCTCGCCGCCGGATTCTCCTGGTCGTAGGTGAGATAGCGGTCCGTCTGCAGGTCGAAGGGGTAGGCGTCCTGGTTCGAGCGCAGGAGAAAAGTGCGCTTGCTGCGCAGCGAGTGGCGGATGCCCAGCTCGTAGAAGACGTTGGCGTTGTGGATCGAGAGATCGGCCACCACCAGATCGGCGGTCAGCAGCAGTTGGAACATGTCGAGCCGGATGTTGCCCTGCTTCAAGATCTCGATGGTGTCGCGGCCGGTCACCTCGACCGCGCTGAGCGCCGGGCCGATCAGGCTGTCGGCAACGCGATCGAAATCGATGCCCTGCTTGACGCCGAACGGCCGGATGATGAATGCGCGCATGCGAGTCACCTCGTGACCGGCCCCGCGTCGGCCGGTCGGGAATCTCCCCCCTTATGCCGCAACCCGGCCTCTCGGTCAAATAGCAAAGCGCTCACGAGCTGCCCTCGCCCGGTCCGACCTCCCGCGGCAGCTCCCGGTGAGACGTCCATCCACGACCCAAGTGAGCGCTTCGGGTGCCGCCAATTTCGCGCATTGGGCCGTTATATCTCTGCCGTTCGCTAACGATCCGCCGGCCTGGCGGCCGGCGAGAAAGGACAGAGACGATGCGCGCCCAATTCACCTGTAGGCTCTCCCTCATTACCCTCGCCCTGCTCACCTGCCTCCTCGCGCCGGTGGCGGAGGCCGCGGCGACGACACTGACCTATTCCGACGTCACGGTCCCCTCGTTGCAGTCCTACTGCGGGGTCGTGGTCTACGCCGCCGCCAGCTTCACGGGCACCGGCTCCTGTAACACGGATGCGAGGTTCTCGATCTGGTGGGCCCCGCAGTTCGGCAGCCCGTTGCAAAAGCTCACCTACGTGAAGGACGTCACCTCCTTCAATCAGACTTTCGATCTATCCGGCTATTTCCAGACGTGCGTCTACAACGGCGGCAGCGAGCCGATCGTGTGCACGCTCACGGAGACCTACTAGTCCCCACGCCCGCGGCGACTCCGAGCGATGAAACCGAGCCGCGAACAGAGGCAGGCGGCCAGCTCGCAGCGTCGATCGGATCGCCCCTCGGCTCCCCCCGCCCCCGGGAAGGGGGCGCCGAGGTCTTACTCGGTGCAAGCTTCTTGACAGGCGGCTGCTGTAAGATGGTGCCAGTACGCGAATGCTGAATCTCGAGCCTTCGATCCGCTGCCATCACGCCTGGCCCCGGCCGGCTGCCGTGCCGTCGGTGTTCACGGCGTTCGTGCGCAGCCTGCAGGGCGAGGAAACTCCCGACGCCGATCTCTTCCGCGATGCCTGGCAGAGCCTGCAGGCGCTGCTCGCCAGCGAGCTGAGAAAGCGGGGGCTGTGGCAGAGCCCACCGTGCTACGTGGGAATCTATGGAGTCGAACGGTGGGACGGCGCGGAGGCGGAGCGGGCGCATGCCCTGGGCGAGCTGGTCGCCGACTGCTACGCGTTCATCTTCGTAGAACGGCTGCGCAGCCTCAAACGCCAGCTCTTGGAGAAGGAGGACATCCACGGTCTGGTGGTGCTCAACGTCCGGCATTTCCTGCACGAGCGCCAGCGAGAGCACGATCCGGTTGGATATCGCCTCTTCGAGATCCTGCGGTCCCTGGTGCAGGAGGCTGTCGCCGCCGGCCGCCTCCACGTCCTGGGCGGCGACGAGCGGGTGCGCAATGAGACCGTCCTGGGCTTCACCGCCCCGGCGGTCGGCGCCGCCGCTGCCGCCGCCTGCACGGGCGCGCAGGCGGCGGATCTCGGGCGCCTCGTCGTGCGTTGGAACGACACGCTGCTCGGCGACCTGCTGGGTGGGCGGGGGCACCGGCAAGCCGCCGCCGTCGAGGGGCTGCGCCACCGGGTCCTGGACCTGGCAGCGCAGGGAGTGCAGGCATTCCGGTTCAAGGATCTCCTCGATCCGCTCAAGAACGACGCCCGCGTCCGCTGGGCGCTGCTCGCGAACGGTGCGACGCGGCCCGCGGGCAGGCGCTCGCGACCGGCGGAGCCGGCGGCCAGGGATCTGCTGCCGGAAGGCGTGGCCGAGTCGCGGCAGGGTCTTCAGTTCCTCACTCGGTGCGTCTCGGCGGCGATCCGCCGCCTGGAAACCGATGCCCCCAGCCGCGCCCATCTTTCGGCGCTCTGGCAGTTCCTGCGGAACGAGCACGCCGACGGCGAGCGGGTACCCTCCTATCGCCAGCTGAGCCGGCGCCTCCGGATCCCCCGCGAGCGCCTGCCCATGCTCTTCACCGCGCTCCGCCAACTCGCGGCGCGCTGCCGAGCCGCCGCTCAAGCACGCCGCGCGGCGCGGCCGCTGAGGCCAGGCGGCGGCAGCAGGCCCAGCCGCTTCAGCTCATGGTGAGCAGCCAGATATCGCCCTCCTCGACGATGCGCACGAGGTAGAGAGTGCGGTCGTCCGCACTGGCGGTGAGGTCGGTGAAAGTCGAACCGGCCGGTGCGGTGAGCAGGGGCCTCACCCGCGGCCCGCGGGTGTCGAGCAGATCGACCTCGTGACCGTGGAGAAAGAGCAGGCGCCGGCTGTCGGAGAGCCAGCAGGGGCTGTCGCCGCGTTCGGTCTGCCGAAGGTATCGCCGCTCGGCCAGCGAGTAGAGCACGATGCCGGGATAGCGGGAACCGTCGGTCCGATGCAGGATGCCGGCAAGCCAACGCCCGTCCGCGGACCAGGCGGAGGCCGAGAAGCCGAGGGCCGTGCCTGCCGAGGGCAGGACCTGGGGGAGGCGCGCTGCCAGCGGCCGGCCGAGATCGAGCAGCGCTTCATTCTCGCCCAGATCGCAGGCCAGGCGGGAGCCGTCCGGCGACCAGATGGGGTGAGTGATGGGTGTCCCGGCGACGGCGGTAGCCGGCGCGAGATGGCTGCCATCGGCGTCCACCGTCCAGATCTGATAGCTGCCGCCGCGGTTCGAATAGAACGCGAGCCGCGAGCCGTCCGGCGACCAGCGGGGCAGCCGGTTCCTGTAACCTTCGCCTGCCAGTTGCCGGATTTCGCTGCCGTCGG
>DATGHG010000518.1:0-2589 GCA_035308185.1 Thermoanaerobaculia bacterium | reverse complement strand
GCCAAAGTCGAGGTTCTCCGTCCGGCGGGTGCCGTCGTCGCGGAACGCTTCGACGTAGAGGGCGATGCGCCGGCGGGCGGTTTCCAGGTCGTGCTGGCCGAGGTTGATGTCGAGCAGATCGATGTACCAGGGAAGCTTGATCTCGCTGCCGACGTAGGCCTCGACGATGGCGCGGGCGATCGGCAGGGTGGTCGGCTTGGAGTCGTCGTGCACGTCGCGGTTGCCGGCCCGTAGCAGCTTGCCGAACTCCTCCTCGAACAGGCGGGCGAAGAACGGCTGAGTCATCGCGTCGCCGGCCTTGATCCCCGTCTCGGGGTCGTCCTCGGTGAAGCGGGCCTCCTTGTGCAGCCATTCCCAGAGGATGCTGGCGCGGATCTCGCCGGTCGCCATGTCTTCCATCAGGTAGAGCACGTCGTCGTTGCCGAAGAAGTCGGCCGGCTTGAGGGCGGCGGCCTGGAAGCCGCGCAGGAAGGCGTTGCCGTACTGCACCGCGACGCTCAGCAGGTCGCGCGCGCCGCGCACGGTGCGCGGCGCCGGCTCGAGCGAGATCAGCTTCTCGGCCTCCTCGGCGGTGTAGGCGAGGGGCGGGAACTGGCGCCCGAGCTGGTTGTCCTGGCCCGCCCGCTCCCAGACCGGCCGCATGATGTGCACCATCTTCCAGTGCGCCACCCACTTGCCGCTGGCGCCCTCGCGCTGCTCGCGCTCGCCGCCGGCCACGGCTTTCTTCATGCTCGCGGCGATCCCGGCCGCGGAGCCCACCGGGATGTTGGCCTCCATGCCGCCCTGCCACAGCGCGCAGCGGCCGTCGCGGTCGGGCGTGTTCACCGCTCGGCGGACGCGGTCCTCGTAGTGGCGCATGTAGCCGTAGGTCATGCCGATGACGTCGATGTTGGGGTTGACGAAGTCGCGCTTCCAGGCCAGCGCGTCGGCGACGCTGTTGATGTAGTCCCAGCGGCCGGTGTTGAAGCCGACGAAGTGGAGTCCGAGCGCGGCGCGGATCTCCATCAGCTGGAAGCAGGCCTCGATCTGCTCGACCAGCACGTAGGCCTTGATGGTCCCGGCCGCGAGGCCGAGATGGCGCTCGAGGACGGCGAGGAGGTCGTGCCACAGCGCCGCCTCCTCGGCGGTCTGGATCTTCGGCAGGTAGAGCACCAGCGACGCGCCCGCGGCGCCGAGCGGGTGACGGTTGTTGACCACGTACGTCGCCAGGTCGACGATCGAGGCCGCGAAGCCGGCGCCGCCGCGCTCGCGCACGTGGCGGTCGTCGAGGTGCAGCCCGCGCGGGCGGAAGATCTTGGTGGTGAAGTCGAGCTGCGCTCGCCAGTCGGCGACGATGGCGCGGCCGAGGAAGCCGCGCGCCCATTCGTTCATCTCCGCGGCGACGTCGGCGGCGACCTCCAGGAACAGCGGCTCCCTGGCGATGGCGAGCCGCAGGTTGCGCTGGTTGTCGAGGGACATGGTGTCGACCTCGCCGAGCGCGTCCTCGCCGTCGAACATCCAGCCGTCGGCGCCGGAGAGCAGGGCGTAGGCGACGTTGCGCAGGCCGGCTTTGGTGGCGGCCCGCGGCCGGGTGGCCGGGCCGGTGCCCTGGATCCATTGGCGCCGCAGGTCGGCGGGGATCTCGCTGCCGGTGAACTTGCCGTCGCGGGCGTCCTGGACGCGGATCGCGGTGCGCGGGATCAGCGCGTCGGGGGCGAGGAAATCGATCCGGGTGCCGCCGCGCGCCCGCTCGCGCCGGCGGGCGATGCGCGCGGCCATGACCTCCCGCCGGTCGGCGTTCAGGGGCGCCAGGACCGCGAGCGCCGCCAGCACCGCCGGCGTGAAGACGTCGGGATAGTCCTGCACGACGCTGCCGCGAAACTCGAGGGCGCTCTGCATTCGCCACCTCCGGGAGGGACCGCGGAACGAGGCCCACGATAGACTCCCCGGCCCGGCGCGACAAGTGGGTGGGGAGGCGGTGAGGCCGCCGGCGGCCAGCCATCGGCCTGGCAGGCACTGTCGCCGCCGGTTCGGGCGTCCCGGGCGCCCGCGGCTTTCATGGTAGAAAGCGCCGATGGCCGCCGCGGCATTGCAATCCGAATCCGGCGCCAGCACCGGCGCCGCCGCCGGCGAGGGCGGTGCTGGCGCCCACACGAGCGCCGCTGGCGATCCCGCCTGGCGGTGGCGGCGCTGGCGGCGCCGCTCCGGCGCGGCGGCGCTGGCGCTGGCCGCGATCGTCGTCGCGTCGTGGCTGTGCGACATCATCGGCAAGGGGCGGGGTGGAGGTGGCGTGCCCGAGCCCTTGTCGCGGGCGACGATCGTCGCGGCGCTCGCGGCCGGGGCGGCCTGGCTGGCGGCGGCCATGGCCGCCCGGCTGGCAGGGCTGCGGGGACAGGCGCTGGCCGCCGCGCTCGTGCTGCCGGCGCTGCTGGCGCTCGCTCTTGCCGTGCGCTTCGCCGGCCTCGGCTCCGAGGCGAGCGGCAGGTACTATCTCGACGAGGGCACCTACTACCACCAGGCGACGATGATCGACAGCGGCGAGCCGCTGATCCGCACCTTCGCCTATCCCCATCTCACTTACTACGCCGACGCGCTGGCGCTCTGGTGCGC
>DATGHG010000517.1:0-3382 GCA_035308185.1 Thermoanaerobaculia bacterium | reverse complement strand
CCAGCAGCAGACGGAAGGGCTGGCGGGCGCGCCCGGCGGTGGCGATCTCCTCGTGCTTGAGCAGACCCTCGCGACCGACCGCCAGCACCCGCGTGCCGAGCCGCAGCCGCGGCGCGATCGCCGGCAGCGCCGCGACGCGGTCGTAGACCTGCTCGGCGAGGTCGTTGCCGGTCGGACAGGCGGCCCCGTTCGCCGCCGCGGCCCCCGCCGCCGTCGCCCCCGGGGCTGACTCGCCCGCTGCCTCCAGGCGGCGCCGCATGCGCGGCGACACGTCCATCTCCCAAGGGGTGAACAGGCGCACGTGCCCCCAGGCGCGCACGCTCGCGGCCACCGCGGGGCCGGCCTCGTAGAGCGTGAACGGCATGCCGGCGTCGGCGGCGGCCAGGGCGGCCTCGAGACCGATGGGACCGGCGCCGAGGATGGCGAGACGAGGACGGCGAGCGGCATCGCCGGATTCGGCGGTCGGTGGCACGGAAAACCTCCAATCTCAGAAGCGCGAGGCCGCACGCTCGCGGGCGGGCAGGATCTCCAGGCAGGTGGTCCACCAGCCGGTGAGCAGCGTCGCGGCGAATTCCTCGGGCAGTCCGGCGGCGCGCACCTGGGCGGCCATTGCCGGATGATCGTAGCGCAGCGGCACCAGCTCGACGTCGAGCCCGCCGCGGTGCTCGCCGGCCGCGGCCGGCCGCGCGGCGAGCAGCGCGTACCACACCTCCGGTCTGCCGTCGTTGGCGGGCCGGCCGATCACGCCGACGTTGACCGCGTCCCGCCCCGAGGGCAGGTGCCGGTGCCAGTGCAGGCCGGTGTGGGTGCACAGCAGGGCGTCGCAGGGATGCTGATCGAGCAACACCTCGAGGAAGGCGTCGGGCGAGGTGGAGCGAAACAGGAACTCGTTGACCCGGCGCGGCGAGCCGTGCACCAGCAGCAGCTCGCGGTCGCCCACCAGCACCCGGCGTCGCGCCGGCAGCTCACCCATCCAGTGCTTGAACGCCGCCGAGCAGCGCCTCGCGGTGTAGCCGTAGGAGATGGCCGCGAAGTGGTTGTCGCGCGGATCGGTGTAGCCGCAGTTGCAGTCCTCGCGGCCGCCGGCCAGCGACTGCTCGTAGTTGCCCTGGATGCAGCGCACGCCGCCGGCGAGCAGCAGCGGCCAGACCCGCTCCGGGTCGGGCCCGAAGCCTCCCAGGTCACCCAGGCAATAGACCGCCTCGGCGCCGCGCCGTGCCGCGTCCGCGAGCAGCGCGGCGAGAGCCAGGTGATTGCTGTAGACGCCACCGCAGACCGCCACCTTCGCAAACGGTCCTTCCCGCGGCACGGCGTCAGGGAGCGGCCGGCGGTGGTCGCGGACGGCCGCCTCTCGCTCGGCGGCGTCGAGCCGCGTGCCGGCGGTGGCGGCGGCGGCGCGGAACTCCGCCAGCGGCACCAGCCGCTCTCCCGCGGTGGCCAGGCCGCGATGGGCGGTCAGCGCGGCGAGCTGGAACGGATCGAGGCGCGGGTGGTGAGGCGATGGCATGGCGTGGATTCCGGTCGCCGTCAGGTGCGGCAGCTCACCCCGTAGGCGTGGCAGGTCCAGCAGGCGGCATGGCGCAGCGGATAGGTCCCCAGGGCGTCGGCCAGCGCGTCGCCCATGCGCGCCGCCGGCTCGTTGACGAGGATCGGGCAGACCCATACTCCCTGATCGGTGGCCATGCGGCAGGAGCTGCACTGCAGGTGGTCCCACGCGGTGTCCTCCGCGTCGGTGGCGCGCAGCCGCTGCCAGCTCTCGTAGCCGCCGCCGCGCCGCGCCTCGGCGCCGATCTTGAACACCGGCAGCACCTTGAGCCGCGGCCGCCGCAGCCCGAGACCGTCGAGCAGGGCAAAGAAACGCTGCTTGCCCGCGTCCACGCCGGCTTCGGCGCAGACCTCGGTCACGGTCACCACCGGGTTGAGCCCGACCGCGGCCAGGTTGCGCAGCCCTGCCAGGACGCGCTCGAAGGTGCCGGTGCCGCGTACCGCATCGTTGCTCGCGGCATCGTAGCCGTCGAGCGACACCCGCAGGTCGAGCGAATAGGGCGAGGCGCCGGCGAGCGCCGCCAGCCGCGCGCAGCGCGCCGGATCGAGCAGCAGGCCGTTGGTCAGCACGGTTGCCGGGCAGACCGCCAACGCCGCCGCCAGAATGGCTTCCATGTCGGGGTTGAGGAAAGGCTCGCCGCCAGTGAAGTAGAGCTCCTTGACGCCCAGCTCGGCGGCCTCGCGCAGGTAGCCCAGCACCTGCGGCAGGCGCATCATCTCGTGGGTGTGATTGGTCGGCGAGCAGGAAATGAAGCAGTGGGTGCACGCCAGGTTGCACAGCGTCCCGCCGACCTGGAACCAGAGGGTGTCGAGCGATCGCAGCGCGACCCGCGGCACGGGCGGCTCCGCCGGCTGGCGATCGGCGAGGTGGGTGGGTGCGGCAGTCTCCATGGTTCCTCTCACCGAGTCAAAACCAACGCCGGCACCGTCTGAATTTCGCCGGGGGCGCCGGCGCATGCGCTATGATCGGCGTCCCTTGAGACGCTTCCTGGTCCTCGCGCTGCCCGCGCTCGTCCTGGTCATGGCCCTCTTCCGCTCCGGCGTGGAAGCGCTGGGTCGATCGCCGGCGCTGCTCGGCTCCGCGCCGGAGCTGCGGCAGCACATGCTGGTGGTGATTGGCACCTGGCTGCTCGAGGCGGTGGCGCTTGCCGCACTATACCTGCTGGTGCAGGGAAGCGGCGGCAGCCGGCTGCTCAACGGCCTGCTCACCGGCTGGATCGCCTGGGTGTTCCGCGGTCCGCTGCTGGTGGTCGCGGTGGTGACGCTGGCCGGCCAGCCGGCGGGCCCCTGGTGGAGCATGACCTTCTCGTGGTGGGTGCTCTACACCATCTGCGGCCTGCTGCTGGGCGTGGTGGCGGCGGCCGCCGGTCTCAGACCGGTGGAGACGCCTCCCGGCCCGGGAACCGGCGCCGGCCGGGTCTGAGCCGGCCGCCCGGCGGCGCTGTGGTAGCCTTCCCCCGAGGCGGGCGGGACGGATGCATCGGTCGCGCCGCCAACCCGGTCCGCTTTGAAGATCGCCGCCGTCGGGAGGGCGCTCCCGCCTCACTATTACGACCAGGATGCGCTGCTGGATGGCCTGCGGCGCCGGTGGTCGGATCGCCTCTTCAACCCTGAGCGTCTCGAGCGCCTGCACCGCAACGCGCTGGTGGGCGGCCGCCACCTGGCGCTGCCGATCGACGAATACGCCGGCCTCACCACCTGGGGCAAGGCCAACGACGCCTGGATCCGGGTGGCGCAGGAGGTGGGGGGCGCCGCCGTCAGCGACGCGCTGGCGCGTGCCGGCCTCTCCCCGGCCGCGGTCGACGCGCTCATCTTCGTCACCGTCACCGGCGTCGCC
>DATGHG010000516.1:0-9887 GCA_035308185.1 Thermoanaerobaculia bacterium | reverse complement strand
GGCCGACGACAACCCCGAGGTGCAGGCGGCGCGGCTCCTCGGCATCCCGGTGGTGCGGCGGGCGGAGATGCTGGGCGAGCTGATGCGCTTGAAGTACGGCATCGCCATCGCCGGCACCCACGGCAAGACCACCACCACCTCGTTGATCGGCACCGTGCTGACCGAGGCGGCGCTCGATCCAACGGTGATCGTCGGCGGCCGCCTGCGGCTGTCCGGCACCGGCGCGCGCCTGGGCCGCAGCCAGTACCTGGTGGCGGAGGCGGACGAGTTCGACCGCAGCTTCCTGCGCCTGACCCCGGTGATCGCGGTGGTGACGACCATCGACCGCGACCATCTCGACACCTACGGCGACCTGGCGGAGATCGCCGACGCCTTCGTCAGCTTCGCCAGCCGGGTGCCGTTCTTCGGCCGCGTCATCGTCTGCCTCGACGACCCCGAGGTGCGCCGCATCCTGCCGCGGCTCGCCGACCGCCGCATCGTCACCTACGGCCTGTCGCCGCAGGCCGAGCTGTCGGCGGTCGACATCGAGCCGCTGGCCTGGGGCAGCCGCTTCGCCGTGCGCAGCCTGCGCGGCGGCCTGCTCGGCCAGATCGAGCTGCCGATGCCCGGCCGGCACAACGTCGTCAACGCCCTGGCGGCGGTCGGCGTCGGCCTGACGCTGCGCATCGGTTGGGACGCCATCGCCGCCGCCATCGCCGGCTTCAAGGGCGTCCACCGCCGCTTCGAGCCGATGGGGAGCTGGCGCGGGGCGGCGGTGGTGGACGACTACGCCCACCACCCCACCGAGGTGACGGCGACCCTCGACGCGGCCCGGCAGACCTTTCCCCGGGCGCGTATCCACGCGGTGTTCCAGCCGCACCTGTTCTCGCGCACCCGCGACCTGGCCGTGGAGCTGGGCAACTCCCTGCTGGGCGCGGACCAGGCGGTGGTGACCGACGTCTATCCGTCGCGGGAGGCGCCGCTGCCCGGCGTCACCGGCGAGCTGGTGGTGGAGGCGGCGCGCCGCAGCGGCCACCGCAACGTCGCCTACTGCCGCCACTGGCGCGAGGCGCCGCCGGTGCTCGCCGCCGAGATCGCCGCCGGCGACGTGGTGCTGACGCTGGGCGCCGGCGACATCAACCGGCTGGCGAGCCAGCTGGTCGCGGAGGGCCCCCCGGCATGAGCGGCCGCCTCGCTTTCGGCGGCGGCATCGCGCTGGCCGGCGGTGTGGCGATCGCCGGCGGCGGCGTGGCCGGTGGCGCCGACCTGCCGGGATTGTCGCGCATGGCGATGGCCGGAGCCGCGGCCGGGCGCGTGCTCGACTTCCGCCGCCGCGGAGCGCCGCCGCGCCGCCGCCGGCGCAGCCCGCTGCTGGCGCTGGCCAGGCCGCTGGCGGTCGCGGCCGCGACCGTGGCGCTGCCGCTGGCGCTCGGCGCCTGGCTGCTCACCTCGCGCCAGTTCCAGCTGCGCACCATCGCCGTCGGCCGCCGCGCCGCCGCCGCGCCGATCGCCGCGGTCCTGGCGGCGAAAGCCGCCGAGCGGGTGCCGGCCGCCTGGGTGCGCCAGGCCCTGGCGCCGCTGCTGGGGCGGAACCTGCTGCGCCTGCCGCTGGCGGAGGTGCGGCTGCGGCTGGCCGCCAATCCCTGGGTCGCCGCCGCCGAGGTGGCCAAGGAGCTGCCGGACCGTCTGCGGGTGACCGTCGCCGAGCGCCGTCCGGCGGTGCTGTTGCGCAGCGGCGACACCCTGCTGTATGCCGACGCCGCGGGTCTGCCGATCGCGCCGGTCGGCCCGCCGGCGGCGGTGGCGGCGGCCCGCCGGCAGGGGCTGCTGATGGTGAGCTTCCAGCCGGCCGGCGAGGCGCTGCCGGCCACGGCCGAGGCGGCCGGCGTCGCCGGCGCCCTGCAGCTGGCGGCGCGGCTGCGCCAGCTGCGGCCGGCGTGGACGCCGGCGCTGTCGCAGATCGACGTCGTCGACGAGGACGACTACCGCTTGCACGTCGAGGCCTTGCCCTGCCCGCTGCTGGTGCGCGGCAGCCGGCTGGCCGACAACCTGATCCGATTCGAGCAGCTGCTGCCCGAGCTCCGGCGCCGCTATCCGGCGCTCACCGCCGTCGATCTGCGTTTCTCCCGCCGCATCGTGGTGCAGCCGGCGCCGCGATCGAAGGCAAATCCTTGAGGTAGGAGGGGTTCGAGACATGGCCAAACCGGAACCTTACTTCGTGAGCATCGACATCGGGTCCTCGAAGGTGGGCGTGCTCATCGGCCAGAGCGACGCCAAGGGAAGCATGGAGGTGGTGGGCAAGGGCCTCGCTCCCAACCGCGGCACCCGCAAGGGCAACATCGTCAACGTCGAGGCCACCGTCGAGGCGCTCAAGCAGGCGAGCGAGGAAGCCGAGGTGATGGCCGGGGTGGAGATCTCGCGGGCCTACGTCGGCGTCGCCGGTGCCGACATCCGCAGCGTCAACTCGCGCGGCATGGTGTCGGTGTCGCGCAAGGACCGCGAGATCACCCGCCAGGACATCCAGCGCGTGCTGGAGGCGGCGCAGTCGGCGGCGCTGCCCTCCGACCGCGAGATCCTGCACGCGGTGCCGCAGGAGTTCATCGTCGACGAGCAGGGCGGCATCGACGATCCGCTGGGCATGCTGGGCACGCGCCTGGAGGTGATGGTCCATCTGGTGACCGGCAACATCACCCGCTCGCGCACCCTGCTGACCTGCGTCAACCGCGCCGGCGTCGAGGTGGTGGAGATGGTCTTCGAGCCGCTGGCCACCGCCGAAGCGGTGCTGTCGCCCGACGAGCGCGAGCTGGGCGTGCTGCTGGTCGACGTCGGCGCCGGCACCACCGAGTACGCGCTGTTCTGCGAGGGCGAGATCCAGTACAGCGCGGTGGCGCCGATCGGCGCCGGCCATTTCACCAACGACCTCGCGATGGTGCTGCGGACGCCGTTCGCGGAGGCCGAGCGGATCAAGATCAAGCAGGGCTGCTGCCTGCCGAGCATGGTCACCGAGGAGGACGGCATCTCGGTGCCGACGGTGGGCGGCGGCAGCTCGCGGGTGGTGCCCAAGCGCGAGCTCTGCGAGATCCTGCAGCCGCGCGCCGAGGAGCTGTTCAACATGCTGCGCGACGACCTGCGCAAGCACGCCTCCGACGAGGGTCTGCGCGGCGGGGTGGTGCTGACCGGCGGCGGTGCGCAGCTCGACGGCCTGCTGGAGCTGGCCGAGCAGGTCTTCGACGCCGGCGTGCGCTACGGCCTGCCGCGCGGCCTGGGCGGGCTGGTGGACGTGATCAGCAGCCCGACCTGGTCGACGGCCTCGGGGCTGCTGCTCTACGCCCACGGCGCCGAGCAGAGCCAGGGCAAGACCCAGAAACGCTCGGGGTTCAGCGTGCGCGGCGTCGTCGGCAGCCTGCGCGGGATGTTCTCGGACCTCTTGTAGAGATAGACACGTAGCTGCTTCAACCCAAAAGGGGGTGCTTCATGATCCTGTTCGACGACCCGGATGCTCTCGACAAGCAGGAGGCGCCGATGCGCGTGGCCGACGATTTCACCGCCGCCGCCCGCATCAAGGTGATCGGCGTCGGCGGCGGCGGCGGCAATGCGGTCAACCGCATGATCGACGCCCAGCTGCGCGGCGTCGAGTTCATCGCCGCCAACACCGACCTGCAGGCGCTCCACAAGTGCCGGGCGCCGCTGAAGCTACAGATCGGCGGCCTGCTGACCAAGGGGCTGGGTGCCGGCGCCGACCCCGAGATGGGACGCAAGGCGGCGCTCGAGGACACCGAGCGCATCCTCGAGGCGCTCGAGGGGGCGGACATGGTGTTCCTGACCGCCGGCCTGGGCGGCGGCACCGGCACCGGCGCGGCGCCGATCATCGCCTCGCTGGCGGCCGAGATCGGCGCCCTGACGGTAGCGGTGGTGACCAAGCCGTTCGGCTTCGAGGGCCGGCGGCGGATGCAGCTGGCCGAGCGCGGCGTCGACGAGCTGCGCGGCGCGGTGGACACGCTGATCACCATCCCCAACGAGCGCCTGCTCAACTTCGTCGAGCGTGGCACGCCGCTGTCCGAGGCGTTCCGCATCGCCGACGACGTGCTGCGTCAGGCGGTGCAGGGGATCAGCGACCTGATCACCATCCCGGGCGAGATCAACGTCGATTTCGCCGACGTGCGCACCATCATGACCGGCATGGGCATGGCGCTGATGGGCACCGGTCTGGCCAAGGGCGAGCACCGCGCGCTCGAGGCGGCGCAGCGCGCCATCTCCTCGCCGCTGCTCGAGGAGACCTCGATCCAGGGCGCGCGCGGCGTGCTGATCAACATCTCGGGCGGCCACGACCTCACCCTGCACGAGGTGGCCGAGGCGGCGCGCATCATCT
The DNA here is from genome assembly GCA_035308185.1 of Thermoanaerobaculia bacterium. Taxonomy (GTDB): domain Bacteria; phylum Acidobacteriota; class Thermoanaerobaculia; order Multivoradales; family UBA5704; genus JASLEW01. The sequence continues at coordinate 5,539 of DATGHG010000516.1, read as the reverse complement.
CCGACGCCGTCGATCCCGACGCCAACATCATCTCCGGCATGGTGATCGAGCCCGGCCTCGAGGACGCCATGAAGGTGACGGTGATCGCCACCGGCTTCGACCGTTCCATGGCCGACCGTCCGCGCCCGCACGCTACCGGTCTCGCGAGCCTGCCCCCCGGCCACTCGATGTTTGGCGCCGGCGCCGCCGGCGCGACCGCGGGTCAGCCCGGAGCGGGCGCTCTCAATGCCGCCAACGTCGCGGTGCCGCCGGCCGGTGCCCAGCGCGAGGAGGCCGAGGTCTCGGCGGCCGACGTGCCGTTCTACCGCAAGGCGATCGCCCACGCCCGGCCCGAGGACCCCAACGGCTTCGGCCCCAACTGGTCGAACGTCGACGACTACGACATCCCGACGGTGTTGAGGAAGCAGATGGACTGATCAACCGGTAGCCAGCCTGTCCCAACGACGCCCGTTTCCCGGCTGCCCTGACCGGTGGGACGTGCGCGTATACTTCGGCCATGAACACCGAGGTGGCGCTCGAGGTACTCGCCGAGATCCCGCTTTTTCCGTCATCCACGGTAGGGCCGTACCGGCGCTCCGACTACTGGGACCTGCCGGACGAGCCGCGCTGCGAGCTCATCTACGGCAGGTTCTACCTGGTGGCGCCGCCAAGACCTCTGCACCAGATCGTCGGCCTGCTCCTGTGGCGGTGGCTGGACGACCTCGCGGTCGCCGGCGGCGGTCAGGCCCTGGCGGCACCCGTGGGCATCACCCTGGCCGATCACTCGGTCGTCGAGCCCGACGTGATCTACCTGGCAAGGCGTGCCACCCCGGCGGAGATCCAGGGAGAGATCGCCGGCGTTCCCGATCTGCTGATCGAGGTGCTGTCGCCCGGCAGCGTGCGCCGGGATCGCAGCCTGAAGCTGCGTCTCTACGCCGAGACCGGGGTGCCGGAGTACTGGATCGTCGCCCCCACCGAGCGCAACGTCGACTTCCTGGTCAACCGTGGCGGCCGCTTCGAGGTCGCCGTCCCGGAAGGCAATCTCTACCGTTCCCCGGTCCTGTCCGGCGTCACCCTCGACCTCGCCGAGCTCTGGCGGCAGGTCGATCTGCGGCTCGCTCCCGAGTCCTGACGCCTCACCCCTGCCGGGGTCGTGGCGCGTAGCTGTCGGGGCCGGTGCGCTCGGTCTCGATGAGCAGCGGATCGGGCGGGCGGCCGAGCTTGAGGAAGCGGACGGCGAGCCAGGCGATGGTCAGGGCGGGGATCATGTCGCCGAGCGGGATGGCGGCCTTGACGGTGGCGACGTTGCGCAGCGCCTTGAGGCCCAGGCGGTCGAGCAGCAGCCAGGTGATGGGGGTCGAGAAGACGTCGAGCGCCAGGTCGAGCAGGTCGAGGCCGACCACCAGCGCCAGCGGCACGGCGCGCACGGTGGTGAAGAAGTCCGAGTCGCGCGCGATGCGGATGCGGCGCAGCTTGCGGTAGCCGACATAGAGCGCCACGGCGGCGAGCGCCGCGACCAGCAGGGCGGCGAGGGCGGCGGCGGCGATGAAGCTGCGGAGGTTCATTCAGGCTCTCGCCGGTGATCCATGCAAGAAGGCGGCCGGCCCGGCGGCCACCCGCCCGCCGGCCACTGGCCACGGGGGGCGCTGCGGCCTCCCCGGGACGCCGAGCCGGCGCCCCGGAGAGGCAGGAAGAGCGTGCGGGTCGCCGCACGCTCCGGAGACAGGAGACTAGAAGCTCAGGCGAACGCCGAGCTGCACAAGGCGCTGCTCGCCCTGCGCCGGATCGCCGCCGGCGAAGACCGAGGGCTGGCCGAAGCCGGCGGTGCCGACGACGCCGTTGTACTCCGCCGGGTTCTTGGCGTTGAACAGGTTGAAGACCTCGGCGATGCCTTCGATCGCCAGCGACTTGTAGATCCCGAAGGTCTTGGAAAGCCGCAGGTCGAGCTGCTCGAACGAGCCGGTGCGGCCGGAGTTGAGCCCGACGCCATCCGGCAGGAAGATCTGCCGGTTGGTGGTGAACGGCTCGGTGATCATGTAAGGCGTGCCGGAGTGATAGCGGAACATCGCCGCCACGTTGATGTCCCAGGGCGCCAGATAGACCGCGCCGAGGCTGACCCGATGCCGCGCGTCGGTGTTGAGCGGACCGCTGCAGGAGCCGCACAGGGGGTCGCCGGGATCGATCGAGGCGTCGCGGGCGCCGCGCAGGTCCGGCTGGTAGGTGACGTCGGTGAGCCGGAACTCGTCAGCGCCGGCCAGGGTGATGCCGGTGGCCTTCGAGAGCGTGTAGAAGCCCTGGACGGTGAGCTTGTTGCTCAGCCGGTAATGGATGCCGAGGTTGATGCCGCGATAGGTGGCGGTGGCGTCGCTCTCCCAGATGCGGAAGTTCGCGAACTGCGGGAAGATCGCCTCGCCGGTGGTCGGGTCGATGTTGGCGCGGGAGCGGAAGGGCAGGTCGCGGTACTCGACGTCCACGGCCTCGATGTTGAGTCCCAGCGCCGGGTTGACCTGCAAGGAATAGCCGAGGGATCCCTGGTAGGAGCGCGGCGTGTTGGAAAGGTTGGGCGCCGCCACTTCGTTGGGTGGCGGGATCGCCGCGGAAGGCAGCTGGTTGGGCGGCAGCGGCTGGCCGGGCTGGAAGAAGCTGCCGTCGGGATTCTTGATCCCGGTCGGGTTGTGGACGTTGTAGATCGTGCCGTAGTTCGACTGCACGGCGCTCGCCGGGAACAGGATCGTGGAGTTGGAATAGGGGAAGTCGTAGTAGATCCCGTAGCCGCCGCGCAGCAGCTGTTTGCCGTCGCCGGCGGTGTCCCAGACGAAGCCGAGCCGGGGTGCGAAGTTGGTGGTGTCGTTCTTCAGCACCCCGCCCTTGCCGCCCATGAACTGCTGGAATATCGGGGCGTCGGTGATCGTCTGCGTGGCCAGCGTCTGCCAGATCGCATTGCTGCGCTGGTCGAGGTTGAACCCGGTCCACAGGTCGTAACGTAAACCGATGTTCAAGGTCAACCGGCTGGAAACCGCCCAGTCGTCCTGGAAGTAGGCGCTGTACTGATCGACCGGGGTGTTGTCGCCGTTGAAGCCGCCGAAGATGGTGATGTCGGTGATCGGCGAACCCGCCTGATCGGTCAGGGTCGAGTACTGACCGGTGGTGCCGGTGGTGAAGTCGCCGCCCAGGATCGGCTCGTGGATGATGGCGAGCCCGGTCTTGAAGTCGTGGCGCTGGCCGCCCAGGTTGGTGGTGAACCCGAAGTCGTCCTTGTACTGGTACTTGGTCTGATTGGTGTGCTGCGGGGTGTTGATGTTCTGCCCGGTGGTGAAGCCGGAAGGATAGTAGATGAACGGCTGGTTGGAATCCGCCGTGATGGCGTTGTTGAACTTGCTGTACTGGAACAGCACCTCGTTCAGCATGTCGCTGCCAAGCTGCGAGGTCAGGCCGGCGAGCAGCGACTTGTAGTTGTTGGTCACCGTGCCCAGCGAGCTCGGCGCGGCCAGCGGGCTGGCGCCGTAGACGTCGCTGTTCTTCTGGTACCCGTAACGGACCTGCAGATACTGCTTGGGCGAGATGTCGTACGAGAGCTTGCCGCTGAACAGCTGGTCGCTGAACGGCGTCGCCACGGACTGATTGGCGATCGATGCGATCGGGAAGTTGGGGTCGACGATGTAGGACGTCGAGCGGTCGGTCTTCTCGTAGGTGGCGAAGAAGTGCAGCTTGTCGGTGATGATCGGACCGCCGAGCGAACCGCCATATTGCTTGCGGTCGAGCGGCTCCTTCGCCTGGTCGCTGTTGATCTCGTTCTGCGTCCGCGAATCGAGGCTGTCGCTGCGGAAGTAGCCGTAGCCGCTGCCGTGGTACTGGTTGGTGCCCGACTTGGTCACCACCGACAGCACGCCGCCGGTCGAACGGCCGAACTCGGCCTTGTACTCCATGGTTTGGATCTTGAACTCCTGGACCCCCTCGACGCTGAAGTTCTGCAGCGCGCCGCCGATCGTGTCGTCGGTGTTGTCGCCGCCGTCGATGGTGTAGTTGACGTTGCGGCCGATGCCGCCGTTGAGCTCGACGACCAACTGGCCGGGCTTGGTCGGGTCGGTGTTGTGGCCGAGCGTGGTGCCGGGCGCCAGCACCGCCAGGTTGGCGAACTGGCGGCCGTTGAGCGGCAGGTTGTCGAGCTCCTGCTGGCTCACCACCGCGCCGACCGAGGGGGTGGTGGCGATCAGCGGCGCCTCGTCGACGACGGTGATCGATTCCTGCACCGCCGATTGGGCGAGCGTGATGTCGAGGTTGCGGGTGCTGGCGACGTCGACCACGACGCTGTCGACGGTCACCGTGCCGAAACCCGACAGGTCGGCCTTGACCGAATAGGTGCCCACCTGCAGCGACGGCAGGCGGAAGGCGCCGTCGGCGCCGGTGACCGTGTTGCGCTCGTAGCCGGTGTCCTTCTGGGAGGCGGTGACCGTGACCCCGGGCAGAGCGGCGCCGCTCTTGTCCACGACGCGCCCGGCGATGGTGCCGCTGTTGGACTGCGCGAAGGCGCCGGCCGCGAAGCCGAGCGCCCCGACCGCCAGCGCCAGGATCATGCCGGCGAGGGCGGACGGCCGGTGCAATGCTGCTTGCTGTCTCCAGTTCATGACGGACTCTCCTATGATGTCAAACGAAATCAAATCCGCGGGTGACGACCCGCACGGCAACCTGAGAACCGGCGTCGCGGCGAGCCGTGACGCGAAAGTGAGAAGCGGCTGGTCCGGGCCCTCCGGCGATCACCTCCCTCCCGCGCGTGGGGTGAGCTGCGCGAGGAAATGACGCGCCGCCTGGCGCTGCTCGGCGAACTTCTGCGGCTGCGGATCGGTGACGCGCAGGAAGTCCCGGTAGGCGCCGGCGGCGGCGGCGGCGTCGCCGGCCAGCTGCAGGGCGATGGCGCGGTTGAGGCGCACCTCCATGTAGTCCGGAGCCAGCGTCAGGGCGCGGTCGAAATAGGGCAGGGCGGCCGCGGGATGGTCCCGCTCGACCTCCAGGGCGCCCAGGCCATTGAGCGGCTCGGCGTAGTGCGGCGAGATGTCGATCGCCCGGCGATAGGCCGCCGCGGCCTCCTCCGGCCGGCCCAGGGCGCGCAGCACGTTGCCGAGGTTGTTCCAGGCCGGCGCGTTGCGCGGGTCGGCCGCGGTGGCGCGCAGGAACTCCTGCCGGGCAGGCTCGAGCTTGTGCTCCGCCAGGTAGACGACGCCCAGGGTGTTGTGCGCCTCCGGCTTGCCGGGATCGAGCCGCACCGCCTTGTCGATGGCCTGCCGCGCCGCCGCCGTCTTGCCGCTCTCCTGCAGCGCCGCCGCCAGGTTGTACCAGGCCTCGGGGTCGGCCGGAGTCAGCTCGGCGACCTCGCGATAGAGGGCGATGGCGCGCTCGACCTGGCCGGACTCGCGCAGCGTCTGGGCGAGGCGGGTGCGGAAGACCGGATTGCCGGGATCGGCGGCGATCAGTGGCTGCAGATCGGCCAGCGCCGCCGCGGTCCGCCCGGCCTGCAGCTCGGCGTGGGCGCGCTGGAAGGCCTGGAACAGGACGACGCCCTGCT
>DATGHG010000515.1:0-29327 GCA_035308185.1 Thermoanaerobaculia bacterium | reverse complement strand
CGAGCTCCTGCTCGCCCACCCCCGCGGCGCGCAGCTCGTCGTCCGAGAAGCGCGACACCGACTCCACGCCGCCGCGCAGGTTGCGCCAGAAGGCCGCCAGGTCCGGGGCGCCGGGGAAGCGGCAACACATGGCGACGATCGCGACGTCGTAGCCGCGGGCCGCGGCGTCGCCGCTCACGCCGGGACCTCCGGCGCGCGTTCCCGCCGCCGCTGCCGCTGGCGCGCCAGCACCGCCTCGCGCCGCGCCTCGGCGCGTGCCCCGGCGGCGGCGAGCTCTTCGCGATCGGGCTCCGCCGCCGCCTCGGTCAGGAAGGCGGCCAGCGCGGCGATCGTCGGATACTGGAACAGGTGGACCATCGCCAGCTCCCTGCCCAGCGCGGCCTGCAGCCGATCGTGGACCTGGACGACCAGCAGCGAATGACCGCCGAGGTCGAAGAAGTTCTCGTGCACGCCGACACCGGCGCCGCCGAGACCCAGCACGTCCTGCCAGATCCCGGCGATCTGCCGCTCGAGCGCATTGCGCGGCGCCACGGCGTCGGCGGTCGCCCGCAGCGCCAGCGCTGCCGGATCCGGCAGGGCGCGGCGGTCGAGCTTGCCGCTCGCGTTCAGGGGCATCGCCTCGAGCAACACGAACGCTCCAGGGATCATGGCGGCGGGAAGGGAGGCCTGCAGCCGGGCGCGCAGCTCGGCCACCAGGGGGCCGCCGCGCACGCCCCGGTGCGGGCGGTTGGCGTAGCTCTCCCACCCGCCGGCGGGCAGCTCGTGCGACGGCCGCCGGGCGAGCCACCGCCGGGCCGCCGCCGGCCGTCGGGCCAGGACGACATCGTAGCTGCCGGCCCGGCTGGTGCCGGCGCCGCCCACCGCGGCATCGTAGCCGGCCGCCGCCGCCAGCCGCCGGAAATCGTCGGGATCGACGCCGGACGGCGCGAGCGCCGCGACGCGCGCGCGCAGGGCCTCGGCGGTCCCCTCCTGGCCCAGCAGTTCGAGGGCGGCGAGATCGGCGGCGACCCGCGCGTCCGGCACCCCGGCGACGGCCAGGACCGCGGGGCGCTCGGCGACCAGTCGCCGCTCGCAGGAGGCGAGATCGAGGCCCTCCTCCCCCCAGGCCAGCCAGCGCACCAAGGGCTCCTCCTCGCGCTCGGGCTCGGCCCCGCTCTCGGGCTCGACCGCCAGCACCACGTCGTAGCGGAAGCGGGTCAGCTCGTTGCGCGCGGCGCCGCGCTTGAGCTCGACCGCCACCTCGCGGACGCGCGGCAGGCGCCGGCCGAGGGCGTGGAAGAAGGCCGGGTCGAGCAGCAGCTCCTTCTCCTCGCCGAGCCGCCTGGCGAGCCCGCGCCGCAGCTCGGCGGCCGGGGTCGCGGCCGCGGCGCGGGAGAGCTCGACCGAGCCGCGGAAGGCCTCCTGCAGCGGCAGGCTGCGCACGTCGCCGACGAAGACCGCGCCGCCCGGGGCCACCGCGGCCGTCGCCCCGTCGAGCACCCGCAGCAGGTAGTCGACGCCGGGGAAGTACTGCGCGACCGAATTGAGCACCACCAGGTCGAAGCTGCCCGGAGCGAGCCCCGAGAAGTCGTCGGCGGCGCGTTGTTCGAGGGCCACCTGCGGCAGCGGCGGGTCGGCCCGCTGCAACTGCTGGCGCAGGTACTCGAGGGCCGAGCGGGAGAAGTCCGTGCCGACGTAGCTCGTGGTGTGCGGGGCGATGCGCAGCAGCAGCAGGCCGGCGCCGCAGCCGATCTCGAGCACCCGGCGCGGACGCAGGGCGAGGATGCGCTCGAGCGTCGCGTCGAGCCATTCCCGCATCTCCGCGGCGGGGATCGGCAGCCCGGTGTAGCTGCTGTTCCAGCCGACGATGTTGAAGGTCTCGTCGTCCTCCCCGGCACGGTGGCGGAAGGTCTCGTCGAAGACCTTCCGCCACTGTGCGATGGCGTCGCCGTCGGCACCCTCCCCACCGCCGGCGGCGGCGCCGGCCGGGTGGTGTGGCTCGGCGACCAGGTAGGCGACCAGCCGGCGGCCGGCGCCGGCGCCGCGCGGCTCGACCACGCACTCGCGCACTCCGGGTTGGGCGGCGATCGCCGCCTCGATCTCGCCCAGCTCGATGCGGTGGCCGCGCAGCTTGACCTGGCGGTCGGCGCGGCCAAGGAACTCGAGGCTGCCGCCGGCGGTCAGGCGCACCAGGTCGCCGCTACGGTAGAGGCGGGCTCCCGGCGGCGCCGGGAAAGGCGCCGGCACGAAGCGCTCGGCGGTCAGGTCGGGGCGGCCGTGGTAGCCGCGGGCGAGGCCGGCGCCGCCGAGGTAGAGCTCGCCGGCGGCGCCCGGCGGCGCCGGCTGCAAGGCGCGGTCGAGCACCACCGCCTGGACGTTGTCGATCGGACGCCCGATCGGCACCTGCAGCGCGCCGCCCGGCCGCGGATCGCCCGGGCGCCAGACCGCGAAGGTCGCCTGGATAGTCGTCTCCGTCGGTCCGTAGAGGTTGACCAGCTCGGCCGCCGACAGCCGTTCCCAGAGCCGCGGCGCGAGCGTCGCTTCCAGCGCCTCGCCGCCGCAGAAGACGCGTTGCAGGCTCCCGGCCCGCGCCAGCCCCGGCTGGTCCACCAGCAGCCGCAGCAGCGCCGGCACCACCTGCAGCGCGGTCACCTGGTGGCGGATCACCGCCTCGACCAGCTGGCCGGGGTCCTGCTGCGCGCCGGGGCGCGCCAGCACCAGCCGGGCGCCGGCCAGCAGCGGCGCCCAGACCTCCCAGACCGAGGCGTCGAATCCCAGTGAAGTCTTCTGCAGCACCGCGCCGGACGCATCCAGGGGAAACCGGCGCTGCATCCACAGCATGTGATTGACCAGGGCGCGGTGGGAGACCACGACTCCCTTGGGCCGGCCGGTCGAACCCGAGGTGAAGAGCAGGTAGGCCGGATGGTCGGCCATGACCGCGGGCCGCGGCCAGGAGGCGGCGCCGCCCGGGGAGTCCTCGCCTGCCGGAGCCGTGATCGCCGTCATTGCTTGCCAAGCTGCCGCGAGATCGAAGGTGCGTGGCTCCCAGGCGCCGAGGCTTCCCTGCAGCGGCCACGCTCCCCGGGTGAGCAGCACCGGCGGGGCGGCGGTTTCGAGCATCAGGGCGAGCCGCTCGGGCGGGGAGGCGGGGTCCAGGGGCACGTAGAGGCCGCCCGCCTCGAGCACGGCGAGCAGCGCCACCACCATTTCGAGCGAGCGCTCCAGGCAGATGCCGACCGGCACCTCCGGCCCGACACCGCGCCGCGCCAGCTCGCGGGCGAGCCGGCCGGCGCGGCGCGCCAGCTCGGCATAGGTTAGGGCGGCCACGGCGCCGGGGCCGCCGCCGTCGCCGCCGCCGTCGCCGACCAGGGCGACCGCGTCCGGCGTCCTCGCCGCCTGCCGCGCGAACAGCAGGTGGACCGGCGCCGCCGCCGGCGTCTCCGCCGGCGCCGCGACCCTGGTGTCGTTGAGCTCCACCAGCAGCTGGTGGAGCTCGGCCGGGCCCAGCAGCGGCAGGCGAGACAGCGTCTGCGCCGGGGCGGCGACGACCGCGGCGAGCAGGGTCTCGAGATGCGCGGCCAGGCGGCCGACGGTGGCGGCGTCGAACAGGTCGGGGCTGTACTGGATGGAGCCGTGCAGGCCGGCGGCCGCCTCCTGCAGCTCCAGGGTCAGGTCGAAGCGCGCGGTCGCCGCCGTGCCGGTCGGCAGCGACAGCCGCAGCCCGGCCAGCTCGAGGGCCGGCAGCGGCGCGTTCTGCAGCACCAGCATGACCTGGAACAGCGGCGTCTGGCTGGTGTCGCGCTCCGGTTGCAGCTCCTCGACCAGCTTCTCGAACGGCAGGTCCTGGTGGACGTAGGCGGCCAGCGCCTCCTCCCGCACCCGCGCCAGCAGGGCGGCAAAGGGGGGATCGCCGGCAAGGTCGGTGCGCAGCGCCAGGGTGTTGGCGAAGAAGCCGATCACCCCTTCGACCTCGGCCAGCCGCCGGTTGGCCACCGGCGTGCCGACGACGACGTCGTCCTGGCCGGTCCACCGCGCCAGCAGCGTCTGCCAGGCGGCGAGAAGGGTCATGAAGAGCGTCGTCCCCTGGCGCCGGCCGAGCTCCTTGAGCGCGCCGGCCAGCGCCGGCGGCAGCGTCACCGGGCGGATCCGGCCGCGGAAGCGCTGCACCGCCGGCCGCGGACGATCGAACGGCAGGGCGAGAGCCGGAGGGTGGCCGGCCAGCCGCTGCCGCCAGTAGGCGAGCTGGCGCTCCAGCCGCGGGCCGGCCAGCCAGGCACGCTGCCAGCCGGCGAAGTCGTGGTACTGCACCGGCACCTCCGGCAGCTCCGGAGCGACGCCGCGCGCCAGCGCGCCGTAGAGCGCGGAGAGCTCGCCGACCAGGATGCCGATCGACCAGCCGTCGGAGACGATGTGATGCATGGCGAGCAGCAGCAGGTGCTCGTCGCCCGCCAGCCGGAGCAGGCAGGCGCGCAGCACCGGGCCGCGCGCCAGGTCGAAGGGGCGGGCGGCGTCGGCCGCGGCCAGCGTCGCCGCCGTGGCCTGCCGGCGCGGCGCCGGCAGGGTCGACAGATCGACCAACGGCAGGCGCCGGGGAGCGGCCGGCGCCAGCAACAGGTGGGGCCGCCCCTGCTCGTCGGGGAAGCGGGCGCGCAGCGCCGCCTGGCGGCAGGGGACGTAGGCGAGCGCCGCCTCCAGCGCCCCCCGTACCAGCTCCCCCTCGATGCGCACCGCCGCCGGCACGTTGTAGAAGGGGTTGCCCGGCACCAGGCGGTCGAGGAACCAGAGCCTTTCCTGGGCGAACGACAGCGGCAGGGGGCCGCCGGCAGCCGGCAGCCGCCGCAGCGGCACGGCCGGACCGGACAGCTCGGGGTCGCCACCGGCCGCGGCAGCCGCCGCAAGCGCTGCCGCCATCTCGCCCAGGGTCGGGCCGGAGAACACCGCCGCCAGCGGCAGCTCGACCGCGAAGGTGCGGCGGATGCGCGCCAGCAGGCGGGTGGCGGCGAGCGAGTGCCCGCCGAGGTCGAAGAAGCTGTCGCCGGGACCGGCTGCAGCGACCCCCAGCACCTCCTCCCAGATGGCGGCGAGCGCCTCCTCGTAGGGGGTGCGCAGCGCCACCGTGGCGCGCGGCGCCGGCGCCGCCGCGGGGGCCGGCAGGGCGCGGCGGTCGAGCTTGCCGTTGGCGGTCAGCGGCAGGGCCGGGAGCAGCATCACCACCGCCGGCACCATGGTCTCGGGCAGCAGACCGCGCAGGAACCCGCGCAGCTCGGCGGCGTTCACCGCCGCACCGGGCCGGAGCACCGCGTAGGCGGCCAGGCGCGTCTCCTCGCCTGACGGGTCGCGGCCGGCCGCCGCCACCGCCGCCGCCACCGCCGGGTGGCGCGCCAGCGCCGCCTCCACCTCGCCCAGCTCGATCCTGACGCCGCGCACCTTGACCTGGTGGTCGCGGCGGCCGAGGAAGAGCAGGGTGCCGTCGGGGCGCCGGCGGACCAGGTCGCCGGTGCCGTAGAGGCGCTCTCCCGGCTCGCCGCCGAACGGGTCGGGGCGGAACCGCTCCGCGGTCAGCCCGGGCCGCCCGAGATAGCCGCGCGCCAGGCCGGCGCCGCCGATCCACAGCTCGCCCGGCGCACCGGCGGCCGCCAGACCGCCGTCGCCGTCGAGCAGGTGGCAGCGGGTGTTGGCGATCGGCCTGCCGAGGGGGATGGGACCCTCTGTGCCGGCCGGCGCGGCGCCGGCGACCGGCACGGCGTTCTCGGCCGGCGCGGCCAGCGGCTGGATCGCCGACCAGACGGTGGTCTCGGTGGGGCCGTAGAGGTTCCAGCCGGCAGCGCACCCCGCCGCGAGGAAGGCGGCGAGGTCGGGCGTCAACGCCTCGCCGCCGGACAGCGCGGTGAGCGCCGCGCTGCCCTGCCAGCCGGCCTCGCGCAGCATCCGCCAGGTGCTCGGCGTCGCCTGCATCGCCGCCGCCCCGGAGGCGGCGAGCGCCGCGCCCAGCCGCGCGCCGTCGGCGGCGACCTCGCGGCTCACCAGCGCCACCGTCCCTCCGGCCACCAGCGGCAGCAGGATCTCGAGCGCCGCGATGTCGAAGGCGAGGGTGGTTAGCGCCAGCAGCGTCTCGCCCGGCCGCAGCCCCGGGCGCTCGCGCATCGATTGCAGGAAGTTGACCAGCGCGCGGTGCGGCACGCCGACCCCCTTGGGCTCGCCGGTCGAGCCGGAGGTGTAGAGGACGTAGGCGAGGCCCTCCCCACCGGGGGCCCGCGGCGCCGGCGCCCGCTCCGGCGGGTCCCCGCCCCCGATCAGGTCGTCGATGCACAGCACCGGACCGCCGAAGGCCGGGAGGCCCGCCAGCAGCGACCGGGACGCGAGCAGCAGCCGGGGGGTGGCATCGGCGAGCTGGAAGGCAAGCCGCTCCCGCGGGTGGGACGCGTCGAGCGGCAGGTAGGCGCCGCCCGCCCGCAGGACGCCGAGGAGAACCACCACCAGCTCGGCAGAGCGTTCGAGGCAGAGCGCCACCCGGTCTTCCGGCCCCACCCCCAGGCCGCGGAGCCGCGCCGCCAGGCGCCGGGCCCGGCGGTCCAGCTCGCCGTAGGTGAGCGACGCCGCGCCACAGACGACCGCCACGCCGTGCGGCGTCCGCCCCATGCTGCCGGCGACCAGGCCGTCGACCGTCGCCTCGGGCGGCCAGTCCGCCGCGGTGTCGTTCCACTCGACCAGCAGCTGGCAGCGCTCGGCCGCGGCCAGCAGCGACAGCTCGGAGAGCCGCCGGCCGGGGTCCGCCGCCGCGCCTGCCAGCAGCCGCACCAGGTGGCCGGCGAGGCGCGTCATGCTCGCCGCGTCGAACAGGTCGCGGTCGTAGACCAGCACCCCGGCGAGATCGTCGCCGGGCGCCCCCTCGACCAGGGCGGCGTCGAGGTCGAACTTCGCGGCTTCGGCGGCCGCGGGGGCGGGCATCGCCAGCTCGAGCCCGGGCAGCCGCGGCGGCGCCAGCGGCGTGTTGAGCAGCTGAAAGGAGACGGCGAAAAGCGGGTTGCGCGCCAGGTCGCGCCGCGGCCGCAGCTCCTCGACCAGCCTCTCGAACGGCAGGTGCTGGTGGGCATAGGCCGCCAGGGCGGTCTCCCGCACCTGGTCCAGCAGGCGCCCGAACGGCGGGTCGCCGGCGAGATCGGCGCGCAGCACCAACATGTTGACGAAAAAGCCGATCAGCCGTTCGGTCTCCGCCCGGTCGCGGCCGGCGATCGGCGAGCCGACCGCCACGTCGCGCTGTCCCGAGAATCTGCCCATGACCACTTGGAAACCGGCCAGCAGGGTCATGAACAGGGTGGCCGCGTGGGCCTGCCCCAGATTGCGCAGGCGTGCGGCGAGCGGTCCCGGCACGCGCAGGGGCGCGCGGCCGCCGCGGAAGCGCTGCACCGCCGGCCGCGGCCGGTCGGCGGGCAGCTCGAAGGGCTCGAGGCCCGCCAGGCGCCGCCGCCAGTGATCGAGCTCCGCCGCCAGCGTCTCGCCGTCCAGCCATCGCCGCTGCCAGGCGGCGAAGTCGGCGTACTGCACGGGCAGCTCCGGCAGCCCGGCCTGGCCCGGCCGCCCGGCGAGGAACGCGGTGTACAGCGCCGCCAGCTCGCGCAGCAGCACCCCGGTCGACCAGCCGTCGAAGACGATGTGGTGGAGGGTCGCCAGCAGCCAGTGCTCGCGCTCGCCGAGGCGCAGCAGGCAGAGGCGCAGCAGCGGCCCGCGGGCGAGCGAGAAGCCCCGGTCGACGAAGGCCTCGCGCAGGCGTGCGAGCTCGGCACCGCGGGCCGCCGGCGGCAGCGCCGCCAGCTCGACCACCGGCAGGCAGGCGACCGAGCTCTCCTCGATCAGCTGCATCGGGCGCCCTTCGACGTCGGGAAAGACCGTGCGCAGCGCCTCGTGGCGGGCGACGATCGCGAGCAGCGAGCGCTCCAGCGCGGCGGCGTCGAGGCGCCCGGCGAGGCGCACCGCGAACGGCTCGTTGTAGGCCGATCCCCCAGGATTGAGCCGGTCGAGGAACCAGAGGCGCTCCTGGGCGAACGACAGCGGCAGCGCCCCCCGCCGCGCCACCCGCACCAGTGGCGGCGCCGGCCGCGCCCCCGCGCCGTCGCCTGCCAGCTCCCGCTCGACCGCCGCCGCCAGCCCCGACAGGCGCGGCGCCTCGAACAGCGCCCGCAGCGGCAACTCCACGCCGAGCGCGGCCCGCACCTGGGAGATCATCTGGGTGGCGAGCAGCGAGTGTCCGCCGAGATGGAAGAAGTCGTCGGCCGCCCCGACCCGCTCCACGCCGAGCACCTCCGACCAGATGCGCGCCAGGGTCTCCTCGACCCCGGTGCGCGGCGCGACGAACTCCTCGGCGGCGGCCGGCCTCCCGCCCTCCGGTTCGGGGAGGGCCCGCCGGTCGAGCTTCCCCTGCGGGGTGACCGGCAGCGCTTCGAGCAGCACGAACGCCGCCGGCACCATGTACGAGGGGAGCCGCGCCTCCAGCCGGCGCCGCAGCGCCGGCGCCAGCTGGCGCGCGAACTGCCCGCGCCGCGGGCTGCTGGCCCAGCTCGCGGGCTGGCCGCAGGGCGCCCCGGGCGGCGGCGCCGGCAGCCAGCCGCGCTCGGGGGTGGCCGCCACGGCCCGGCGCAGGCCGGCCTCGAACGCGCCATCGGACCCGGGCTCGTACCAGCCGAGATCCACCTCGTAACCCAGCTCCGCGCCCAAAGCCGCGAGGACGTCCGGCTCGACGCCTGCGATGTCTGGATTGACGCCTGAGGCGTCCGGCTGGACGCCTGAGGCGTCCGACTCGACGCCTGCGATGTCCGGCTTGACGCCTGAGGCGTCCGCGCCGCCGGACCCGGCAGGCGCCGGCGCCGTCCCGGCCAGCCGCCGCCGCAGCTCCGCGACGGTGGCGGCACCGGTGCCGGCGCGCGACGCGGCGAGCTGCCGCAGCAGCGCGGCCTCGGGGCGCAGCCGCGCGTTCGGCACCCGGCGCAGCAGCAGCGTCTCGGGGCGGGTCGCGGCGAGCAGCTGCCGTAGCGCCTCCAGGCTCAACCCTTCGGCCTGCCAGTCGAGCCACACCGGCGCGGCCGCCGCCGGACGGTCGCCGCGGCCGGCGGCGTGCAGCGCCACCTGGTAGCGGTAGCGGGTCAGCTCGTTGTGCCAGCGGCCCCGCTTCGGCGCGATCTCGACCCGCGGCATCCCGGGCAGCCGCCGCGCCAGGTCCAGAAACAGCTCCGGCGCCAGCACCAGCTCGGTCTCCTGGGCGGCCTGCTGGCGCGCCCGCTGCTCGAGCTGCGCCACCGGCAGGCTGCCCTCGGCCCGCGCCAGGGCCAGCGCCAGGTGCTGGACGGGCAGCAGCGGCAGGCTGCGCACGTCGCCGATGAAGACCATCCCGCCCGGCGCCAGCACCCGCATCGCCTGGGAGAGGACCGCTTCGAGATAGGAGGCGCTCGGGAAGTACTGCACCACCGAATTGAGCACCACGGCGTCGAACTCGCCGTCCGCGAAGCCCGAGAAGTCCGCCGCTTCCCGTTCGAGCAGCGTCACCGCGCCGAGCTCCGGCCGCGCCGCGGCCACGCGGCCCAGCTCGGCCAGCGCCCGCCGCGACAGGTCGGTGCCGACGTAGCGCTCGCGGCCGGGAGCGAGCCGCAGCAGCACCATGCCGGTGCCGCAGCCGATCTCGAGCACCCGCCGCGGCGCCGCCGCCGCCAGCCGGTCGACCGTGTCGTCGAGCCACTCGCGCATCTGCTCGGCGGGGATCGCCGCGCCGGTCTCGGCGCTGGTCCAGCCCGCCAGGTTGAAGTCGGCATCCGCCGCCGCGACGGCGCCGCCATAGGTGTCCTCGAAGACCTGCCGCCAGCGCCGCACCTGCTCCGTCTGCCAGCGCTCCCCCTCGCCATGGCCGAGCTGCGCGGCCGGCACGACGTAGGCGACCAGGCGGCGGTCGCCCCCGGCCCCCTCCCGCACCACCACCGCCGCCTCCCGGACTCCCGGGCAGGCGGCGAGCGCCGCTTCGATCTCGCCCGGCTCGATGCGGTAGCCGCGGACCTTGACCTGGTGGTCGATCCGCCCCAGGTATTCGAGCTCGCCTGCCGCCACCCAGCGCGCCAGGTCTCCCGAGCGGTAGAGGCGTCCCCCCGGCACCCCGCTCCAGGGGTCGGGCACGAACCGCTCCGCGGTCAGCGCGGGCCGGTTCAGGTACCCCTGGGCCACGCCCGCGCCGCCGACCTGCAACTCGCCGGCGACGCCGATCGGCGACAGCTCGCCGCCGCTGCCGGCGACGTAGGCCCTGAGGTCCGGGATGGGCACCCCGATCCGGCTCCCCTTGCCCAGATCGGCCGGGCCGACCGGCCGATAGGTGACGTGCACCGTGGTCTCGGTGATGCCGTACATGTTGACCAGCGCCGCCCGCTCCCCGTCGCCCTCCCACCAGCCGCGGACGCTGCCGAGCTCCAGCGCTTCGCCGCCGAAGATCACCCGGCGCAGCGGCGGCAGGGCGCCGCCCCGCCCGGCAGCCGCGGCCAGCAGCTGGCGGAAGGCCGACGGCGTCTGGTTGAGCACCGTCACTCCCGCCGCCGCCAGCAGCCGCCAGAATGCCTCCGGCGACCGGCTCACCCAATAGGGAACGACCACCAGCCGGCCGCCGTGCAGCAGCGCTCCCCACAGCTCCCAGACCGAGAAATCGAAGGCGCTCGAATGGAAGAGCGTCCAGACGTCCGCCGCTCCGAACCCATACCAGGGGGCGGTCGCCGTGAACAGCCGGAGCACCGTCCCGTGCGGCACCACCACCCCCTTGGGCACGCCGGTCGAGCCCGAGGTGTAGATCACGTAGGCCGCGCTCTCGGGGCCAGGCATCTGCCAGGGCTCCGCTCCACCCGGCTTACCTGGCTCCCCCCGCTCCCCCGGCTCCCCCGGCTCCCAAACACCGGCCTCGCCGCTTGCCTCTCCGGCGTCATCCTCATCGACCCGCACCAGATCGAGCCGCCGCCCCGCCGCCTCGCCGTCGCCGCCGGCCAACCGCTCCCGCCACCCTGACGCCAGCGGCCCGGCGCTCACCACCCGCGCCACCGCCGCATCCGCCAGCATGAAGCGCAGCCGCTCCTCCGGGTAGTCCGGATCCAGCGGCACGTAGGCCGCGCCCGCCGCCAGCACCCCGAGGATCGCCACCACCAGCTCGGGCGAGCGCTCGATCCAGACCCCCACCCGCTCCCCCTCTGCCACCCCCAGGCGCCGCAGCCGCCGCGCCAGGCGCCACGCGCGCGACGCCAGCTCGCCATAGGTGAGCGCAGCCTGGTCGCAGACCACCGCGATGGCCTCGGGCCGCGCTGCCGCCTGCCGCAGGAAACGCGCCGCCAGGCTGTCGTCCGCGGCGAGCGCGGGAGCCTGCGCCTGGCCGTTCCACTCGGCCAGCAGCAGGTGCCGCTCGGCCTCGCCGAGCAGGGCGAGCTCGCCGATCCGCCGCTCCGGGCGGTCGGCGGCATCGGCGACCAGCCGCTCGAAGTGACCGGCCAGGCGCGCGATGGTCGGCGCGTCGAACAGATCGGTGTCGTACTGGATGCTGCCGCGGACGGCTCCGCCCTCGGCCTCCCAGAGCTCGAGCTTGAGGTCGAAGATCGAGGTGTGGTTCTCCGCCGCGGCCGCCGCCAGCCGCAGCCCCGCCAGCTCGAGCGGCGCCTGCGGCGCGTTCTGCAGCACGAACACCACCTGGAAGAGCGGGTTGTGGCTCATGTCGCGCTCGGGGCGCAGCTCGGAGACCAGCTTTTCGAACGGCAGGTCCTGATGGGCGTAAGCGCCCAGCGCCACCTCGCGCACCCGGCCGAGCAGCCGGGCGAAGGAGGGCTGGCCCGAGGCGTCGGTGCGCAGCGCCAGCGAGTTGACGAAAAACCCGATCAGGCCCTCGATCTCCGCCCGGTTGCGGTTGGCGACCACCGACCCCACCACCAGGTCGTCCTGACCGGTGGTGCGGTGGAGCAGGGCCACGAAGCCGCCGAACAGCGCCATGAACAGGGTGGCGCCCCGCTCCCGCGCCACCTGCCGCAACCGCGCCGCCGCCGCCGCCGGCAGCGCCACCGGCAGGCGCGCGCCGCGGAAGCGCTGCACCGCCGGCCGCCGCCGGTCGGCCGGCAGCTCGAGCGCCGGCAGCGGGCCGCCGAGCTTCTCCTTCCAGTAGCCGAGCTGCCGCTCCCAGACCTCGCCCTGCAACCACCGCCGCTGCCAGCGGGCGAAGTCGCCGTACTGGATGGGAAGCTCCGGCAGCGCCGGCTGCCGCCCGGCGGCCAGCGCCGCGTAGAGCGCCGCCACCTCGTGCACCAGCACCCCCACCGACCAGCCGTCCGCGACGACGTGGTGGAGGGTGAGGAGCAGCAGGTGCTCGTCGGCGCGGGTGGCGACCAGGCGGGCCCTGACCACTGGTCCCGCGGTGAGATCGAACGGGCGCCCCGCCTCCGCGACCGCCAGCCGGTCCGCGGCGCGCGCCGCCACCGCCTGGGGCAGGCGCATCAGATCGACGACCGGCAGCGGCAGGGCGGCCGCCGCCAACCGCTGCGCCGGCCGCCCGCCGACGGCGGGGAAGACCGTGCGCAGCGCCTGGTGGCGATGGACGACCGCGAGCAGGGCGCCGGCCAGGGCCCCGACCGCCAGGCGGCCGCTCATCCAGACCGCCGCCGGCACGTTGTAGAACGGATTGCCCGGAGCGAGCTGATCGAGGAACCAGAGCCTCTCCTGGGCAAAGGAGAGCGGTCCGTCGGCCGGCCTGCCGGCGGCGGCAGGCGCCGGCAGCAGCGGCGGCTCGGCGGCCGGAGCGTCTCCCGCCATCGCCCGGGCCACCTCGCGGGCCATCTCGGCCAGGGTGGGCGACTCGAAGACGGTGCGCAGCCCGAGGTCGATACCCAGGTCGGCGCGCAGCCGCGACACCAGCCTGGTGGCGAGCAGCGAATGGCCGCCCAGGGCGAAGAAGTCGTCGTGAGCGCCGACCGGCCCGGCCGCGAGCAGCTCCTCCCAGAGCGCCGCAAGCATTTCCTCGAACGGGCCGCGCGGTGCCACCAGGGGGGAGTCGCCCGGCCCGGGGGGACCGGGGGCGAGCGCGGCCAGCGCCTGCCGGTCGAGCTTGCCGCTGGCGGTCAGCGGCAGCGCCGGCAGCAGGACGAAGCGCGCCGGCACCATGTAGGGGGGAAGCCGCTCGGCGAGGAAGCGGCGCAGCTCCGCCGCGGACACGGCGCCCGCCGCCGCGATTCCCGCCGCCGCTCCCTCCTGCGCACCCCCCGCCGCCGCCACGTAGGCGACCAGCCGGCGCTCGCCGAGCGCCGCGCCGCCGCCGCCCGCCGCCAGCACCGCCGCCTGGCGCACCCGCGGATGGCGGGCGAGCGCGGCCTCGACCTCGCCGGGCTCGATCCGGAAACCGCGGATCTTGACCTGGTGATCGCGGCGCCCGAGGAACTCGAGCACGCCGCCGTCCAGCCAGCGCGCCCGGTCGCCGGTGCGGTAGAGCCGCTCCCCGAAGCCGCCGTGCGGGTCGGGGAGGAAGCTCGCCGCGGTCGGCGCCGGCTGCCCGAAGTAGCCGCGCGCCAGGCCGTCCCCGGCGGCGCAGAGCTCGCCCGGCACTCCCAGCGGCACCGGCCGCAGGGAGGCGTCGAGCACGTAGACCCGGCTGTTGGCCACCGGGGTGCCGATCGGCACCGGCCGCCCCGCCGGCAGGTCGTCCGGGCGCCGCATGGCGTGGCAGCTGGTGAAGGTCGTGTTCTCGGTCGGACCGTAGCCGTTGATCAGCAGCGGGCCGCCGGCGGCGCCGAGCAGGTGACGCACCCGGTCCGGTGGCAGCACGTCGCCGCCGGCGAGCAGCTGGCGGACGCCGGCCAGGTCGCCGGGGCGCTCGGCCGCCATCTGCTCGAACAGCGCCGCGGTCAGCCAGAGGGTGGTGACCCCGTGCTCGACGAGAGTGCGGCCGAGCTCGGCGAGGGACGGCCGGGCGGCCTCTGGAAGCACCAGCCGGCCGCCGTGGAGCAGGCACCCCCAGAGCTCGAGCGTCGAGGCGTCGAAACCGACCGGCGACAGCAGCAGGAAGACCTCTGCCGGCCCGAAACGGGCGAAGCCGCTGCCCATCACCAGCCGGACCACCCCGCGGTGCACCACCGCCACCCCCTTGGGCTCGCCGGTGGTGCCCGAGGTGTAGAGGACGTAGGCGAGGTTGCCGGCTGCCACCGTAGCCGCCATGGCCACCGTGGCCACCGTGGCCGCCGCGGCTCCCGGCACCGGCGGCGGCGGGCCGTCCGGCCCGGCCTCGCCGTCTCCCAGCACCACCACCGGCCAGTCTCCCGGCGGCAGCGCCGCCGCCAGCGCGGCAGAGCCCGCGACCACCGCCCGCGGCCGGGCGTCGGCGAGCAGCCGGGCCAGGCGCGCCGGCGGGTGGGACGGTTCCAGGGGGACGTAGGCGCCGCCGGCCGCGAGAATGCCGGCCAGCGCCGCCACCAGGCCGGGGCTGCGTTCGCAGCAGAGCGCCACCCGCTCCTCCGGCCCCACCCCCAGCGCGCGCAGCCGGCGGGCCAGCCGGTTGGCCAGCCGGTCGAGCCGGCCATAGGTGACGGCCAGCGGTCCCTGCACCACGGCGACCGCGTCCGGCGCTCGCCGCGCCGCCGCGGCGAACAGCTCGCCGACCGAGCTGTCGCGGGGATAGCGACTGGCGGTGTCGTTCCATTCCACCAGCAGCTGGAAGCGCTCGGCCGCGGCCAGCAGCGGCAGCTCCGACAGCCGCCGGCCGGGGTTGGCGGCCGCCCCCGCCAGCAGCCGCGGCAGCTGGCGGGCGATGCGCTCGGCCGTCGCCTCCTCGAACAGGTCGCGATCGTAGAGCAGCAACCCCTCCAGGTCGTCGGCGGGGTCGCCCTCGACCAGCGAGACGTCGAGATCGAACTTGACCGACTCCTCGGCGGCGGCCGCCGGCAGCGACATCTCGAGCCCGGCGAGGCGCGGCGGCGCCGGCGGCGGGCTGAACACCTGGAAGGAGACGGCGAAGAGCGGGTTGCGCGACAGGTCGCGCTGCGGCCGCAGCTCCTCGACCAGCTTCTCGAACGGCAGGTGCTGGTGGGCGTAGGCGGCCAGCGCGGTCTCCCGCACCTGGTCGAGCAGCCGCTCCCACGGCGGATCGCCGGCGAGGTCGGCGCGCAGCACCAGCATGTTGACGAAGAAGCCGATGAGGCCCTCGGTCGCCGCCCGGTCGCGGCTGGCGGTGGGCGAGCCGACGGCCACGTCGTCCTGTCCGGAGAGCCTCCCCAGCAACGCCTGGAACCCCGCCAGCAGGGTCATGAAGAGCGTGGCCGCGTGCGCCTGGCCCAGGGCGCGGAGCGCGGCGACCACGGCGGCGGGAAGGCGCAGCCGCCGGCGCCCACCGTGGAACCGCCGCACCGCCGGCCGCTGCCGGTCGGCCGGCAGCTCGAGCGCGGCCAGCCCGGCCAGACGCTGCCGCCAGTAGGCGATCTCGCCCGCCAGCGCCTCGCTGTCCAGCCATTCGCGCTGCCAGGACGCGAAGTCGGCGTATTGCACCGGCAGCTCTGGCAACGGCGACGGCCGTCCCGCCGCGAACGCCCCGTAGAGCAGCGCGATCTCGCGCAGCAACAGCCCGATCGACCAGCCGTCGAAGACGATGTGGTGGAGGGTGGCGAGCAGCAGATGGTCGCGTTCCCCCACCGCCGCCAGGCAGAAGCGGACCAGCGGCCCCTGCGCGAGCGCGAAGCCCCGCGAGCGCTGCCCGGCGCGCACCCTGGCCAGCTCACGCTCCCGGGCGGCGGCCGGCAGCGCCCGCAGGTCGGCCACCGGCAGGCCGGCGAGCGAGCGCTCCTCGATCCGCTGCACCGGGCGCCCGCCGACCTCCGGGAAGACGGTGCGCAGCGCCTCGTGCCGCGCCACGATCTCGAGCAGGGCCCGTTCGAGCGCCGCCACCGCCAGCTCGCCGTGGAGATGCACCTCGAGGGCCTCGTTGTAGGCCGCGCCTCCCGGGGAGAGCCGGTCGAGGAACCAGAGCCGCTCCTGGCCGAAGGAGAGCGGCAACCCCTCGCGCCTCGCCACCCGCACCAGCGGCGGCGCCGGCCGCGCCGCGAGCCCCTTCTCGGCGCGCAGCTTTTCGACCGCCGCGGCGAGCCCCGCCAGCTGCGGCAGCTCGAACAGCACCCTCAGCGGCAGCTCCACTCCCAGCACCTCGCGCACTTGCGAGACGACCTGGGTCGCCAGCAGCGAATGGCCCCCCAGGCGGAAGAAGTCGTCGGTCGCGCCGATCCGGTCGAGCCGCAGCATCTCCGCCCAGATCCGCGCCAGCGTCGCTTCCACCCAGGTGCGCGGCGCCACGTACTCGGCGGCGGCCAGCGCCGCCCCCTCCGGCGCCGGCAGGGCCCGCCGGTCGAGCTTGCCCTGGGGGGTGACCGGCAGGCCTTCGAGCAGCACGAAGGCCGCCGGCACCATGTAGGAGGGGAGGCGGACCTCGAGATGCCGCCGCAGCGCCGCCGCCAGCCCGGCAGCCACCGCCGCGTCCGGCGCCGGGGTCTCGGCTACCGCGCTCGCCGTCGGTGTTGCCGCCCGGTCGGATTCCGGCGGCGGCGCCGCCGGCACCACGTAGGCCACCAGCCGGCGGTCCCCGTCTTCCCCCTCGCGCGCCGTCACCACCGCCGCGCGCACCTCCGGGTGGGCGGCGAGCGCCGCCTCGATCTCTCCCGGCTCGATGCGGTAGCCGCGGATCTTGACCTGGTGGTCGATCCTTCCCAGGTATTCGAGCTCGCCGGCGGCGACCCAGCGCGCCAGGTCGCCCGAGCGGTAGAGGCGCCCTCCTGGCGCCCCGCTCCACGGGTCGGGCACGAACCTTTCGGCGGTCAGCGCCGGCCGGCCCAGATAGCCCCAGGCCACCCCCGCGCCGCCCACCCGCAGCTCGCCCGCCACGCCGATCGGCGCCAGCTCGCCGGCGCGGCCGGCGACGTAGACCCTGAGATCCGGGATCGGCACCCCGATCCGGTTGCCCTTCCCCAGGTCGGCCGGGCCGATCGGTCGGTGGGTGACGTGCACCGTGGTCTCGGTGATGCCGTACATGTTGACCAGCGCCGCCTGCTGCCCGCCCTCCTCCCACCAGCTGGCCACGGAGGCGAGGTCGAGGGCCTCGCCGCCGAAGATCACCCGGCGCAGCAGCGGCAGGGTGCCGCCGCCCGCCAGCGCCACCGCGAGCAGCTGGCGGAACGCCGACGGCGTCTGGTTGAGCACCGTCACCCCCGCCTCGGCCAGCAGCCACCAGAACGCCTCCGGCGACCGGCTCACCCAGTACGGCACGACCACCAGCCGGCCGCCGTGCAGCAGCGCCCCCCACAACTCCCAGACCGAGAAGTCGAAGGCGCAGGAATGGAAGAGCGTCCAGACGTCCTCGGCGCCGAACTCGAACCAGGGGGCGGTCGCCGCGAACAGGCGCAGCACCGCGCCGTGCGGCACCACCACCCCCTTGGGCACCCCGGTCGAGCCCGAGGTGTAGATGACGTAGGCGGCGCTCCCGGGCCGCAACCGTTCCCAGGGCTCCGCCGCCGCCGGGCCTGCGGCCGCCGGCTCGCCGCCCGCACCCGCCGCCTCCCGGCCTCGATCCGCCGCCACCGGACCGCCATCCCACGGCTCGGCGCCGCGACCCGCGAACCCGGGGCCGCCGGCCGCCGGCGCCGCCTCGTCCTCGTCGACCCGCACCAACTCGAGCGGCCGGCCGTCGCCGCCGCCGCCCAGCCGCTCCCGCCAGCCGGCCGCGAGCGCGCCGGCGCTCACCACCCGCGCCACCGCCGCATCGGCCAGCATGAAGCGCAGCCGGTCTTCGGGGTAGTCGGGATCCAGCGGCACGTAGGCGGCGCCGGCCGCGAGCACTCCCAGGATCGCCACCACCAGCTCGGGCGAGCGCTCGATCCAGACTCCCACCCTCTCCCCGTCCGCCACCCCCAGGCCCCGCAGCCGCCGCGCCAGCCGGCGCGACCGCGCCCAGAGATCGCCGTAGGTGAGCTCCGCCTGCTCGTAGACCACCGCCGTCGCCCCGGGCCGCGCCGCGGCCTGCCGCCGCAGGCGCGCCACCAGGCTGTCCGCGGCCGCCAGGCTCCCACCGTCCCGCGGCGCCCCTGGCCCCGCTGCCGCTCCGGCGACCGGCGGCGCCTGACCGTTCCATTCGCGCAGCAGCTGGTGCCGCTCGGCGCCGCCGAGCAGCGCCAGCTCGCTCAGCGGCCTTTCCGGATGCGCCGCCGCATCGCCCATCAGCCTTTCGAGCTGGCCGGTCAGGCGGGCGGCGGTGGCGCCGTCGAACAGGTCGCGGTCGTACTGGAGGTTCCCCCGCACGCCCCCGTCCGCCGTCTCCCAGACCTCGAGCTTCAGGTCGAAGATCGCGGCCTGGACCGGCGTCTCGAGCAGCTCGAGGGTCAACCCGGCCAGCTCGAACGGCGGCAGCGGCGTGTTCTGCAGCACGAAGGCGACCTGGAACAGCGGGTTGTGGCTGGCGCCGCGCTCGGGGCGAAGCTCGGAGACCAGCTTCTCGAACGGCAGGTCCTGATGGGCGAAGGCGCCGAGCGCCACCTCCCGCACCCGCCGCAGCAGCTCGCCGAAGGAAGGTTCCCCCGAGGCGTCGGTGCGCAGCACCAGGGCGTTGACGAAGAAGCCGATCAGCCCCTCGATCTCGGCGCGGTTGCGATTGGCGACCACCGATCCGACGACCAGGTCATCCTGGCCGGTGACCCGGCGCAGCAGCGCCACCAGGCCGGCGAGCAGCGCCATGAACAGGGTCGCCCCCTGCTCCTGGGCTCGCCGCCTCAGCCGGCCGGTGGCCGCCGGCGGCAGGTCGAACCGGCGGCGGGCGCCGGCGAAGCGCGCCACCGCCGGCCGGCGCCGGTCGGCCGGCAGCTCGAGCACCGGCGGCGCGCCGGCGAGCTGCCGGCGCCAGTAGGCCAGCTGGCGGCCCAGCGCCTCGCCGGCCAGCGCGCGCCGCTGCCAGCGGGCGAAATCGACGTACTGGATGGGGAGCGCCGGCAGGTCCGGCCGGCGGCCGGCGGCCAGCGCGTCGTAGAGCGCCGCCACCTCGCCCACCAGCACCCCCACCGACCAGCCGTCCGAGACGATGTGGTGCAGGGTGAGCGCCAGCAGGTGCTCGTCCGGCCGCAGCACCACGAGCAGGGCGCGCAACGGCGGCCCGGCCGCCAGGTCGAAGGGGCGCAGGTTGGCGGCGACCGCCTGGTCCCTGGCCGCGGCCTGGCGGCGCTCGCCGGGCAGCGCGCCGAGGTCGCAGAGCGGCAGCGGCAGCGCCGGCCTGCCCACCCATTGCACCGGCCGGCCGCTCAGCGCCGGGAAGCGGGTGCGCAGCGCCTCGTGCCGGCGCACCACCTCGAGCAGGCTGGCGGCCAGCGCCCGGACGTCCAGCCGGCCGCGCATGCGCA
Organism: Thermoanaerobaculia bacterium; assembly: GCA_035308185.1. Taxonomy (GTDB): domain Bacteria; phylum Acidobacteriota; class Thermoanaerobaculia; order Multivoradales; family UBA5704; genus JASLEW01. Next base: position 9,945 of record DATGHG010000515.1, on the reverse strand, counting down.
CCACCGCGGTCAGGTTATAGGCGGTGCTACCCGGGGTCAGGCGGTCGAGGAACCAGAGCCGCTCCTGGGCGAACGACAGCGGGCGGGCATCGGGATCGGCGGCGCGCTCGCGCAGGCGCCGGGCCAGGAGCGCCTGCTTTTCCGGCGACAGGCCCTCCACCGTGGCGACGCGCTCGCTCACCCGCCGGCTCCCGCCGCCGGCTCCGCCGCTTCCTCGGCGAGGAGCCGCCTCGCCTCTTCGTCGGTGAGCCGGTCGAGGTCGGCCAGCAGCTCGTCGAGCTCGCCGGCGGCAGGGCCCGCCGCCCGTGGGATCGTTGCCGCCGCGGCCGGCACCGGCGGCGTGCCCGCGGCCGGCGGCGGCGCCGCCTCCTCCGCCGCGATCGCCGCGGCCAGGTCCCTCAGCACCGGCGCCTCGAAGACCAGCCGCAGCGGCACTTCGCGCCCGAGCCGCGGAGACAGCCGGGAGGTGAGCTGGGTGGCGAGCAGCGAGTGGCCGCCGAGCGCGAAGAAATCGTCGCTGGCGCCGACCCGCGCCACCGCCAGCAGCTCCTGCCAGAGAGCGGCCAGGGTCTCCTCGATCTCCCCCTCGGGCGCCACGAACGGCGGCCGGCCGGCGGCCGTCTCGAGGTCGCCGGCGGCCAGCCCCGGCAGGGCCCGCCGGTCGATCTTGCCGCTGCCGGTGCGCGGCAGGCTGGCGAGCACGACGCAGCGCACCGGCACCATGTAGGAGGGCACCTGCCCGCGCAGGAAGTCCCGCAGCGTCTCGGCGTCCAGGGAGGCGCCGGCGGCTTCCCCGGGGCGCGGCGCGACATAGGCCTCCAGGCGCTTCTCGCCGGTCGCGGCGGCGACGGCCAGCACCACCGCGTGGGCCACCGCGGGATGGCGGCCGAGCACCGCCTCGATCTCCCGCGGCTCGACGCGGAAGCCGCGGATCTTCACCTGGTCGTCCAGTCGTCCGCGGAAGTCGAGGGTGCCGTCGGCGCGCCAGCGCACCCGATCGCCGGTGCGGTACAGCCGCTGCCCGGGGGCGCCATGCGGGTCGGGGACGAAGCGCTCGGCGGTCAGCGCCGGTTGCCCCAGATAGCCGCGCGCCAGGCCGTCGCCGGCGGCGTAGAGCTCCCCTTCCACCCCGACCGGCACCGGCCGCAGCCCGCGGTCCAGGACCTGGACTCGGGTGTTGGCGATCGGCCGCCCGATCGGCACCGGGCCGCCAGCCGCCAGCTCCTCGGCGTGGTGCATGCGGTGGCAGCAGGTGAAAGTGCTGTCCTCGGTGGGTCCGTAGCCGTTGATCAGCACCGTGCCGCGCAGGATCTGCAGCGCCTGGCGCACCTCGGCGGGCGGCAGCACGTCGCCGCCGGCCAGCAGCTGGCCGACGCCGGCAAGGCTCGCGAGGTGCTCCTGGACCATGACCTTGAACAGGGCCGCGGTCAGCCACAGGCTGCTCACCCGGTGGCGCGCGACGGTGGCGGCGAGCTCCGCGAGCGAAGGCCGGGCGGCGACCGGCAGGACGATCATGCCGCCATGGACGAGGCTGCCCCACAGCTCCATGGTCGCGGCGTCGAAAGCCAGCGGCGAGTGCAGGATCTGCACCTGGCAAGGGCCGAAGCGGGCAAAGCCGGTGTTGCAGACCAGCCGCACCACCGGCCGGTGGGCGAGCCCGACCGCCTTGGGCTCGCCGGTCGAACCGGAGGTGAACAGCACATGGGCCAGGTTGTCGGGTGCCGTGCCGGCGGCCGGCGGCCGGTCCGGACCGGGAGCGGCGAGAGCCTCGCCGAGCCACAGCACGGCGACCCCCGGCGGCAGCGCCGGCAGCCTGCCGGCCATCTCCTCGCCGCAGAGCAGCACCGGCGCTCCCACCGCTGCCAGCAGGCGGGCCAGCCTCTCCGGCGGCGCCTCGGGGTCGAGCGGCAGATAGGCCCCCCCTGCCTTGAGGATGGCGATCAGGCCCGCCACCAGCGCCGTGGACCGCTCGCCGCACACCCCGACCAGCACCTCCGGCCCCACTCCCAGGGCGCGCAGGCGGTGCGCCAGGCGGTTGGCCCGGCGATCGAGCTCGCCGTAGCGCACCACCTCGGCGCCGCGCACCACCGCGACCGCCTCGGGCGCCTCGCCCGCCCGCGCCGCGAACAGCCGGTCGAGCGTCTGCTCGGGATAGGCCGCGGCGGTGTCGTTCCACTCGCGGCCGACCGCCGCCCGCTCCGCCGCCGAAAGCAGCGGCAGCTCGCCCAGGCGCGGGTCGGCCGCATCCCGGGCGGCCGCGGCCAGGCTCGTCAGCACTTCCCCCAGGTGACCCAGCAGGCGCAGCGCGGTCGCCCCGTCGAAGAGCTCGGCGTCCACCTCCAGCCAGGCATCCGGGTCGGCGGCGCCGGTGCCGACCGACAGGTTCAGGTCGAACTTGGGCGCCCCCTGGGCGGTGGCGACCGGCGCGATCGCCAGCTCGCCGAGGCGCGGTGGCTCCCCCGGCAGGTCGCGGACATGGAAGACGACGTCGAACAGCGGGTTGCGGTTCCGCTCGCGCCGCGGCTCGAGCTCGCCGACCAGCTTTTCGAACGGCACCTCCTGATGGGCATAGGCGGCCAGCGCCGCCTCCCGCACCCGCTCCAGCAGCCGCGAGAACGGCAGCTCGCCGCCGCCGCAGTCGACCGACAGCACCAGCATGTTGACGAAGAAGCCGATCAGCCCCTCGAGCTCGCGGCGGGTGCGGTTGGCGACCGGCGAGCCGACCACGATCGAACCCTGTCCCGTCCAGCGGTGGAGCACGACGACGAAGCCGGCGAGCAGGGTCATGAACAGGGTGGCGGCGCGCTCCTGCCCGAAGCGGCGCAGCTGCTCGTAGAGCGCGCCGGGAAGGGCGAGGCGATGGTGGCCACTGCGGCGGCTGGGCGCCACGCCGCGCGGCCGGTCGGTGGGGAGCGCGAGCGGCTCGAGGCCGGCCAGGCGCTGGCGCCAGTGGGCGACCTCGGCGGCCAGCAGGTCGCCGGTCAGGTACCCGCGCTGCCAGCGGGCGAAGTCGGCGTATTGCAGCGGCAGCTCGGGCAGCGCCGCCGCGCCGCCCGCCTCGCCGGCGTCGTAGAGCGCCGAGAGCTCCCGTACCAGCAGGGTCAGCGACCAGCCGTCGGCGACGACGTGGTGCAGGTTGACCAGCAGCCAGTGGCTCTCGGCCGCGAGGCGCAGCAGGCCGCAGCGGACCAGCGGCCCGCGGGCGAGGTCGAAGGTCTGCCGCGCCGCCGCCGCCAGCAGGACGCGGGCCACGGCGCCGCCGGCAACCGCCGGCAGCGGCGAGAGATCGACGACCGGCAGCGGCGCGGCGGCCGCCGCCGGTGCGATCACCTGCACCGGCAGCCCCTGCCGGTTGCCGAAGGTGGTGCGCAGCACGGCATGACGGCGCACCACCTCGCCCAGGGCGCGGGCGAGCGCCCCCACCCGCAGCCTGCCGGTCAGCGCGACGGCGAGCGGCAGGTTGTAGGCCGGCAGGCCCGGGTCGAGCTGGTCGAGGAACCACAACCGCTCCTGGGCGAAGGAGAGCGGCGCCTCGGCCGCCGCGGGCGCGACCGGGATCGGCGGCAGGGCGCCGACAGCGCCCGCGGCGCCGGCCGGCGCCGCCGCGTCCGGCACCGGCAGCGCCGCCAGCCGCGCCGCCGCCGGCGACCGGCTGCCGAGGGCGCCCGCCAGCGCCGCCGGGCTCGGCGCCTGGAAGACGGCCACCACCGGCACCGGCTCGCCCAGCTCGTCCTGCAGGCGGTTGGCGAGGATCGCCGCCTTGATCGAGTCGCCGCCGAGCTCGAAGAAGTCGTCGTCGAGCCCCACCCGCTGCAACCGCAGCACCACGGCGAAGGCGATGGCGATCAGGGACTCGAGCGCATGCCGCGGCGGCCGCCGCGCCTCCTCCGCCGGCCGCGCCAGAGGCCCCGGACCCTCCCCGGTCGCCAGATCGGCGAGGGCGGCGCGATCGAGCTTGCCGCTCGGTGTCGCGGGCAGTGCCGGCACCGGCAAGAAGGCGGCCGGCACCATGTAGTCGGGAAGCCGCGCGGCGGCCAGCGCCCGCAGCTCGCCGAGCCGCGGCTCCTCCTCGCCCGGCGCCAGCACCAGCAGGGCCACCAGGCGCCGCTCGTCGGCGCGCTCGCCGGCCAGGGTGACCGCGACCTCCCGGATCGCCGGATGGACGGCGAGCGCCGCCTCGATCTCCCCCAGCTCGATGCGGTAGCCGCGCAGCTTGACCTGATGGTCGATCCGCCCCAGGTACTCGAGGTCGCCGTCGCGACGCCGCCGGCCGAGGTCGCCCGAGCGGTAGAGGCGCCCGCCGGCGATCCCGCCCCAGGGGTCGGGGACGAAGCGCTCGGCGGTCAGCGCCGGGCGTCCGAGATAACCGAGGGCCACTCCCGCGCCTCCCACCCAGAGCTCCCCCGGCGCGCCGATCGGCGCCAGCTCGGGACCCGCCGCCGCCCGCCCCACCACGTGGACCTGCAGGTCGGGCAGCGGCAGCCCGATGGCGCCGGCGCGGTCGCCGGCCGCGGCTGGGGACAGGCGCCGGAAGGTGGCGTGCACCGTGATCTCGGTGATCCCGTACATGTCGGCAAGGGCCGTCGGCGCCCCGCCCCGGAGCCGCCACCAGGCCTCGACGTCGCGCGGGTCCAGCGCCTCGCCCCCGAAGACGATCCAGCGCAGGGCCAGGGCGCCGGCGGTGACGGCGGTTGCCGCGCCGAGCAGCTGCCGGAAGGCGGAAGGCGTCTGGTTGAGCACCGTCACCCGCCGCTCGGCGAGCAGCCGGCAAAGCTCGGCCGGCGAGCGGCTGACCGCGAAGGGAACCACCACCAGGCGGCCGCCGTGCAGCAACGCCCCCCACATCTCCCACACCGAGAAGTCGAAGGCGGCGGAGTGGAAGAGGGTCCAGACGTCGGCCGGGCCGAAGCCGAAGCGGGGTGCGGTGGCGTCATGGAGCCGCGCCACCTGCGCGTGGGCGACCAGCACCCCCTTGGGGCGGCCGGTCGAGCCCGAGGTGTAGATGACGTAGGCGAGACTGCCGGGACGCGGCCCGGAGGAGATGGGAGCCGCCTTTTCCACCGCGATCCGCGCCGCCTCGCGGTCCAGGCTCACCAGCCGGCAGCCGCCGGCAGCCGCGGCGGCGAGGTGCCCGGCCGGCTCGCTGCCGGTCAGCAGGAGCCGCGCGCCGCTGTCGTCCAGGATCAGGCGCAGCCGCTCCTCCGGGTAGGCCGGATCGAGCGGCAGGTAGGCGGCGCCGGCCTTCAGCACCGCGAGCACCGCCACCACCAGCGCCGTGCCGCGCGGCAGCAGCAGCGCGACCAGCTCCCCTTCCGCGGCACCCAGCCGCCGCAGGTAGCGCGCCAGCCGGTTGGCGCGCGCCTCGAGCTCGGCGTAGGAGAGCTGCTCCCAGCCGCCGGCGGCCGCCTCCCCTTCGACCGCCACCGCCGCGGGAGTGGCGGCGACCTGGCGGGCGAAGCGCGAGACCAGGTCGCCGGCCGCGGCCTCGCCGCCGCCGTTCCACTCGACGAGGAGGGCGTGGCGCTCCGCGGCGGTCAACAGCGGCAGCTCGCTCCACCGCCGGTCGGGCTCGGCCAGGGCGGCGCCCAGCAGGACCATGAAGTGCCCCGCCAGCCGCTCGACGGTCGTCCGGTCGAACAGGTCGGTGGCGTAGGTCCAGGTGCCGTCGTGCCCTTCTCCCTGCCGGCTCTCGTCGCCGTCGCCGCCGGCCCGCTCGAAGACGTCGAGCACCAGGTCGAACTTGGCGAAGCGCATCGGCACGGCGACCGGCGACAGGGTCAGCCCGGGCAGCGCCACCGCCGCCGGCGGCTGGTTGTGGACCTGGAAGAGGACCTGGAAGAGCGGGTTGCGGCTGGCGTCGCGTTCGGGTTGCAGCTCCTCGACCAGCTTCTCGAAGGGGACCTCCTGGTTGGCGTAGGCGGCGAGCGCCGTCTCCTTGACCCGCGCCGCGAGCTCGCCGAAGGACGGGTCGCCGGAGAGATCGAGCCGCAGCACCAGGGTGTTGATGAAGAAGCCGATCAGGCCCTCGATCTCGGGATGGGTGCGGTTGGCGATCGGCATGCCGACGGCCAGGTCGAGCTGGCCGCTGTGGCGGGAGAGCAGCGCCGCCAGCGCCGTCTGCAGGGTCATGAACAGGGTGGCATCGCGGCCGCGGCCGAAGGCGGCGGCCTGGCGGGCCAGCGGGCCGAGGGAGAAGGCCAGGTGGGCGCCGCGGGAGCTCCATACCGGCGGATGCGGCCGGTCGGTCGGCAGGACCAGCGGCGGGCAGCCGCCGAGCTGGCGGCGCCAGTAGGCGAGCTGCTCTGCCAGCACCGGGCCGGCCAGCCGCTGCCGCTGCCAGACCGCGAAATCGGCGTACTGGATGCGCAGCTCCGGCAGCGGCGAGACCCGCCCCGCGGCCGCCGCGCCATAGAGCGCCGCCAACTCCCGCAGCAGCACGCCGATCGACCAGCCGTCGGCGGCGATGTGATGGAGGGTGAGCACCAGCACATGCTCCGCCGGCTCCAGGCGCACCAGCAGGGCGCGCAGCAGCGGACCGCGGGCGAGATCGAAAGGGCGGCAGCTCTCGCGCTCGACCGTGGCGTCGAGCAGGCGCCGCGCGGCGGTGTCGGGCTGGCGCCGTTCAGCGGTGTCGGGCTGGCGCCGCTCGGCGATGTCGGGTAGGCGCCGTTCAGCGGCGCCGGCGGTGGCGGCAAGGGCGCCGAGATCGAGCAGCGGCAGCGGCACGGGGGCGGCGGCGGCGATCCTCTGCACCACCTGTCCTGCCGCCAGGCCGAGGCGGGTGCGCAGCACCTCGTGGCGGCGCACCACCTCGGTCAGCGCGCCCGCCAGCGCCGCGCGGTCCAGGCGGCCGGACAGGCGCACGGCGCCGGGGACGTTGTAGGCCGGGCTGCCGGGGACGAGCTGGCTGACGAACCAGAGGCGCTGCTGGGCGAACGAAAGCGGCGGGTCGGCCCCCGGGTCCCGGCGCGGCAGCGGCGGCCGGCCCGCCGCCGGCGCCGCGGCAGCCGCGCTCGCGGCCTCCGGTTCGAGCCGCAGCCGGCTCAGCAGCAGCCGGCGCCGGGCCGGCGAGAGCTCGGCGAGGCGGGCCGCGAGGCCGGGTGCCGGCGCGCCGGTGCCTTCAGTCAAGCCCCGCTCCGCCCTGGCTCGGTCCGCCGTCGAGCAAGGCCTCGATCTCGGCCTCCGAGAGGCTGTCCATCTCCCCGAGCAGCAGCTCCAGCCGCTCCGGCCGGGCCGCTTCGAGCACCAGGTCGTCGACCAGCTGCGCGACGCCGGAGATCGTCGGATGATCGAAGACGCTGCGCAGCGGCAGCGGCACCCGGAACCTGCCGGCGAGCCGCGACACCACCTGGGTGGCGAGCAGCGAGTGGCCGCCCAGCTCGAAGAAGTTCTCGTCGCGTCCGATCCGCGGCCGCGACAGCACCTCGCGCCAGACCGCCGCCACCTCCCGCTCGGTCGGCGTCTCGGGCGTCTCGGCGGCGCCGCCGTTGGCTCCCGCGGCGCCGGCGGCGCCGGCCGCCGGGAAGTCGGGATCGGGCAGGGCCCGGCGGTCCAGCTTGCCGCTCGCGGTCAGCGGCAGGGCGTCGAGCGCCATCAGCCGCCAGGGGATCAGGTATTCGGGGAGCCGCTCGCGCAGGTGGCCGAGCAGCAGCGCGGCGAGATCGTCACCCGCCGCCGCGGTCTCGGCGCCCCCCGCGGCAGCCGCCGCCGCGGCCGCGCGAGGCACGACGTAGGCCACCAGGCGCCGGTCGCCAGGCGCCTCCTCGCGCACCACCACCGCGGCGCGCCCGACCGCCGGGTGGGCGGCGAGCACCGCCTCGACCTCTCCTGGCTCGATGCGGAAACCGCGGATCTTGACCTGGTGGTCGAGCCTGCCGAGGAAGTCGACCCGCCCGTCCGGCAGCAGCCGCACGCGGTCGCCGGTGCGGTACATCCGCGCCCCGGGCTCGCCGCTCCACGGGTCAGGCAGGAAGGCGGCCGCGGTCGCACCGGGGCTCTGCCAGTAGCCCTGCGCCACGCCGTCGCCGGCGGCGTAGAGCTCGCCCGGCACGCCGATCGGCACCGGCGCCAGCTGCGGATCGAGCAGGTGGATGCGGGTGTTGGCGAGCGGCCGCCCGATCGGCACCGAAGCGGCTCCCGGCGCCGGCGGCGCCACCGCCGTCCAGGAGGTGAAGGTGGTGTTCTCGGTCGGCCCGTAGACGTGCAGCAGCCGCCCGGGCGCTCCCGCCGCCAGCACCGCGCGGACCCGGTCGGGGTTGGCGAGCTCGCCGCCGAACAGCAGCTGGGCGAGCGGCGCGAAGGCGCCAGGGGCGGCCAGCGCGATCTGATCGAAGAGCGCGGTGGTGAGGAAGAGGGTGGTGACCGCGCGCGCCGCCAGCTCCGCCGCGAGCGTGGCCGGGGTGAGCGCGACCTCCTTGGCGACCCCGACGACGGCGGCGCCGTTGAGCAGCGCGCCCCAGATCTCGAAGGTCGCCGCGTCGAAGGTCGCCGTGGCCGCCTGCGCCACCCGGTCGTCCGGGCCCAGGCGCACGTAGTCGGTGCCGAGCACCAGGCGGAGGATCGCCCGGTGGGGCACCGCGGTCCCCTTGGGGCGGCCGGTCGAGCCCGAGGTGTGGAGCACGTAGGCGAGGTCGTCGCCGGTCAGGGCGGCGGTCCTGGCCGGCATGCCGCCCGGCGGCGGGGGTGGCGGCGCGGCAGCGCCCCGCGGTGTCGAATTGCGGTCCAGCAGGACCGCCGGATCGCGGTCCAGCAGGACGGTGGGCGGCGACCCCTCGGGCAGCAGCGGCGCCAGCTCCGCGGTGGTCACCACCACCCGGGCCCCGGTGTCGGCGAGCAGCCAGCGCAGCCGCTCCCGCGGGTAGCCGGGGTCCAGCGGCACATAGGCGGCGCCGGCCTCGAGCACACCGAGGAGCACGGCCGGCAGTGCCGCGGAGCGATGCAGGCAGAACGCCACCCGGTCCCCTCTGCCGGTCCCCAGCCGCGCCAGGCGGCGGGCGAGCCGCCGCGCCTGCCCGGCCAGCTCGCCATAGGTGATCTCCCCGTCCGGGTAACTCAGCGCCACCGCCTCCGGCTGCCGCGCCGCCCAGCCGGCGAACAGCGCCGGCACCGCCGCGGCCGCCGGGTAGGCAGCCGCCGTGTCGTTCCACTCGGTCCGCAGCTGGGCCAGCTCCGCCGCGGCGAGCAGCGGCAGCGCGGCCAGCCGGGTCTCCGGCGCGGCGGCCGCGGCGGCCAGCAGGACCTCGAAGTGGACCAGCAGGCGGCGGACGGTCGGCGGGTCGAACAGCGCGGTGTCGTATTCGAGCAGGGCCACCAGGTCGTCCGCCGCCGCCCCGCCCCGCCCGGCGGCGCCGGCGGTCGCCGGGGCGATCAGCAGGTTGACGTCGAACTTGGCCGAGAGGTTGTGCGCGTCGAGGCTGGTGACGCGCAGCCCCGGCAGCTCCGGGGCGGGCTCCGGCGGGTCGTTGAAGGCGAAGACGAGCTGGAACAGCGGGTTGCTGCCGGCGTGCCGCTCCAGCTTGAGCGCCGCCACCAGGCGGTCGAAGGGGAGGTCCTGGTGCGCGTAGGCCCCCATGCAGACTCGCCGCACGCGTTCGAGCAGCCGGCTGAACGGCGGGTCGCCCGCCAGGTCGACGCGCAGCACCAGGGTGTTGATGACCATCCCCAGCATCCCCTCGCTCTCGCGCAGGCGGCGGTTGGCGAGGCCGGTGCCGGTGACCATGTCGAGCTCGCCGTTCCAGCGGCTGCAGAGAGCGTCGAAGGCCGCCTGCATGGCCATGAACAGGGTCGCCTGCTCGCGCCGGCAGAGGGCGCGGCAGGCGGCGATCAGCCGGCGCGGCAGCGGCACGTGGAGCAGCGCGCCGCGCCCCGCCCGCGCCGCCGGCCGCGGGCGGTCGGCCGGCAGGGAGACGAGCGCCGGCGCACCGCGCAGCTGCTCGGTCCAGTAGG
>DATGHG010000514.1:0-3892 GCA_035308185.1 Thermoanaerobaculia bacterium | reverse complement strand
CACGCCCCAGCTGGCCAGGACGCGCTCGGTGAAGCCGTCCTCGCCTGGCCTGCCGACGTGATACATGATCTCGCCCTGGCGGCGCTCGACGATGGCGCGGCGGATGCGCCCGGCGAGGTCGTCGAGGGCCTCGTCCCAGCTCACCCGCTCCCAGCGGCCCTCGCCGCGGCGCCCGGCGCGCTTCAGCGGATAGAGGATGCGGTCCGGATCGGTGACCTGGTTGAGAGTGGCCGGACCCTTGGCGCAGTTGCGGCCGCGCGAGCCCGGATGCTCGGGGTTGCCCTCGAACTTGCGGATCTGCATGGTGTCGCGGTCCACGTAGGCGAGCAGGCCGCAGGCGGACTCGCAGTTGAAACAGGTGGTGGGCACCAGGAGATAGCGCCGCTCGACGCGCCGCGGCCAGGCCCGGGAGTCGAGCTCCACCCAGTCGTCCCAGCGCTCCTTGGAGGGGAACGCCGCCAGGTGGACCCGGCTGGCCCCGGGGTAGAACGTCTCGCCACGCCCCTCGGTCGCGGCCCGCGCCGCGCTCACCCGCCGGGCCAGATCCGCGAGGCTCATGCCAGCGGCACCGACTGGCCCGCCTGGACATAGGCGTGCTCGTAGGCGAAGAGGCCGGCCAGCGCCAGGATGGCCGCCGCCGCGGCGGCGAACGTGGCGACGACCTCGGAGAGGGCGGCGGAGAACAGCCCGGCGCCGGCCGCCGCCGCGGTGGCGGCGTGCCCCGCGGTGGCGACCGCGAGGGCGGTGGACGAAGCGGCGGCGGCGGACGCGGCGCCTTCCCAGGCGAGGGCCGCGGCAGCCAGGACCAGCGCGATGCTGGCCCAGAACCAGGCGCGGAAGCGGCCGCGCAGCATCTCCCGGACGGCCAGCCGCGCGTGCGCCGTGCCGTGGGTCAGGGTGCACTCGCCGAGCACCAGGGCGAGGTGCAGCGCGGCGGCGGCCGCGAGGCTGCCGGCGAGCGGCGCCAGCAGCCGCCCGCCGCCGTGCCGCAGAGCCGCCGGCACCAGCGCCGCGGCGCCGGCGAGCGCGGCCTGCACCGCGAAGTGCGGCGGCAGCAGCGGGTTCTGCCACAGGTCGCGCGCCCTGGCCTGGGCGAAGAGGTAGGCGGTATAGACCGCGGTCAGCAGGGCGAGCGGCAGGCCGAGCCAGATCAGCGACCGCGTCAGCTGCGGCCGGCCGGTGGCGGCGGCGGCGAGGTGCAGCGCCAGCACCAACCCGTAGCCGCCGATGAGGAACGCTCCCCGCACCAGCCAGCTGCGCCACTGCGGGCGGGTGAAGATCATGAAGAACCGCCACGGGTGCTCGAGGTCCCAGATGAGCAGCGCACCGGTGGCGGCCAAGAAGAGGCCGGCGGCGAGTGGCACGTCGAAGAGCCACACCGGGCTGGCGGCGCGCAGCCGGCCGAGCGCCATCAGCAGCACGGCCACCAGGTAGACGCCGGCGGCGATCCCCTTGGTCAGGGTGTAGAGGCTCACCCGCCAGTCCCAGGGCGCGGCGTGGGCGACGTCGTAGGCCAGGATGGCGGCGGCCGAGGAGCTCCCCGTCCTGGCGCCGCCCGGGTGGCCGGAGACCACGTGCTCGCCGCCGGCGAGCTGCTGGCTCCACGAGAACAGGCCGCCGGGAGGGCGGCGGGCGGCCAGCGGATCGAGGGTCGCCTGGTGGGCGCCGCGGTAGAACAGCTTCGGCCGCGTCTCCTTCTCGGGGCGGCGCACCATGACTGGCTCGCGATGGACGATGCGGGCCACCTGCGAGGCGGGGTCGTCGAGGTCGCCGACCAGGATGGCCTGGGTCGGGCAGACGACGACGCAGGCCGGCTCGAGCCCGACGTCCAGGCGGTGCGCGCAGAAGTTGCACTTCTCGGCCGAGTGGTCCTCGGGGTTGATGAAGATGGCGTCGTAGGGACAGGCGGCGATGCACGCCTTGCAGCCGATGCAGATCGACTTGTCGAAATCGACGATGCCGTCGGGCCGCCGGTACATCGCGCCGGTGGGACAGGCGGCGGTGCAGGGGGCGTCGTCGCACTGGTTGCAGCGCGTCACCTGGAAGGCGCGGCGGGCCTCGGGGAAGACCCCGACGTCGACGTACTTGACGTAGGTGCGGGTGACCGCGAGCGGGACCTCGTTCTCGGACTTACAGGCGGTGGTGCAGGCGTGGCAGCCGATGCAGCGCTCGTTATCGATGACCTTGGCCCACTTCACCAATCGCGCTCCAGTCTGATCGCCACGAACGCCCCCCGCAACCCCTCGATCCTCCCTAGCCGGAGTACGACTCGTCCTGCTCGATCTTGCTCAACACCCAATCGAACTCGCCGCTGGTGATCTTGGCGTCGCAGTGGTTGCACTTGCCGGCCATGCTCACCTCGAGCGGCGCGCCGCAGTTGGGGCAGCTCTTGTCGAGGCGGGGGGCGCCGCGCACGCCGGCGCCGCGGATCAGCGTCCAGTACTCGGAGTAGTCGCGGTCGGCGTTGGGATTGCCGCCCACCACCTTGCCGGTCGCCTGGCTGACGGTCGAGTCGCGGCCGCTGGCCCAGATGCGGAAGGTCACCGCGTCGAAATGCCGGTCGCTGACCACCTTGACCACCTGCCACTTCGTCAGGCGCATGTCGCGCAGCTCGTTGCGCAGGCCCTGGTGCTGGTAGGCGACGATCCAGTACTGCAAGTAGTCGAAGAGCCCGTCCGAGACGTAGCCGCGCACCGGCGCGAGGTCGAGCGCGGTCCAGGCGGGATTGAGGTCCTGGTAGATCAGCTGTAGCCGGGCGGCGAGCGCCTGCTCACCGCTCGCCGGATCGGCCTGCTGCAGCGCGGCCCAGCGTTCGGCCAGGGCCGGGTGCACGATCGTCGGCCAGTCGGTGCCCACCTCCTCGACGGTGCCGGTGAGCGCCGGCGGCCGCGACTCGATCTCGAGCGCCTGGGTGGCGATCACGCTCCAATCGAAGCGGCCGCCCGTGACCACTTCGCCGCAGTACTCGCAACGGTCGCCGCCGCCGGGGCCGAACGGCGCACCGCAGTTGGGGCAGTGGAAGCTGCGCACCGCCGCCGGCGGCTTGGTCTGCACGCCGGCGTCGCGCACCAGGTGCCAGCGCTCGCGGACGTAATGGGTGGCGTCGCCGGTGCCGGCGCCCACCGTCATGTTGGACTCGAACTCGAGCGTCACCGCGACCTGGGGCCGCGGCTCGTCGCCGGACGGCAGGCGCAGGCCGATGGTGCGCATGGCGCCGATCACCACTCCCGAAACCGGTGCGCCGACCGGCGGGCGGGCGGCCAGCTCGGCGCGCGCCTCGGCGCTCAGGTAGGGTGCCAGCGCATCGAGCTGCTGGCGGTCGCCGCGGGACTCGTGGGCCTTGGCATAGAGGGCATAGGCGAAGTCCTCGAACAGCACCACCGAGAACTCGGGATCGAGCTCGCGGATGGCGTCGAGATCGGGAGCCGGCGGCGCATCCGGCGGGGTCTGGCCGGCGGGCGGCGAGGGCGGGCCGCCGCCGCGGTTCTTGTTGATCAGATAGAGGACGAGCAGCACCACCAGGATCAGCAGCACCAGGCTGAAGCAGCCGCCGAAGCCGCAGCCGGTGCCGATCAGCGCCGGACCGCCGATGTGCGGCCCCGAGCCGAACGAGCTGCCGCTGCGGAAGCCGCCGCCTGAGCGGCCGGCGCCCGAGCGGCCGCCGCCCGAGAAAGTGTGGCCGCCGCCAGGCCGGCCCAGCGAGGCGAGCTGGAAGGACGACTGGCTGCTCGAATGGCCATCCGAGAAGGTCTGGCCGCCGCCGGGCCGGCGGGCCTCGCCCTGACCGGCGGCGAACAGCAGCAGCAGGGCGGCGATGCCGGTAGCTTGGTGCAAACGATGGCGGGCGCTCATGGCCGGGTGGGCTCTCCTCGGGGACGTGCGACGCGGGACG
>DATGHG010000513.1:0-6977 GCA_035308185.1 Thermoanaerobaculia bacterium | reverse complement strand
CACGGCGAGTTCCCGGGCTCGCTGCTGATGGGCGTGCTGGTGGTGGTCTTCGGGCTGTTCTTCGTCACCGTCTCGAGCCGCATCGTCGGCATCATCGGCACCTCGTCGAACCCAATCTCGGGCATGACCATCGCGACCCTGATGGCGACCTGCCTGGTGTTCGTGCTGGTCGGGCGCACCGGCGACGTCTACCAGTCGGTGGCGCTGTGCGTCGGCGCGCTGGTGTGCATCGCGGCGGCCAATGCCGGCGCCACCTCGCAGGACCTGAAGACCGGCTACCTGGTGGGCGCGACGCCGCGCCGCCAGCAGATCGGCTTCATCATCGGCGTCCTGGTCTCGACGCTGGTGATCGGCGGCACCCTCTTCCTGCTCGACCAGACCTACCGCATGGGCGAGCTGCACGGCATCGGCGGTCCCAAGCTGGCGGCGCCGCAGGCCACCCTGATGGCGACGATCATCAAGGGGTTGCTGGCCCAGAACCTGCCCTGGGCGCCGGTGCTGGTCGGCGTTGCCCTGGCGTTCATGGCGCAGATGGCCGGCGCGCACGCCCTCTCCTGGGCGGTCGGGGCCTACCTGCCGCTGTCGACCACCTTCCCGATCTGGATCGGCGGCATGGTCAAGGCGCTCGCCGACCGGGCCGCCCACCGCAAGGAGGAGAGCGAGCTCTCTTCGGGCATGCTGTACGCCACCGGCCTGGTGGCGGGCGGCTCGCTCGGCGGGGTGCTGATCGCGCTGGTCGCCTTCTTCGGCGACTCGGTGCTCCACATGGAGAAGCCGACGCTGCTGGAAAAGATCGACCTCGGCAACCATTGGCTCGCCTTCGGCGAGTTCAAGAACGACGTCGTCTGGGGCGGCATCCTGTGCGCGGTGGTCTTCGGCCTGCTCTGCTGGCGGCTCTACCGCAACGCCCAGAAGCAGCTGGACGCGTAGAGGGCGCTACTCGGCTTGGAGGGTGACCGCCGGATCGATCTCGGCGGCGCGGCGGGCCGGCAGGTAGGCGGCGAAGAGCGAGACGCCGAGCAGCGCCCCGGCGGCCGCCGCGTAGACCGCGGGATCGTGGCTGCCGATGCCGTAGAGCAGCGACTCGACGAAGCGGCCGAGGACGAGCGATCCCAGGATGCCGGCCGCGAGCCCTGCCGCGGTCATCGCCAGCGAGCCCCGCAGCACCAGCGCGAAGACCTGAGCGCGCCGCGCGCCGAGCGCCACCCGCACGCCGATCTCCCGGGTGCGCTGCCGCACCGAGTAGGACACCACCCCGTACACGCCGAGGCTCGCCAGCACCAGCGCCAGCAGTGCGAGACTGCCGATCAGGCCCAGCTGGAAGCGCCTCAGCGCCAGCGACCGGTCGAGCATCTCGGTCAGCAGATCGATGCGGGAGATCGGCTGCAACCGATCGAGCGCCAGCACCTCCTGGCGCAGCTGCCCGGCGAGGCCGAGCGGATTGGCGGCGCGCCGCACCACCAGCGTGAAGCCGGAGCTGCGGTACTGCCGGTAGGGCCGATAGGCGTCGAGCGTCGGCTTGTCGTCCAGCCTGAACATATGGAGGTTGCCGACCACGCCGACCACCGTCAGCCAGGGCGCGTCGGCACCGTCGTCCCATTTGAGCTGCTTGCCCACCGGGTCCTGGCCCGGCCAGGCGAAGCGGGCCAGGTTCTCGTTGACGATGACCACCGGCGGGCCGTCAGCCGCGTCGCGGTCGTCGAAGGTCCGTCCGCGCAGCAGCGGGATGCCCAGCGTACGGAAGTAGCCGCCGCTGGTGATCCGCTTCTGAGCGTCGATCCCCTCGCCGGCGCGCGCGGCCGGCCGGCCGGCGATCTGGATGTCGCCGTCGGTGCTCGAGTTGCCGAACGGCACGGCGTCGACGATGCCGGCAGCCTCCACGCCGGGCAGCGCCGCGACCCGCGCCAGCAGCTGGCCGGCGAAGGCGGTGACCTGCGGCAGCGAGCGATAGCGCTCCTGGTTCAACGGCAGATCGGCCGCCACGACCCCCTGCGCGACGAAGCCGGGAGCGATGCCCAGCAGCTTCGAGAAGCTGCGGATGAGCAGGCCGGCGCCGATCAGCAGCGCCAGCGACATGGCGATCTCGGCGATCACCAGGACGCGGCGCAGGCGCTGCCCGCCGCCGCTGGTGCCGCGCCCCCCCTGCTTGAGCGCCGAGCCCAGCTCGACGCGCAGGGCGCGCAGCGCCGGCGCCAGGCCGGAGAGCAGGGCGGCGAGCAGCGACACGGCGAGGGTGAAGGCCAGCACTGTCGCGCTGATCCTCACCTCTTCGGCGCGCGGCAGGTTGCCGGGGCGCAGCACGCTCAGCAGATGCACCCCCCAGGCGGCCAGGAGCAGACCCAGGCCGCCGCCCATGATCCCGAGCAGCAGGGTCTCGGTCAGGAGCTGGCGCACCAGGCGCAGCCGCCCGGCGCCGAGGGCGGCGCGCAAGGCCATCTCGCGCTCGCGGGCCGTGCCCCGCGCCAGCAGCAGGTTGGCGAGGTTGGAACAGGCGATGAGCAGGATCAGGCCCACCGCCCCCAGCAGCACCCACAGGGCGGGCCCGGCACCGCCGACCACCCAGTCGCGGAGAGGCCGCAGGAGCGCCACCTTCTTCGCGTTGTCCTCCGGGTGCTCCAGGGTCAGCCGCTGCGAGATCGCGAGCAGCTCCGACCGCGCCTGGTCCAGGCCGATGCCGGCGCGCAGGCGCCCGATCGGCCGGATGAAGTTGATGTCGCGGCTCGTCGCCTGCTTCCCCGTGCGGTCAGAGCCCGGCACCAAGGTGGCGAAGGGCGACGAGACCCAGAGATCGGCGCTGCTCAAGCGGCTGAAGCGCTCGGGCATCACGCCCACCACGGTGTAGGGCTGGCTGTCGACCAGGACCACGCCGCCGATGGCGCTCGGCTCGGCGCCGAAATGCTGCCGCCAGACGCGGTCGCTGAGCACCGCGGCGCCGGGAGCGCCGGGACGTTCGATCGCGGGCTCTAGGGTGCGCCCGAGTCCCGCCGAGATGCCGAAGACCGCGAAATAGTTGGACGTCACCTGCGATCCCTTGAGCGAGAGCGGCGCGGCGCCGCGCCGCGCCAGCACGCAGGCGACGAAGTTGATGCCTGCAAGCTGTTCGAAGTCGTGGCTGTAGCGCTGATAGTCGAGCAGGTTGGCCGGCGCGGTCGGCGCGAACTCGCAGCAAGGCTTCTCCTCGCCCAGCACCACCACCTCGCCGCCCGGCCGGTAGGGGAGAGGCCGCAGCAGCACCGAATCGACGACGCTGAAGATGGCCGTGTTGGCGCCGATCCCCAGCGCCAGGGTGAGGACCGCCACGGCAGTGAAGCCCGGGCTCCTCGCCAGCAGGCGGGCGCCGAAGCGCAGGTCGGCGCCGGCCGCTTCGAGCCAGCCGGTCAGCCTGGTCCCACCGGGCGGTGTCGCCGTCGTCGGCGGCAGCGGAGGAATCGCCGGACCTGCCGGATTCGCCATGGACGTTCTACCGAGGCTGGAAGGCAAAAGTTTCGTCCCCGGTGTCCCCCGGTGTCCCCCGGCGTTCCCGGCGTCCCCGGGTGGGACACCAGGGCGGTCAGCCGTCGAGCAGCTCGTGCTCGCGCAGCCAGGCCTGATTGAGCTTCGAGAGATAGCGCTCGCCGGAATCGGGGAACAGGGTCACCACCAGGGCGTCCGCGGGCAGCGACTCGGCGACCCGGCGGGCGCCGGCCGCCGCCGCGCCGCCGGAGGAGCCGACGAAGATCGACTCCTTGCGGGCGAGCTCCATCACCGCTCGGTAGGCCGACTTGTCGTCGACCGCGATCACCTCGTCGATGTAGTCCCACCACACGCAGGCGGGCAGGAAGTCCTCGCCGATGCCGTCGATCAGGTACTGGTGGATCTGGTCGGCCGGCGGCAGCTCGCCGTGCTGCTTGTAGTAGACGTAGACGCTGCCGATGGTGTCGACGCCGACGACGCGCACCGCCGGGTTGCGTTCCTTGAGGAACTTGGCGGTGCCGCTGATGGTGCCGCCGGTGCCGACGCCGACCACCCAATGGGTGATGCGGCCCTCGGTCTGGCGCCAGATCTCCGGGCCGGTGCTGGCGTAATGCGCCTCCGGGTTGGCCTGGTTGGAATACTGGTTGGGCAGGTAGGCGCCCTGCTCGTCGCGCAGGCGCTCGGCGACCTTGTAGTAGGAGCGAGGATCGTCGGCGGCGACGCTGGTGGGGCAGCGGACGACGCTGGCTCCCAGGGCCTCGAGCAGCGCCACCTTCTCGGCCGGGATCTTGTCCGGCGCGGTGCAGATCAGCCGGTAGCCGCGCAGGTTGGCGGCCATCGCCAGGCCGACGCCGGTGTTGCCGGAGGTGGGCTCGACGATGGTGCCGCCGGGCCGCAGCAGTCCGGCGCGCTCGCCGGCCTCGATCAGCGCGGAGCCGATCCGGTCCTTGACGCTGCCGCCGGGGTTGAAGAGCTCGAGCTTGGCGGCCAGCGCCGCCCCGGTCGGATGGAAGCGGCGCAGCCGGACGAGCGGCGTGTTGCCGAGGGTTTCCAGGATGTCGTCGTGGATCTGCATGGGGAGCGCGGTGCCGGTCCGGCAAAGGCGCGCGGATGCTAGCACAAGCGGCCCACCAGGAGTGGGGGTATCGGCTGGTGGGGCGAAGGGCTCGGGCTCAGCCCTCCCAGTCCCAGAAGTAGTCGCGGTTGGTGAGCGTGGCCTCTTCGGCCGGCCGCTCCTCGCCTTCGCCGCCGGCCGCGTCCGCGGGCGGCGCCAATTCGCCGCGGATCACCGCCAGCTGCTCCTCGAGGTCGTCGGTCTCGCGCTGCCAGTAGTCCAGGGTGCCGAAGTGCGGCCAGGCGACGGGGAATGCCGGGTCGTGCCAGCGCCGCGCCAGCCAGGCGGCGTAGTGGATGACGCGCAGTCCCCGCAGCGGCTCGATCAGCCGCAGCGTCGAGCGGTCGAAGGCGCGGAACTGCTCGTAGCCTTCGAGGAACCGCTCGCGCAGCCCGAGGGTCCAGGGATCGCGGCCGGGGAGCGCCAGCCAGAGGTCCTGCACGGCGGGGCCGATCACCATGTCGTCGAAGTCGAGGACCCGCAGCACGCCGTCGCGCAGCAGCACGTTGCCGAGGTGGAGATCGCCATGGAGGCGATGGAGCTGCCGCGGCTCGAGCGCCCCGAGGGCGCCGTCGAGCTGGTCCGCGATCGCCAGGGCGGCGTCGAGGTAGCGGCTGCGGAGATGCTTGGGGAGAGCCGCGTGAGCGTCGAGCCAGGCGACGTCGTCGCGGATGAAGCGATCGGCGCCCAGGGTCAGGCGGTGCTCGGCCGGCCGCCGCGCCGCCACCTCGTGCAGGCGTCCGACCAGCATGCCCAGGCGCCAGGCCGCGGTGCCGTCGAGCTCGTCGGGGGCCCGGCCGCCGCTGCGGTCGGAGAGCGAGTAGAAGATATGGTCGATGCGGCGCAGCGTGCTGCCGTCCGGGAACGGCCGCACGGTGCAGACCGGCACCTCCGCCTCGTCGAGCTCGCGCAGGAACTGGTGCTCCTCTAAAATCTGCTCCTCGCTCCAGCGCCCCGGACGGTAGAACTTGGCGACGATCCGCGTGCGGTCCTCGAGCTCGACCTCGTAGACCCGGTTCTCGAAGGAGTTGAGCGGGTAGCAGACCGGGTTGCAGTGCAGACCGGCGGCCTCGACCGCGGCCAGGACCTTCTCCGGCGTCAGCGACAGGAAGAGGTCAGTGGCGGCCGGTGGATCTGCAACGGGTGGGCCTGCCGCCTCGGTTTCGCTCATGCCGCCAATGTAGCATGGGGCATGCGCACCCTCGATCAGCAGATCATGAACCGGGTCTTTGCCGTCACCGACGAGATACCGATCGACCGCGAGGCGCTGCAGGTCGCCCTGGTGCTCGAGGGTGAGGGCAGGATCGAACGCACTGCCGCCGGCAAGCTCGTCCTAACCCTGCCGGACACCGACGATCTCGAGCCCTTCCTGGCCATCCTCGCCGCGCGGCTGCGCGCCGAGGCTCCCGACGAGCCGCCGGCGTCCTGAGCCGAGCGCTCAGGCGGCGATCCGCTCCTCGCCGGCGTAGACGTTGAAGCGGCCGCCGCGCAGGAAGCCGACCAGGGTCAGGCCGAGCTCCTGCGCCAGCTCGACCGCCAGGCTGCTCGGGGCGCCGACCGCGGCGAGCATCGGGATGCCCGCCACCAGCGCCTTCTGCACCAGCTCGAAGCTGGCGCGGCCGCTGACCAGCAGCACGCGGTCCGAGGCCGGCAGCTCGCCGTCGAGCAGCAGCCTGCCGATCAGCTTGTCGACGGCGTTGTGGCGGCCGACGTCCTCGTGGCGCAGCAGCAGCTTGCCGGCGGCGTCGAACAGCCCGGCCGCGTGCAGGCCGCCGGTGCGCGAGAAGATCGCCTGCGCCCGGCGCAAGGTCTCCGGCAGGCCGGTCAGCACCTCGCGCGCGATGCGCTCGCGGCCCACCGGCCGCGCCGGACAGACGGTGCGCACCAGATCGATCGAGGTCTTGCCGCAGACCCCGCAGCTCGAGGTGGTGTAGACGTTGCGGCTGAAGCGCTGCGGGTCGAAGGCCATCCCCGGAGCGAGGAGCACGTCGACGACGTTGGGCTCCTCACCCTCCTGGCAGTGGACGATGCTCCAGATCGCCTGGCGCGAGGTGACGATCCCCTCGCTGAAGAAGAAGCCGGCCGCGAGCTCGAAGTCATGGCCGGGAGTGCGCATGGTCACCGCGACGCTGTGGCGCACCCGGCGCCCCTCCTGCTCGACCGAGACCCGCATCTCGAGCGGCTCCTCGGCGGCCACCAGGTCCGACCGCCGCTCGACCCGGCCGGCATCGTAGGTCACGACCGTTGCCCGCACTGCCGCGCCGGCCGGGCTGCGCGTCGCCGCGCCGGGTGGATCGCTCATGCCGCGCCGCCTCCCATGCGGTACGGGACACTAGCATGCGGGCCGGGTCCACCGATGGGGCTGGCGCGCCAACCTTGCCGGGGTCAGGATTCTGTGGTAGAGAGGCTG
>DATGHG010000512.1:0-6127 GCA_035308185.1 Thermoanaerobaculia bacterium | reverse complement strand
GCTTGAGTCGCTCATGAGATCGAATCGTGCAAGGGGGGCGGACCGCCGCCGGCGCGGCCGTGGCGCGCTCCGCGCCACCGTCGCCGGTGGCGGGATCGCGGTGCTGCTGGCGGGGGCGGGGTGCATGGTGGGGCCGGACTACCGCCGGCCGCCGACGACGGCGCCGGCCGCCTTCAAGGAGCCGCCGCCGCCCAACTGGAAGACCGCGACGCCAAGCGACCAGCTGCCGCGCGGCAAGTGGTGGGAGCTGTTCGGCGATCCGCAGCTCAACGCCCTCGAGGAGCAGGTGTCGGTCTCCAACCAGTCGATCGCCCAGGCCGAGGCGCAGTTCCGGGCGGCGCGGGCGGCGGCGGGGGTGGCGCGGGCCAACCTCTTCCCGACGGTGACCGCGGCGCCCTCGGCGAGCCGCTCGCGCAGCAATACCGGCCGCACCGCCGCGCCAGTGGCGCCCGGCGCCGCCGGCGGCGGCAGCGGCACCGGCGGTTCGGGCACCACCGGCAGCAGCGGTTCGACTGGTGCGCCGGCCGCGGTGGCGGCGACCAGCGGTACGGTGAGCATCTTCGAGGTGCCGATCGACGTCTCCTACGAGGTGGACCTGTGGGGGCGGATCCGCCGGCAGGTCGAGGCGAGCGTCGCCACCGCGCAGGCCAGCGCCGGCGACCTCGAGACGATGCGCCTCAGCATGCAGGCCGAGCTGGCGGTCGACTACTTCCAGCTGCACGGCGTGGACGCGGAGCGCCAGCTGCTGGTCACCACCGCCGGCGCCTACCAGAAGGCGCTGGACCTGACCACCAACCGCTACAACCAGGGCATCGCCTCGGGCGTGGACGTGGCGCAGGCGCAGACCCAGCTCGAGACCACGCGCGCCCAGGCGATCGACCTCGACGTGCAGCGGACGCAGCTCGAGCACGCCATCGCCGTGCTCATCGGCAAGCCGCCCGCCGAGCTGACCATCGCGGCGGCGCCGATCGGCGTCAAGCCGCCGGTGGTGCCGGTGGCGCTGCCCTCGGAGCTGCTCGAGCGGCGCCCCGACATCGCCGCCAACGAGCGCCGGATGGCGGCGGCCAACGCCCAGGTCGGCGTCGCCGTGGCGGCCTACTACCCGACGCTGTCGCTCAGCGGCGCGGCCGGCTTCGAGAGCACCGCGCTGTCGAGCCTCTTCGACTGGCCCAGCCGCTTCTGGTCGCTCGGCGCCACCGCGGTGCAGACGCTGTTCAACGGCGGCGGCCTGCACGCCGCGACCGAGCAGGCCAAGGCCAACTACGACGCCGCGGTGGCGGCCTACCGGCAGAACGTGCTGACCGCCTTCCAGGACGTCGAGGACAACCTCTCGGCGCTGCGGGTGCTGGACGCCGAGGCGACCCAGGAGGCGGTGGCGGTCGCCGCCGCCGAGCGGTCGCTGGCGCTCTCGAACTTCCGCTACCAGGGAGGCATCACCACCTACCTCGAGGTGATCACCGCGCAGGCCGCGGCGCTGGCCGACGAGCGCACGGCGGTGGACATCCAGACCCGGCGGATGACCGCCGCGGTCAACCTGGTCAAGGCGGTGGGCGGCGGCTGGAGCGACGCCGACCTGCCGTCGGGCGCCGCCATCCTGTTCCCCGGCAAGCGCTGAGAGCGGCGGATTGCAGGGCGGCAGGCGCCGGCCACCCCGCAACCAGGCTCCTACCCGGCCGTCGCCCCTGCTTCCCTTCCCCTACCCGGCCGCCGCCACCGCCGGCACCGGCGCTGCCGCGCGCCTCGCCAGCGGCTGGATGACGGTTTCGGCGAACCGCTCCATCTCTTCGAGCTGCGGGCTGAACTGCAGCAGCAGCAGATCCACGCCGGCGTCCTCGAAGCGGACGATCTGCTCCTGCACCTGCTCCGCGGTGCCGACCAGGCCGCAGCGCAGACCGCGGTTCGACACCGAGTAGTCGGCGATCGAGAGCTGCTGCTCGAGCTGGGTGCCGGCGAGCCACTGCTGGAAGTTGGCGAAGCCGGCGGCGCTCTGCTGCACGTCGGTGATGCGCGCCAGCTCGGCCTTGGCCGCGGCCTCGGAGTCGCGCACCACGGCGTAGCCGGCGACCCCGAACCGCAGCCGCGGCAGGCCATGGCGGGCGCGACGCGCCGCCATGTCGGCGACCTTGGCGGCGATCCGTTCGGGGGGATCGCCGTGCATCAGGTAGGCGTCGCAGCGGCCGGCGATGAGCTCCTTGGCCGCCTCGGACTCGCCGCCGGCGTAGAGCACCGGGCGGGGGCGCGACGGCCGCGCCAGGGGCTTCGGCCGCAGCACGTTGTCGGCGACCCGGTAGAAGCGCCCCGCGTAGGAGAAGTGATCGCGCGACCAGACGCCGTCGAGCACCTCGAGCCACTCGGCGGTGCGGGCGTAGCGGTCGTCGTGCTGCTCGAACTCGACACCGTACATCCTCGCCTCGTCCGCCCACCACGAGGAGACGACGTTGAGCGACAGCCGGCCGCCACTGATGTGGTCGATGTTGGCCGCCTGCTTGGCGAGCAGGGCCGGCAGGTGGAAGGTCGGCCGGACGGCGACCATCAGCTCGAGCTGGGTGGTCACCGCGGCCAGCGCCGCGGCGGTCGACCAGGCGTCCAGGGCCGGGGCCTCGACCCCCTTGATGTCGTTGAGGTTCAGCTCGGCGAGCAGCGTCACGTCGAAGCCGATCCGCTCGCTGCGGCGGGCGAGCCGGCTGACGTAGTCCCAGCTCGCCGCCATGCCTTCGTCGGCGACGTTGCGCAGCCAGCCGCCGAAGACCGGCAGCCAGTAGCCGAAGCGCATCCCGGGCGCCGGCGTCGCGGCAGGGGCGGTGGAGCGATCAACCGGCATGGCGCACCTCCTCCTCGAGATAGTCGGCCAGGGGCACGAACGGGTCGAAGCCGACGACGCGCGGCCCGTCGCTGACGAAGTTCGAGAGCGCGTTGACGTCATAGAAGTAGAGCTGGCCGTCGCGGTCGTCGATCACGTACTCGATGCCGCCGACGTCGATGCCCGCCTGGCGCATGACCCGCTCGGCGTCGGCGACGATCGCCGGCGCCGGGGTGAAGCCTTCGACGCGCAGCCCGGCTTTCGGCGCCTCCACCGCGCAGGCGCCGCCCAGCTCGACGCCGCCGGTCGTCTTGCAGATGTCGGCCGGGCAGAGGTCGAAGGTCTCGCCGGTCAGGAAGACCTTGATGCCGTAGAGGAAGCGCCCCCCGACCACCTCCAGGCGAGTGATGTGGCCGCCGCGCGCCGGGATGAACTCCTGCACCAGCGCGACGTGGTCGAGGCCGAGGTCGATCGTCCCCGCCGCCGCCGCGGCCGCCAGCTCGGCGGGCGAGTCGTAGCGGGTCACCCCGGCGCCGCTGCCGCCGACGTTGGGCTTGACCACGACCGGGAAGCGCAGCCCCGCCGCCGCCGCGGGGGCCTGGGCAGGGTGATGGAAGACCCGCGCCGCGGGCGCCGGCAGGCCCAGCGACCGCAGCAGCGACAGCTGCAGCGCCTTGGAGGTCTCGTGGCGGAACGCCTTGACGCCGTTGATCACCCGCTTGCCGGCCAGCTCCAGGCCGGCGAGGTAATGCAGGGTGTAGAAGATCTCGGCATGGCTCCGCCGGTAGGCCGACGGGCTCATGCGGTTGAACAGCACCGGAAAGCGCCGGTCGGCGGCGAGCTCGCCCGGGTCGTAGAAATGCGTCGCGGGATCCACCCTGAGGTACGGCGTGCCACGGCGGTCCAGCTCGGCGAACAGGCGCTCGAACCAGACCGGGTGCTCGTAGTAGACGGCGAGCGGCCCCGGGCGCACGGCGACAGAAAAGGTTTCGGGTACGGCAGCGGCGGCGGGTTCAACCAGCTGGGGGATGGGCAAAGGCGCCTCCGGAGCGGCAGTGGTCGATTTCGACTAGATTACTAGACTAGATTACTAGCCTGGTCATAATTGTCAGGATAGCCCGAAATCGGGCCGGCCCGCAAGGTGCCGGGTGGCGCCTGACCTTGCGCCCAAGACCTGCTACCATCAGCGGTCTGATCACGCCTTCCAGCGAGCAGGGCGACCGCCCCCTCTTGCCAGCGGCTCCGGCCGCCTCGACGCTCAGCGAAGAGCCAGGCGCCGGCGCCCGGCCGTCGTTCGCGCGGCGGCTCGGGCTGTTCGACGCCACGATGATCGTCATCAGCGGCATCGTCGGCTCGGGCATCTTCATCAATCCCTACGTGGTGGCGCAGGCCGTCGGGACGCCCTTCCTGATCGTCGGGGTGTGGGTGGGCGGCGGCGCCATCGCGCTGCTGGGGGCGTTCGTGTTCGCGGAGCTGAGCACGGTGATGCCGCGGGTGGGGGGCCAGTACGCCTTCTTCCGCGAGGCCTTCCACCCGATGGTGGCGTTCCTGCACGGCTGGTCGCTGCTGCTGATCGTCCAATCGGGGGCGACCGCGGCGGTGGCGGTGGCGTTCGCGGAGTACATGTCCCAGCTCGCCGGCCTGCCGCGATCGCTGGTGCCGTGGCTGGCGGCGGCGGTGATGCTGCTGCTGGCGGGATTCCATGCCCTCGGGGTGCGCCCGGGGGCGGTGGTGATCAACGTCATCACCTTTGGCAAGGTGCTGGTGCTGGCGGCGCTGATCCTCGGCGTTTTCCTGGTTTCGCCGCACTCCTCCGGGCTGGCGATCCGGCCGCTGGCGCCGCCGGGCGTCCACGGCATTTTCCTGCTCTCCGCCTTCTTTGCCGGGCTGGTGCCGGCGATGTTCTCGTATGGCGGCTGGCAGAACGTCAACTTCGTCGCCGAGGAGGTGCGGGATCCGCAGCGCAACCTGCCGCGGGCGATCCTGCTCGGCGTCGCCTGCGTGATCGTGCTCTACGTCGGCGCCAACCTCGCTTACCTGCACGTGCTGACGGCGCCGGTGCTGGCGGCCAGCCGGACGCCGGCGGCGGACGCCGCGAGGCAGGTCTTCGGCAGCCTCGGTGGCCGCCTGATCGGCGCGCTGGTGGTGGTTTCGACTTTCGGCTTCCTGAACCTGGCGCTGCTCACCGCGCCGCGGGTGTACTACGCCATGGCCGCCGACGGCCTGTTCTTCCGCAGGCTGGCCAGGCTGAGCCCGCGCTTCCGGGTGCCGGTGGCGGCGATCCTGCTGCAAGGAGGCCTCGCCGCCGCCTTCGCGCTCAGCCGCAGCTACGAGCGCCTGCTCGCCTACGCGGTTTTCGCCGACTGGATCTTCTTCGCCCTCGCCGGAGCGGCGCTGCTGGTCTTCCGCCGCAAGCTGCCGGGAGCGCCACGCCCCTTCCCCACTCCCGGTTATCCCTGGGTGCCGATTCTCTTCACCCTGGCCGGGGTCGGCATCGTGTTCAACCTCTTCTTCACCGAGACCCGCGACGCCCTGCTGGGGACGACGATCATCGCCGCTGGCGTCCCCGTCTACTTGATGTGGCGCGCGGCCAACCAGAATTCCGCTCGCGTTCTAGGGTGGTCCATATGGGCGCCTTGGCTGGTAATCGTGGCGCTTTTGGCTACGTTGGTCGCCACGGTGTCGTCCGCCCTTTCCACGCATGGGGCGATTTACTTCGTCGGCTGGCTCGTCGCGCTGTCACTTTTATTGGCGCTTGGCCACTATCTGGTGGCGGTCGCAAGGAGTCCCTCTCGTGGCCCGATCTCTCGTAATTGGTTGTCAACCATCGGCTGGCTTTTGGTCTGCGCCTCCTTCATATTGCTGCTGATATTTGCTGTTCTAGTTGGACTCGCTGCCGCTCTGGCAGAAGTGACGGGGGGGGTTAGGTTTCAATAGTAGATTGGCACTTCCTACGACGCCAACGGGAGCCACCAACCATGAGGGTCCACGGCAGCGTCTACATGCACTGGGCCAAGCAGCACGCGGCGGCCCGTTACAACCTGGCCAACAGCGGCCTGCTCGGCTGCCGCACGGACGAGTTGGAGTTGTCGCCTGGCGACCTCGAGATCAACGGTCCGAATCACGACGGTTACCGGCCGCTGCTCGCGGCCATCGCGGAGCGCTACGGTGTCCGTCCAGAGCAGGTGGTGACGGCGCCGGGCACGTCTGGCGCCAACTTCCTCGCCTTCGCCGCCCTGATCGAGCCGGGAGACGAGGTGCTGATCGAGCAGCCGACCTACGAGCCGCTGCTCGCCGCCCTCTCCTGGCTGGGAGCACGGCTCCGCC
>DATGHG010000511.1:0-14295 GCA_035308185.1 Thermoanaerobaculia bacterium | reverse complement strand
CAAGGGCGCCGGACGCGACGGCGGCGGCGATCGCGACGAGCGCGGCGGTCGCGCGGGGAGTGGGGTAAACCAACGAGCGCCGCCCAAGCGGCGGCTGGAAATTTCAGCTTAGTAGTTTATACTGACCACATGCCGCAAGCGGGGGCCGGGTATCAGGTCTTGGTCGTCGAGGACCATGCGCTCAACGTCGAGCTGGTCCGGGATCTCCTCGAACCGGAGGGCGTCGTCGTGGCGCACGCCGCCAGCGGCGAGGCGGCGCTGACGATGATCGCCCACGAGCCGCCCGACCTGGTGCTGATCGACCTGACGCTGCCCGGGATGGACGGCCTCGAAGCGATGCGGCGGATGAAGGAGGGCCCGGCGACCCGCGGCCTCCGCGTCGTGGTGGTGACGGCGAGGGCGATGAAGAGCGACCGGGAAGCGGCGCTGGCGCACGGTGCCGACGCCTTCCTCACCAAGCCGCTGGACACTCGCACCTTCGCGCGGGAGATCCTGGCGCTGCTGCGCGCCGGCGGCGAGCCCGCAAGGGAACCGGGCAAGGTCCGCGGGCGATGAGCGCTGGCGGCGGCGCCAGCAGCCGGCGGCTGCGGCTCGGCAGGCTGGAGGCTTATGCCGCGCTGGCCGGCGGCGTCACCCACGAGATGAGCAACCTCGCCGCCTCGGTGACCATGTCGGTGCAACTGCTCGAGCCCGCCTGTGCCAAGGCCGCCGACCGCGAGATCCTGGCGTCGCTCGATGAGCTGGCGCGGCGGATCCAGCACGCCGGCAGGCAGCTCCACTGGCTGGCACGCGGCGTGACCGGCGAGGCCACCCTGTTGCAGCCGCAGTACCTGCTCGCCGACCTGCAGAAGCTGGGCCGCGTCGCCTTCCCGCCTCCGATCACGGTGGTGACGCGCTATCCGCCCGACCTCTGGCCGCTGGCCGGCGATCCGCTGACCGTCTTCCAGCTCCTGCTCGCCATGTTCCTGGAAGCTCGCGAGCACCTGCCCGCCGCCGGCGGCACCCTGGCGCTCGCCGCCCGCAACCAGGACCAAGAGCACCTGGACGGCCGCCGCGCTCTCGGCGCCCCCGGGGCGGGCGATCCCGCCCCATCCGGCGCGGCTGCCGCCGGCGCCGGCCGCTACGTCGTGCTGGAGGCCGCCGCCGAGGCGCCGGCCGGCTTCGCGGCGCCATCGCCGGCGGCAGCCGCGCGGCGGCGCCGCAGGGCCGCCGAGGCCAGCCGAGCCGCGGCCGCGGCCGGCGGCTTCACCACCCCGCTGCCCCGGAGCGCCGCCCATCGCGGCCGGCGGGCCTACCTGCCGGCGGGAGACCCGGAATCCGTCCCGTCCGCCGGCGCGCTCAGCTCTCCAGCCCCGCCCGGAAGGCGTAGTGCATGATGTCGGCGTTGGTCTTCAGGTTCATCTTCTGCAGCACGCGCGTGCGGTAGGTGCTCACCGTCTTGACGCTCAGGTGCAGCTCGGCGGCGATCTCGCCCGGCGTGCGGCCGGCGGCGATCTTGCGCATCACCTCGAACTCCCGGCTCGAAAGCAGCTCGTGCGGCGGCCGGTCGGCAGTCGAGGAGAGGTCGGCGGCGAGCCGCTCGGCGAGGTTGGCGCTGACGTACTTGCGGCCCGCGGCCACCTTGCGCACCGCCTCGAGCAGCACCTCGGGCGGCACGTCCTTGGTGACGTAGCCGTCGGCCCCCAGCTTGAGGCAGAGCACCGCGAACTGGTCCTCGGGATGCATGGTCAGCATCAGCACCCGTAGCCGCGGGTTGGCGCGCTTGAGCTCCTGCGCCGTCTCCACGCCCCCCCTGCCCGGCATCGAGACGTCGAGCAGCACGACGCCCGGATTGGCTTCCCGGGCCTTCACCACCGTCTCCTCGCCGGTCGCGGCCTCGGCCACCACCATCACGTCCGGCGCCGCCTCGAGCGCCCGCCTGAGCCCCAGGCGGAAGATGGCATGATCGTCGGCGATCAGGACGCGGATCATGACGCCTCCTCCGGCGGCGACGGCCGCTCCACGACGGCGGCCCGCCGCGCCTCCACCAGCAGTTGCCGGCGCACCTCGAAGACCTCGTCCAGCCGGTCCATGAAGAGGTCGAGCAACTGCGGATCGAACTGCCGGTCGCGACCCTGCCGCATCGCCGCCAGCGTCGCTTCCTGCGAATAAGCGGGGCGGTACGACCGCGCCATGGTCATGGCGTCGAACACGTCCACCACCGCGCAGATCCTGCCGGCGAGCGGGATCTCCTCGCCGCGCAGCCGCCGCGGATAGCCGGAGCCGTCCCAGCGCTCGTGGTGCGACAGCGCCACGACGTGCCCCTGCTGCATCAGCTCGGAGGGCGAGTCGGCGAGGATGCGGCTGCCGATCACGGTGTGCGTCTCCATCACCTGCCGCTCCTCGGCGTCGAGCGCGCCGCGCTTGCACAGGATGGCGTCGGGGATGCCGATCTTGCCGACGTCGTGCATGGTGACCGCATGACCGAGCACCTCGATCTCGGTCGGAGACATGCCCAGCGCCTTGGCCAGCACCGCACTGTAGCGGCTGATGCGCAGGATGTGGCGGGCGGTGTCGGGGTCCTTGAGCTCGGCCGCGAGCACCAGCCGCCGGATGGTGTCGAGGTGCGCCACCTGGGTGCGGCGGTTGGCCTCGGCGGCCGCCTCGCAGGTGCGGCGCAGCTCGGCGGTGCGCTGCGCCACCTGCACCTCGAGCTCGGCCTGACCGCGTTTCAGCGCGTCCTGGGCCTCTTTCAGCTTGAGCTGCGAGGAGATCCGCACCAGCAGCTCGGTCTTGTCCACCGGTTTGGCGATGAAGTCGCTGGCGCCGGCCTGGATCGCCCTCACCCGATCCTCGCGGCTGTCGAGCACCGTCACCAGGATGACCGGCAGGTCGCGGGTCCGCGCCTCGGCGCGCACTCGCCGCGCCACCTCGTAGCCGTCCAGACCGGGCATCATGACGTCGAGCAGGACCAGGTCGATGCCGTCCTCCAGCTTGGCCAGCGCCTCGAGCCCGTCGCCGGCCGTATCCACGTCGTAGCCGAGCGACCGCACCAGGCCGCCGAGCAGCGCCCGGTTCTGCTCGATGTCGTCGACCACCAGGATCCTCGGCGTCGCGGTCATGACCCGGGCTCCCACTCGCTGCTCGCTCGCCGCACGGCGCCCGCCGGGGTCAGCACGACTGGCCGGGGACCTCGACGTGGAAAGTGCTGCCGAGCCCCTCGCCCGGGCTCTCCACCCAGGCCCGGCCGCCGTGCAGGTCGAGCAGGCGCGTCACCAGCGCCAGTCCCAGGCCGGTGCCGGACTGGCAGCGGGTGAGCGAAGGATCGACCTGCTCGAAAGTGCGGAAGATGCGCTGCTGGTCCTCCTGCCGGACGCCGATGCCGGAGTCCGCCACCGCCAGCCGCACCAGCGGCGCTCCCGCCGCCGACGCCGCCGGCCACACCTGCAATTTCACCCAGCCGCCGGCGGCGGTGTACTTCACCGCGTTGTCGAGCAGGTTGAGCGCCACCTGCTTGAGCCGCACCGGATCGCCGTCGACCGGCGGCAGGCCGCCGGCCACCTCGACCTCGAACGCCAGCCCCTTGCGGCGAGCGGTCTCGGCCACCGGCCCGGCCAGATCGGCCACCAGGGCGCCGAGATCGAACCGGGAGAGCTCGAGCTGTAGGCGCCCGGACTCGAGGCGGGCGAGGTCGAGCAGATCGCGGAGCAGCTGGCGCAGGTGCTCGCCGGCTTCGAGCACGTTGCCGATCGCCCGCTGCTGGGCCTCGTTGAGCGGCCCGAAATGGCCGTCGGCGAGCAGCTCCGGGAAGCCGATCAAGGAGTTGAGCGGCGTCATCAGCTCGTGGCTGATGCGCGACAGGAAGAGGCTCTTCGCCAGGCTCGAGCGCTCGGCCGCTTCCCGGCCCTGCCGGCGCGCGGTGACGTCGCGCCAGTTGGTGACGTAGTGGGTGACCAGCCCGGCGCGATCGCGGATCGGCGCCGCCCGCAGCTCCACCCACAGCTCCGAGCCATCCTTGCGGTAGACGATGATCTCGCCCGACACGGCCTGGCCGGCGATCAGCCGGGTGCGCAGGTCGACGACCATGGCGTGGTCGGTCGCCGGACCTTCGAGCCGGGACCAACCGCCGACCACCTCGTCGGCGGCGTACCCGGTCAGCTCGGTGAAGGCTGGATTCACGAACACCACCCGCGGCGCCGCGAGGGCGGCGACCGAGACCGACACCGCCTCGTTGGCGGCGACCATGGCGGCGGCGAGCAGCGCGCGCAGCTCCTCCGGCAGGTCCGCTGGCGGCGTTCCGGCGACAGCTGGCGGCGGCAAGTTGATCGCCGTGCCGGCGGCGCCCGGGCTCGGTTGGCGCTCCTTCGACATCGTCCCTGCCTGCCGCGTGGACCGGCTGCCCAGGCCGCGCAGGCACACTCCCTAACCCCTTTGGAGTCTCTATGTTGCCGTGCTGGCAAAGGAGTTACTTGCAGGATATATCGACCTGCTGTGTCGCGCAACTACTGCGGCGCTTCCGGAAACTCCACGCCGTGCTCGTGCAGGGCCATGAGCTGCTCGAGGCGGCCCAGGGCGTCGCCAAGCCGGTGCACCACCGCGGGCGCCGAGGCCGGCTTGGCCGGCGGCGGTTGTTGGATTGGGGAGCGCGGGGGTTGGAAGGCTTTGGGAGGCCGGTGGGCCGAGCCTGCCGTGCGCGGCAGACCCACCTGCTCCCAGAGGTCGCGCTCTTCGGCGAGCACGTCGCGGCGCAGGATGACGCCGTGGCGGGCCAGCACCGCCGAGAGCTCGTCGTAATGCGCCAGCAGGTAGCGGCGGGTGGAATGGTAGGCGTGGTCGCAGACCGCCCGGCGCTCGGAGAAGCCGAAGATGTTGGTGAAGGCCATCAGGTAGTCGTCGCGCTCGGGTTCGAGCAGCACGACGTCGGCGTTGCCGTAGCGCTTGGCGTAGGCGGCCATGCCGACCTCGAGCCGGGAGTGGACGATGGTGCGCAGGGTCTGCGACATCACCGCCGGCAGGCCGCGCTCGATCAGGTTGCCGAACTGCATATGGCCGCGCTCGACGGCGTGTGCGGTATCGACCGAGACGATGGGGTTGACACAGATCACCAGGCTGGCGCCGGCTTCGAGCGCCACCGAGGCATGCAGCGTCTTGAGCAGGATGCCGTCGACGATGTAGTGGCCGTCGATCTCGACCGGCGGGTAGAGCCCCGGCAGCGCCGTCGTCGCCTGCACGGCGCGCGAGATCGGGACGTGGTCGATGCCGCCGTCGCCGAAGCGCACCTCCTTGCCCGAGTCGAGGTCCGAGGCGACGATGACCAGCCGCTTGCCGAGTTGGCGGAAGTCGTCGGTGCGGGACTTGAGGCTGTAGATCTTCTCGAGATAGGTGCGGATCGGCTCGTTGTCGAAGACCGCGACCGGCAGGGCCTGCCCCAGGCGGGTCAACGAGTCGAGCAGGGTGAGATCGGCGCGGCGGCGGTAGTACTCCCGCAGCGCCTCGATCAGCAGCCGCGGTACCGCGCGCAGGCCGCGCCGCAGCTCGCGCACCGAGGGCGTGAGAAAGGTCTCCGGGACGAAGGGGTGCTCGCCCGGCTCGTGCGAGACGATGGCGCGGCACATCTGCGCCGTGGTCAGGTCGTTGGCCAGGCAGGCGGTGATGAACCCGCCCGAGCTGACCCCGACGTAGATGAACAGGTTGTTGAGGTCGAGGCCGTCGCAGGCCTCGTCGAGGGCGCGGAGGGCGCCGATCTCGTAGATGGCGCCCTCCGGACCTCCTCCCGCCAGCGCCAGGGCGACCCGCGGCGGCGCCGCGGTCTGGGCAGCGCTCGGCAGACCCGCCACGGGACCCGCGCCGGTTGCGGCCACTAGACCACCTTCGAGGCGCTCTTGGCCGCCGGCTTGGGGGCGGCGGCGGACTTCTCGTTACCGGCGGCGGACGCCGGGGCGGCATGGGTGACGCGCGGCCGCAGCAGCTCGACCTTGGCGTTGAGCTCCTCGACGCGCTGCGTCAGGGTGCGGATCTCGTCGCGGGTCGGCACGCCGAGGCGGTGCAGGGCCGAGGTGATGGTGTCGTCGACCTTGCTGCCGAGATCGTCCCAGGCGCCGCCGGCCTTGGACTTGGCCTTGTCCGCCGCCTTGCTGGCCTTGTCGACGACCTTGTCGACTTCGACCTTGCCGCGCGACTCGACGTCGCGGCCGCGATCGACCAGGCGGCTGAACAGCTTGGAGCCCTCTTCCTCGGCGGCGGCCAGGGCGCCCAGCCCGGCCAGCCAGATGCGGTGCGCGGTGTCCTTGACGTCGTCCTGCAGGTTGCGTTCGCTGCTCGTGCTCTTGGTAGGCATGGGATTCCTCGTTTTCTTCTGGCGGCCGGCACCCCGCGGGGCGTTGCGGCCACCTCGTTCGCATCGTTTACGTCGTGTGGATCCGGGGCGGACCGTCCGCCCGGGAGACATCGATTCATGGGACCGCCGGGTGCTGCCCTCCCGGCCCCTCGGGCCTCTCCCCGGGGGGCCTAGCCGGCCGAGGAGGACGAGCCCGCGTGAGGCTCCTCGGCCGCCGCCGCGGCGTCCGCGGTGTTTGCGGGGCTCGCGGCGTTCGCGGCCGCGGCGTTCGCGTGGTCGGCGGCGTTTGCGGCGTTCGCGGCAGTCGCAACGCTGGCGCGGTGGGCGGCAACGGGCCCGGCGCCGGGCGCTTCCGGCGCCGGCGGCTCGGCCAGTCCGACCATCACCTCCGAGTCGAGAGCGGCCAGCGATTCCTCCAGCTGCTCGAGGCGCGAGCGCAGGCCGGACATCTCCTCGCGTGCCCGGCGCACCGGCCCCAGCCGGTCGATCGACGCCTGCACCAGTCGATCGACGCCGTGCTGGACCTGCTCGACCCCGTTGTGCACCGCGCGCTCGCCCAGCCGCACCAGCTCATGGAGCAGCTCGCTCGGCAGCGACGAGGTGCCGCGCCGGCCCTCGTCCAGGATGATCTGGGTCAGCGTCTGCGAGGTGACGTCGCCGGCGGTGGCGTTGTCGAGCACGCGCACCTCCTGTCCCTGGCGGACCCAGCCCGCGATCTCTTCGAGCGAGACGTAGCGGCTCTCCTCGGTGTCGTAGAGTTTGCGGCTTTCGTAGCGTTTGATGAGCCGGATCATGGCTCCTCCTTCATTCTTCATGGCGCTTCATGGCGGCCCGGCGTCGATGTCCCCGGGTGCCCGGTGCTCGGCGTCCGCAGGCGCCGTGAGGAGGGCACGCCCGTCCCCGTCACCCGCTGACGAATTGCAGATTACCGCAGTGCGGCATAGAAGTCAAGCCCAATTTGACGCGATGCGGCAAGGGGCTTTGGCGTCGTGTACCATAGGGGTCGTCCGGAGCGAGAGAGCACACGCCATGAGAGTCATGCTTTTCGGTGCGAGTGGCATGGTGGGGCAAGGCGTCCTACGCGAGTGCCTGCTCGACGCCGGCGTCGAGCAGGTCCTGGCGATCGGCCGAACCGCGAGCGGTAGCACCCATGCAAAGCTCGCGGAGATCGTGCTCACGGACCTTGGCCGGATCGAAGAGCTTGGCGGCGCCTTGGCAGGCTATGACGCCTGCTTCGACAGTCTCGGCGGGTCAGCGGCCGGAAGATCGGAGGCTGACTACACGCGGCAGACCTACGATCTCACCTTGACGATCGCGAAGGCGCTGGTGACGCGCAATCCCGGCATGACCTTCATCTACGTCTCGGGCGCCGGCACGGATGCGACCGAGCGCGGCCCCGTCATGTGGGCTCGGGTCAAGGGGCGGACCGAGAACGCTCTGCTGGCGCTGCCGTTCAAGACGGCGATCATGTTCCGGCCGGCTGTGATCCAGCCGCTGCATGGAATCAGGTCCAAGACGGTGGCGTACCGCGTCTTCTATACGCTGCTGGGACCGCTGCTGCCGCTTCTGAAGCGTGCCTGGCCCGGGTACGTCACGACGACTGAGCAAATCGGGCGTGCCATGTTGAGAGTCGCCCGCGAGGGTGCGCCGAAGCGCGTGCTCGAGACGGCCGATATCAACGCGCTCTAGTCGCGCCGGCGGGCGGCCGTCGCGGTCGATCCGAGATCGAAGGACGCGAGCATCGGGCACCGCTCTGCAAGTGGAGGAAAGTGAAAATGGACGTCAAGAGAAGCGGCTCGCAGCCCTCCGGCAAAGGGCCGGTCGATTACTTCACCGGCACCGTGCGCATCGACCCCCTGTTCCAGGCGCCCGCTCCGGCACGCGTGGTCGGGGCGAGCGTCACTTTCGAGCCCGGCGCGCGGACCGCATGGCACACGCACCCGCTGGGCCAGACCCTGGTGGTGACCGCCGGCTGCGGCCTCGCCCAGCGCTGGGCCGGACCGATCGAGGAGATCCGGCCCGGCGACGTGATCTGGTTCCCACCGGGTGAGAAACATTGGCACGGCGCCACTGCCAACACCGCCATGACGCACACCGCCATTCAGGAACAGCTCGATGGCAAGACCGTGGAATGGCTGGAGAAGGTCAGCGACGAGCAATACGAGGCCCGCTGAAGGGCGAACGAGGCACGGGGGCGAAGAGATTGGTGGCCGCTCTCGCCCCAAGGAGGAATCATGAGCCTGGAAAAGCGGCAGCTCGGACAGAGCGGCCTGGAAGTCTCGGCGCTGGGATTCGGCTGCATGGGCCTGAGCTTTGGCTACGGCCCGGCCACGGACAAGCAGGAGGCGATCTCGCTGATCCGGTCGGCCGTCGAGCGCGGTATCACCCTCTTTGACACCGCCGAAGTCTACGGCCCGTTCACCAACGAGGAGGTGGTGGGCGAAGCCCTGGCGCCCTTCCGGGACCAGGTGGTCATCGCCACCAAGTTCGGGTTCCACATCGACGCCGACGGCAAGCAGGCTGGCCTGAACAGCCGGCCCGAGCACATCAAGGCGGTCGCGGCAGCCTCGCTCGCGCGGCTGAACACCGATCGGATCGATCTCTTCTACCAGCACCGCGTCGATCCGGAGGTGCCGATCGAAGACGTGGCCGGGGCGGTACAGCAGCTGATCCAGGAGGGCAAGGTGAGGCATTTCGGTCTTTCGGAGGCGGGCGTGCAGACGATCCGTCGCGCGCACGCCGTCCAGCCGGTGACCGCGCTGCAGAACGAATACTCGCTCTGGTGGCGAGAACCAGAAGCGGAGATCCTGCCGGCCCTCGAGGAGCTCGGGATCGGCCTCGTCGCCTTCAGCCCGCTGGGCAGGGGCTTCCTCACCGGCAAGATCGACGAGAACACCACCTTCGACAGCACCGACTTCCGCAACACCGTCCCCCGCTTCACGCCGGAGGCCCGGAAGGCGAACCGGGCGCTGGTCGATCTGCTCGGGAGCATCGCTCAGCGCAAGCACGCGACGCCCGCCCAGATCGCCCTCGCTTGGCTCCTGGCCCAGAAATCCTGGATCGTGCCGATCCCCGGCACCACGAAGCTGCATCGCTTGCAGGAGAACGTCGCGGCGGCCGCCGTCGAGCTCACCGCGGACGATCTCCACGCCATCGAGAGCGCCACCTCCCGGATCACGGTGCAAGGAGCTCGGTACTCCGAGGGCGCGCAGCACCTGATCGACCGCTGAGCGGCAATAGAGGGGGGCCCCCGGCGGCTCACTCGGCGCGCAGGGCCTGGATGGGATCGATCGCCGTGGTGCGGCGCGCAGGGACGACGGCGGCGGCGAAGGCGGCGCCGGCGAGCACCACGAGAGCCACCAGGAAAATGCGCGGCTCGTAAGGCTCGACGCCGAAGAGGCGGCTGGAGAGCGCCCGGCCGGCGGCGAGCGCGGCGGGGATGCCGATCGCCAGGCCGAGCGCGATCGGCGCCAGCGCGCCGCGCAGGACCATCAGCACGACGTTCAAGGGCGCGGCGCCCAGGGCGACCCGGATGCCGATCTCGGCAGTGCGGCGGGCGACCGTGTAGGCGGCGACGCCATACAGCCCGACCGACGTCAGGACGAGCGCCAGCAGGCCGTAGAGCTCGGTCAGGCGAGCGATGAGCCGGTCGGCGTTGAAGGCCTGGCGCACCCGCTCGCCAAAGCTCACCGCGCCGAGCACGCTGGCGTCCGGATCGACCTCGGCGAGGGCGTGGCGCACCGCGACTTGCACGTCGAGCGGTCCGGCCAGGCGCAGCTGAATGCTGCGCACCAGGTTGGAGCGCGTCTGCATGTTGATCATCGCCGGCTCGTCGTAGGCCTGATCCTGCAGCAGGGGGAGGAATTCCGTGGCATAGGCCGGGACCCGCGGGTTGGTGTACTTGGCGTCTTCCACGATGCCGACGATCTCGTAGTCCATGGCGTGCCGGGGATCGCTACCCAGGCCCAGGTGCCGGCCGAGCGGCTCCCGGTTGGGGAAGTACCTGTGGGCGAAGGTCTCGTTGATCACTGCGACGTGGTGGGCGGCCGGCGTGTCGCGCTCGTCGATCGCCCGGCCGCGCAGCAGCCGGGTGCCGACGGTCTCGAAGTAGTGCGGGCTGACGCGATCGATCGACGGCGCCCGCTCGTCGTCACGCGCCGGGATGCGGCCGGGCACGCCCTCGATCCAGATCGCGTCGCTCCAGTTGATGCCCTCGAACGGGCTGTAGAGCGCCAGGCTGGCGCTGACCACGCCCGGGATCCGGGTCAGGCGCCGGGTGAGCGCCTGGTAGAGCGCCCGCTCCCGCTCCGGCCTGGCGCCGGCCAGGGCGAGGTCCACGTCGAGCATCAGGCGGTCCTCCGTCCTGAAGCCGAAGCGCTGGTTCTCGAGCCGGCCGAGGCTTTCGGTCAGCAGGCCCGCGCCGACCGCCAGCACCAGCGAAAGGGCGGCCTGCACGACCAGCAGCAAGCGCCGCGGTAGGGCGGAGCCATCCCGCGTCGAGCGCCCGGCGCCGCGCAACGGTTCGGCCGGATGGACGTGCGAGGCGAGCCAGGCGGGAGTGGCGCTGAACACCACGCCGGTGAGCAGCGCCAGGACGAAGCCGAAAGCCAGCGCCGGCAGCGAGGGGTTGGGGTCGATGGGGACGTAGCCGGCGCCGCGGAAGGCCAGCGACAGCATGAGGCGCGTGGCCGCGAGCGCGACCGCCAGCCCCGCCGCGCCGCCGAGCAATGCCAGCAGCACTCCTTCGGTCAGGGTCTGGCGGATGAGCCGGCCGCGCCCGGCTCCCAGGGCGACGCGCACGGCGGTCTGCTGGCGGGCGGCGGTGGCGCGCGCCAGCAGCAGGTTGGCCACGTTGGCGCAGCCGATGAGCAGCAGCAGGCCCGAGACGGCCATCAGCACGGCGAGCCCGGCGGCGTAGGTGTCCCGCAGGAGCCCGACGCCGCCGGCCGCCGGCTGTAGCTCGACGCCCATGCGGGCAATCTCGGCCCGCTCGCGGGCGGTGGGCGCGGCGTGGGCGAGCAGCCACTGCCGGACCTGCGTCGCGATGTGCGCCGCGACCGGCGCCGGCCGCATGCCGGGGCGCAGGCGGCCGACCACGTAGAGCCAGAACTCCTCGGGATGGCGGCGCAGCGAGGCCTCGCCGTGCAGTTGCAGCTCGGCGGCGGTGGGCAGCCAGAGGTCTGGCGGATCGGTGCGCAGCGTGTCGCCGAAGAACCCCGGCGGGGCGACGCCCACCACGGTGAGCGGCAGGCCCTCGAGCGCGAAGCTGCCGCCCACCACCGCCGGATCGCGGGCGTAGCGCTCGGCCCAGCAGCGGTAGCTCATCACCGCCGCCGGCGGCGCCCCGGCCCGGTCGTCGGCGGCGGCGAACAGGCGCCCGGCCGCCGGGCGCACGCCGAACATGGCGAAGTAGTTGCCGGAGACGAACTCGCCGCGCGCCGGCTCGGGAGCGGCGGCGGCGCCGCGGCGCCGGAAGGAATAGAGATTCTCCTGGCTCTCGAACGCGGCGAGCTCGGAGAACTCCGGCGTATGGTCGCGCAGCTGCTCATAGACGACGGACGAGACCAGGGTGAAGTCGTCCTGGATGCCGGTCGTGACGCAACAGTTGCGGTTGTCGCCCAAGCTGTAGAGCTCGCTTGGCCGGGAGACCGGCAGCGGGCTCAGCAGGACGCGGTTGATGAGGGTGAAGATCGCCGTGTTCGCACCCAGACCGAGGGCCAGGGTGACGATGGCCGCGACGGTGAATCCCGGGCTGCGGCGCAGCTGCCGCACGGCGAGGCGGAGGTCCTGCTGCAGGCGGTCGAGCCAGGTCCAGCCCCAGCTCTCGCGGACCCGCTCCTTGACCAGGACCGGGCTGCCCAGGGCGCGGAGAGCGGCCTGGCGGGCTGCTTCCGGGCTGGCTCCTGCCGCCTCCCGCTCCTCGGCTTCGAGGTCGAGATGGGCGCGCAGCTCGCGCTCGAGGTCCTCTTCCCGGTTCCGGCGCCGGGCGCGCCAGCCGCGCCAGCGGGCGAAGGCGGCGCGGAGGCTCATGACGCGGTCCCCATGACGCGCGCGATGGCGGCGGCGAGTTTCTGCCACTTCGACTCCTCCGCCACCAGCTGCTGGCGGCCGGCAGGAGTCAGCCGGTAGTACTTGAACTGGCGGTTGCGGTCTTTGGGCGTCTCCCAGCTCGCGGCGATCCATCCTTTGCGTTCGAGGCGGTGGAGCGCCGGGTAGAGCGAGCCGTGCTCGACCTGCAGCGCCTCGGCGCTGGTGTGCTGGATGTGCGCCGCCACCTGGTGGCCGTGCGCCGGGCCGAAGACGAGAGTGCGCAGGATGAGCATGTCGAGGGTGCCCTGCAGCAGCTCGACGCGGTCGGGGGAGGAGCTCGGGGACGAGGGCGGCTTGGCCATGATGGTAGACAGTCTACCACCGACCCGGGCATCGGGGGTAGACAAGCTACCCTAGGTAGCGCCTCTCGGATCATCAGGCCGGACTGGCTCGGCCCTGTCACCTGGCCGGACCCGGCCCGCAACCACGAAAAGCCGGAGAGTGGCGCGCACCCCTCGCGGTCAGCGCCGTGAATATGCTTTTATGGAATTTCAGGCCGCACGGTACGGCCTGACCGCGCCGCGGGTCATCGGGCACGCGCCGCCGCCAGGGATCTCCCGGGCGGCCATGACGTGGGCTGAGCCTCGGGCGGCGTCAGAAAGTCCCGAGGTCGATGAAGTTCTGATTGGTGTTGGGCGGGTTGGTATAGGTGTGGCTGGGACAGTTGTTGGACGCGCAGCTCCCGCCCTGGGTGTCGGTCACGGTGAGGCTGAGCCCGGTGTTGGTCATGCTGGCGACGAAGATCCACCAGTGATTGTTGACCGGAGTGCCGTCGACGATCTTGACCGTGAGCTCGACGTTGGTGGGGTCGAAGAAGGTGAAGTAGCCGCCGGAGTCGCTCAGCGCCACCGCCGCCGGGCTCGCTCCCCCCTGCTGGTCGGTGACCGTCACCAGGAAGCGGCCGGCGATCAGGCCGAGCTGCGCGGTCTGCGGCCTCACCGTGAGGCTCTGGGTGAGGATGGGCGCCGAGAGGGAACCCACCTCGATCGTGTACAAGCCGGCCGGCAGCGGCGGAATGGACCACTCGAGATGCGCCAGGGGCGCCGGCGGTTCGGGCGAAACGATCGTCGTGCCGATATTGAGAATGATGTACGGGCCGGCGATCTGCACGGATCCAGCGGTGCCCAGGGTCACCAGGTCGGTTCCGACCTGGATCGCATCGCCTGCGGCGGGCAATGCCGGGCTCATGGTCAACGGCACCGCGCCCGGCGGCTGCGCCACGGCACTCGACGCGCTGCCGGTCAGCGCGATGGCCACCGCGAGCGCCAGGGCAATCGTCGTGATGCGACGGCTGGCACCTATTCTCATGGCTCTCTCCCCCTTGGTTCTTACCTCGGCGCGGCCAGTATAACACAGAAATATGGCACTACAACATGAGTCCGTCCCGCCACGGCCGCATCTCGCAGGTTGCCTCTTGACACGTGATCTGGTGTTATGGTTGACTACATCACCAGAGAGAGCGCAGCGGTCGATCGGACGATCGCTCATGGCTCCCTCGCAAGGGCTATCAGGAACTCGGGATGGATCGTGAGTGGAACGACAGTCAACCGATCTACCGCCAGCTTCGTGACCGCGTCGTCGCCATGATGCTCGACGGCGTGCTCGGGGAGGGCGATCCGCTGCCATCCGTGCGCCATGTCGCCGCCGACTGTCGGGTCAATCCGATCACGGTGCTGAAGGCCTATCAACAACTGGTCGACGAGCAGCTGGTCGAGAAAAAGCGAGGTCTCGGCATGTTCATCAAGCCCGGTGCGCGCGAGCTGCTGCTGCAGGGCGAGCGCCAGAGGTTTCTCGCGGAAGAATGGCCCAGGGTCCACGCCACCATTCAACGGCTCGGTTTGACACCGGCGGAGCTGCTGGATGCCGCCGCCGCCGACCGGCCGTCATCG
>DATGHG010000510.1:0-24090 GCA_035308185.1 Thermoanaerobaculia bacterium | reverse complement strand
CATGACCGTCCAGAGCGCCCCTCCTGTGGTCGTCGACAATTCCTATTTGCTCGCCTGCCGCCGCCTGGCCGCGCCGCCAGCGGCCGTCGCGCTTCCGGCTCTGCCAGCTCTGCCGGCGCTACTGGTGCTGCTGGCGCTGCTGGCGCTGCTGGCACTGAGCACCGCGGTACCCGCCCGGGCGCAGAGCCTCTATGGCTCGCACGAGTCGCTGGTGCGCCAGAACCTGGTCGCTCAGCAGCACGCCTACGCCTACCTGCGCAACACCCAGGAGCTGATGCAGGCGGTCGCGAGCGGCGAGCTCGTCCCGGTGCACGGCAACGAGGATTTCCAGCTCGCCGGCGACGAGGTGTCGTTCCCCTATGCGCGGCCGCAGGTCAAGACTTTTCTCGAGCAGCTGGCGCATGACTACCATGCCGCCTGCGGCGAGCCGCTGGTGGTCACCAGCCTGACCCGGCCGATCTCCCGCCAGCCCTGGAACGCCTCGCCCATCTCGGTGCATCCCACCGGCATGGCGGTGGACCTGCGGCACAGCGACCGGCGCGCCTGCCGGCAGTGGCTCGAAAGCACCCTCCTGGCGCTCGAGGGCGAGGGCATGATCGAAGCGATCCGCGAGCGCTGGCCGCCGCACTACCACGTCGCCGTCTTCCCCGATCCCCTGCTGCTGCCAGGCCCGATCGGCGATCCCAACGGCGTCGCCCGGCTGACGGCATTGGCGGCGCTGCACCCGGGGGCGCTGCCGGAGGCCGATGCCGATGGCGAGCCGGAAGCGGCCCCGCGTCACGGCCGGGTTCACGTCGCCCGCTCTGCCCGCACCGGCAGGCTCTACATCGCTCAGACCGCCCGCCAGGGCTCCAGGCCTTCAGCCCGCGGCCAGGGCTCGCGCGACGGCCGCATCGTGATCCATCGCCATGCCGCAAGCACGCGCCACGCTGCCGCGACCCGCCGCGGTGCTGTCAGCCGCGGCGCCGTCAGCCGCGCCGGCGCCGGCCATGCCGGATCGGCGTCCACCGCCGCCTCGGCGAAGCGCCGTTCCCACTCTTCCTCGCGCACCCGCGCCACGACCGCGACCGCCCGGTAGTCAACCCACCACGCGGTGGGCGAGGATCTTCTGCTGTAGCCCCCTGAGCTGGTATTCGCCCAGCGGCTCGGTCGGGATGGCGCCCCCCAGGAGCCGATGGGTTTCCGGGCCGAGCACCACGTCGCCGGGGCGGGCAACGGCCTCGAGACGGGCGGCGACGTTGACCGTGTTGCCGAGCACCGTGTAGTCCACCCGGCGCGCGCTGCCGATGTCGCCGACCACCACCGGGCCGCTGTTGACGGCGACCCGGGCGGCGAAGCCCGGCAGCCCTTGCGCGGCGCGTGCCGCGCTCCACGCCTGCAGGTTGCGCTGGATCTCGACCGCGGCCCGCACCGCGCGCTCGGCGTGATCGGGCTGCGGCATCGGCGCGCCGAAGAAGGCCATCACGCAGTCGCCGATGAATTTGTCGAGCGTGCCGCCGGCGGCAAAGATGGCCTCCACCGACAGGTTCAAGAAGGCGTTCAGCAGCTCGGCCGCGTGCTCCGGCGTGGAGTCCTCGGCGAAAGCGGTGAAGCCGACGAGGTCGGCGAAGAGCACCGTCGCCTCGGCGGCGCGCAGGCGGCGGATGCCCTCGTCGTCACCGCCCGCGCCTTGGCGCAGCACCTCCTCGATGAGCGCCGGCGAGTGATAGCGCTCCAGGCGAGTGCGCACCGTCTTCTCGAACTCGGCCTTGGCGGCATAGCGGATGCGCTCGACCGCCACCGCCGCGTAGTTGGCGACGGTGGCCAGGAAATCCACCTCGCGCTCGCCGAAGGCGCCGACGTGGTAGGGGGAGTCGGCCTGCACCACGCCGATGATGCGGTCGCCCGACCACAGCGGCGTGCACATCGCGGCGCGGATCTGATGCAGCCGGATCGACTCGCCGCCGCTCAGCCGCTGGTCCGCCAGGGCGTCGAAGGTGACCAGCGCCACCCGCTCGCGCATCACCGCCCGCAGCATGGTGCGGGAGACCGGCACCTCCATCTTCGGGCGCAGCTGCACCCGGTCCTTGAAGCGCGCGGCCTCGCACACCAGGTCTCCGGATTCCTCGGAGAGCAGGATGAAGGCGCGCTCGACCGGCAGCGCTTCGAAAACGATGTCGAGCACCCGCACCAGCACGTCGT
Source organism: Thermoanaerobaculia bacterium (assembly GCA_035308185.1). Classification (GTDB taxonomy): domain Bacteria; phylum Acidobacteriota; class Thermoanaerobaculia; order Multivoradales; family UBA5704; genus JASLEW01. Next base: position 21,909 of record DATGHG010000510.1, on the reverse strand, counting down.
CGACTGAATCGGCTACCAGCAGGACGCGGGCCAGACGGGTCAGGAACCCGAGCATGCGGTGGGCGTCGCCGTCCGCCGGCGCGGCGTGGGCGGTGCCGGCGGCGCGGGCGGCGCCCGGGGCCGCCGCTCCCTGCAGACCAAGCGCCGTGGCGAGGTCGGCCAGCGGCCGCACGATGGTGGCATTGGCCAGCGCCGAGACCTCGCTGCCGCCGGTCTGCTCCTTGCCGGGCGGCTGGGCGCCGGCGGCGGACGGCTCGGCGCTCGCCGCGGCGTTGGCAGGCGGCGGCAGGGTCGACTCCACCGCGAGCTCGAAGACGCCGATGGTGATGCGGTCGCCGGGGCGCAGCGGCGCCGAGCGCACCGAGACGCGGTTGATCTCGATGCCGTTGGTGCTGCGCAGGTCGTGGATGTGCCAGCCGTCGGGGCCGCGCCGGATCTCGGCATGGTTGCGCGAGACCGAGACGTCGGCGAGCACCACGTCGTTGTCGCTGCCCCGGCCCAATCGCACCCGTCCACCGGTCAGGGGTAGGAGGCGGTCCTCGCCGCCGATGGCAAACCGCAGGCGAAGCATGGGGTCTCTCATCATATCCGAAGGTTCCGGCGGGCGGCGCGCCCACCGCGCCGGCGGCGCCGGACGCCGCCGCTGTCTCCGGTTCCAGGGCTGGTTGCACAACGGTTAGAGAAAGGTGATAATCTTTATAACAATTGCCGCGAGAGGAGCTGCCCGATGCCCAAAGCCCCCGAGATCGAACCTGACTGGGAGCTGGTGCGCAAGCGCAACTTCGTCGAGCGCCTCAAGCACGAGAAGGGCGGCCTGGAAGTCATTCACGACCTGCCGGCGATGATCGCCGCCGGTTACGAGGCGGTGGCGGAAGCGGACATGGTGCGCCTCCAGTGGTACGGCCTCTACCACGACAAGCCGAAGCTCGGCCACTTCATGATGCGGGTCAAGGTCCCCGGCGGCCGGCTGACCCCGCACGGCCTGCGGACCATCGGCGAGATCGCGCAACGCCACGGCCGCGGCCACGGCGAGCTCACCACACGCCAGAACCTGCAACTCCACTGGCTTGAGATGGCCCGCCTGCCGGAAGTGCTCGCGACCCTGGAGGCGGCGGGGCTGACCACCGCCGGCGCCTGCGGCGACAACGTGCGCAACATCACCGGCTGCCCGGTCGCCGGCCTCGACCGCGACGAGGCCTTCGACTGCCGCGAGTTGGTGCGCGAAGCCGCCGGCTTCTTCCTGCGGCACCGCGAGTACTCGGACCTGCCGCGCAAGCACAAGATCACCATCTCGGCCTGCGCCCACCAGTGCAACGCGCCGGAGATGCACTGCATCGCCCTGCTGGGAACCCGGCGCGACGGGCTGCCCGGCTTCGGGGTCAAGGTGGGCGGCGGCCTGTCGTCGTGGCCGCGTCTCGCCGACGACCTGGGGGTGTTCGTGCCGGCCGCCGAGGCGATCGAGGTGCTGCGGGCGATCCTCGACGTCTGGCGCGAGGATCGCCGCTACCGCCTGTCGCGGGCCCGCGCCCGCCTCAAGTTCATGGTCGACGACCTCGGCCCGCGCCGCTTCCGGGAGCGGGTCGAGGAGCGCCTGGGCCGGGCGCTCGCGGATGGCGCCGCACCGGCGGCGCCGGCCGACGAGTACGACCACGCGGGAGTCCACGCGCAGCGCCAGCCCGGGCTGGCCTACGCCGGCTTCCCGGTCTACCTGGGGCTGATGAACGGCGAGCAGATGGTGCGGCTCGCCGACCTGGCGGCGGAGGTCTCCGGCTGGGGCGGCCGCCAGGGATCGCCGGAGGTCGAGATCCGGCTCACTCGGCGGCAGAACTTCATCCTCGCCAACCTGCCGGCGGAACGGGTGCCGGCGGTCGTCGAGCGGGTCGCGGCGATCGGCTTTCCGCTCGCCGCCGGCAACCTGCGGCGACTGGCGATCGCCTGCACCGGCAATCCGTTCTGCAACTACACGGTGGCCGAGACCAAGGGGCGCCTGCAGCAGATCGTCGCGCACCTCGAAAGCGCTTTCGGCGAGCAGGCGGCGGCGCTGGGCGAGCTGCGGCTGAACCTCGACGGCTGCCCGCATGCGTGCGCCCACCACTGGATCGGCGACATCGGCCTGCAGGGAACGACCCTGCGCGAGCGCGGCGAGGCGGGCGAGCGGCTGCAGGGCTACGACCTCTTCCTGCGCGGCGGCCTGGCAGGCGGCGCGGCGATCGGCCAGCCGGTGCTGCGCCGGGTACCGGGCGAGGTGGTCCATCTGGCGATCGAGCGCCTGTGCCGCGCCTGGCTCGAAGGACGCCAGAACGGCGAGCGCATCCAGCAATTCTTCATCCGTCACAGCGACGACCAGCTCGTCGACGTCGCCGGCGTGCCGGCGGAGGTCCTCACCCGATGATCCACGAACCGCTGCCTCTCCTGCCGCGGACCGCCGCCATCGCCGATGCCGCCGGCAGCGCCCCGCCGCGGCGCGATTTCCTGGACGAGCTCGAGGCCGGACAGCTGGCCAACGACTTCGACTTCGCCACTCCCGAGGAGCTGCTGGCCTGGGCGCTCGGGCGCTGGCATCCGCGCCTCGCGATCTGTACCAGCTTCCAGGCCGAAGGCATGGCGCTCTTCGACATGGCTTGGCGGATCGACCCCGCGGTGCGGCTGTTCACCGTCGATACCGGGCGTCTGCCGCAGGAGACCTACGAGATCATGGAGCAGGTGCGCGAGCGCTACGGCACGGTGATCGAGGTCCACCTGCCCGACGCGGCCAGGCTGGCACGCCTGACCACGCGCTTCGGCCCCAATCTCTTCCGGCGCTCGGTCGAGGCGCGGCTGCTCTGTTGCAGCGTGCGCAAGGTCGAGCCGGTGCGCGGCGCGCTCGACTCGCTCGACGCCTGGGTGACCGGGCTGCGCCGCGATCAGTGGGCGAGCCGCGCCAACATCCGCAAGATCGAGATCGATCACGATCACGGCGGGTTGGCGAAGATCAGCCCGCTGGCCGACTGGACCGCCGGCGAGGTCTGGGACTACAACCGCGATCACGACGTGCCGGTGCACCCGCTCTACGCGCGCGGCTACACCAGCATCGGCTGCGCGCCCTGCACTCGCCCGACCGGCGACGGCGAGGACCCGCGGGCGGGGCGCTGGTGGTGGGAGAAGAACGCGCCCAAGGAGTGCGGCATCCACTGCCCGCTGGAAACCGGCGGCCTGGAGCACGATCTCGAAGCGATGCTGCCGGGCGGCAAGGGCTGAGCGGTGATGCCGGCGACGGCAGTGCCAGCGACCGACGAAAATTCACCGGCCGCGGCCGGCGGTGAGCTCCTGGCGGTCGAGCCACCCGAGCGCGAGGTGGTGCTCGAAGAGATCGCGGCCGTGGCCGGCGCGGTGCACGAGCCGCGGGCGCGTGCTCTCTACGCCGAGCTGGCGGCGGCGGTGGCGGCCGGCGAGGTGGCGCCGGAGCTTGCCGGACCGTTGCAGCAGGTGCTCGAGATGTCCCTCGCGACCGGCCGGGCGCGGCGCCTGCACGGGGCGCAGCACGAGGCGGCGCTGCTCCGGCTGTTCTTCAGGACGCCGGCCGGCGAAGCGCTGCGCGGTGCCGCGGCGGCGGCCAACCGCGCCCTGGCGGCCCTGGCCGGCCAGCGCCTCGACCGGGTGGCCGTGACCGCGCAGGCCCCGGGCGTCTTCCGGCTACAGCTCGACACCGACCGGTGCCAGCTGACGCTCGAGGTGAGCCGCGACGGGGTCGAGGTCGCGGGCCTGGGCGTCGAGATCTGAGGCGGGAAGGTGGCGATGGCGCCCTTTTACTACCCGGCATTCCTCGACCTGCGCCGGCGCCGGTGCGTGGTGGTCGGGGGCGGTGCGATGGCCGCCGGCAAGGCGCGCGAGCTGGCCACTGCCGGCGCCCGCGTCACCGTGGTCGCCGAGCGGCCCGGAGAGGAGGTCACGGCGATGGCGCGCGCCGGCGAGGTGCATCTGCGGCGCCGCCCCTACCGTGCCGGCGACCTTGCCGGCGCCTTCCTGGCCATCGCCGCCGGCGACGATCCGGCGGAGCGCGAGGCCGTCTGGGCGGAGGCGGAGCGGCGCGGCCTGCCGCTCAACAGCGTCGACGACCCGCCCCATTGCAGTTTCATCGCCGGCGCGGTGGTGCGCCGCGGCGCGCTCGCGGTCGCCATCTCGACCGCCGGCCGCGCCCCGGCGTTGGCGGTCCGCCTGCGCCAATGGCTCGACGGCGAGCTTGGCGCCGAGCACGCCCGCTTCCTCGACCTAGCCGCACCGGTGCGCGCCGCCCTCGCGGCGAGCCAGCCGGATCCGCAACGCCGGCGTGAGCTCTGGTACGCCCTGGTCGATTCCGACGCGCTGGCGCTGCTGCGTCGCGGCGACGAAGAGGGTGCGCGGCGGCGCTTTACCGAAATCCTGGGAATCGAGCTACCCGAGCTGCAACCCGAAGCACCGCCCCAACTGGCAGCAAGCCCCGGATGACCAAGGACGGTGCAACCGGCCGGAGTCACGGCGCCGCCACGGATCACGGTCTCGGCAAGGCCGCCGCACCCGGCCGCCGTCCCGGCGCCGCGACGGACCACGGTCTCGGCAAGGCCACCGCACCCGGCCGCGGCATCGTCTACCTGGTGGGCGCCGGCCCGGGCGACCCCGAGCTGATCACCGTGCGCGGCCTGCGCTGCCTGCGGCAGGCGGACGTCGTGGTCTACGACCGGCTGATCGACGCCCGGCTGCTGGCCGAGGCGCCGCCCGCGGCGCGCCGGGTCTACGCCGGCAAGGCTCCCGGCCGGCAGGCGCTACGCCAGGAGGAGATCCAGGCCCTGCTGGTGCGCCAGGCCCGCGCCGGCCGCGTGGTGGTGCGGCTCAAGGGGGGCGATCCCTTCGTCTTCGGCCGTGGCGGCGAGGAGGCCCTGGCCTGCGCCGCCGCCGGCGTGGCCTGGGAGGCCGTGCCGGGCGTCACCAGCGCGGTCGCGGTCCCCGCCCTCGCCGGCATCCCGCTCACCCAGCGCGGCGTCGCCGCCAGCTTCGCGGTGGTGACCGGCCACAGCGCGGGCGACGCCGGCCTCGACTGGAGCGCCCTGGCCCGCATCGAGACCCTGGTGGTGCTGATGGGAGCCGCCCGCCTCGGCGAGATCGCCACGCTTCTCGCCAGCCACGGCAAGGCACCCGAGACCCCCGTGGCGGTGATCGAGAACGGCAGCCGCGAGAGCGAGCGGGTCCTGATCGGCACCCTGGGCGACATCGCCGCGGTCGCCGCGGCCGCGGCCCTGTCCTCCCCTGCCACCATCGTCGTCGGCGAAGTGGTGCGCCTGCGCCCGGCGCTGGCGCCGGCGGCGGCCAGCGTCGCCGACACCCCGGCCGGGCGCCGCTTCGCCTGATCGAGGCACCCCGGGCGGCGTGACCGGCGGCTGCGCTGTCGACTAAGATGCGACATCAGGATCGTGACGCCGCACATAGAATTAGGGGGTTCAGTAATGCGAAGGCTCACTCTGGCCGCCCTGAGCGCCTTGCTCCTCGCGACGCCCGCGCTGGCCGGCGTCCCGCCCTTTCCACCCGGCTTCAGGACCGAGACGATCGCCACCAACGGCGCGCGCATCTTCGTGCGGGTCGGCGGCCAAGGGCCGGCGGTCGTGCTGCTCCACGGCTATGGAGAGACCGGCGACATGTGGGCGCCGCTCGCCGGCAAGCTGGCGCACGACCACACCGTGGTCGTGCCTGACCTGCGTGGCATGGGCCTTTCCTCCCATCCGGCCGGTGGTTACGACAAGAAGACGCAAGCCGGTGACGTCGCCGGCGTGCTCGACGCGCTGAAGATCGACCAGGTGGAGCTGGTCACCCACGACATCGGCAACATGGTCGGCTACGCCTTCGCGGCGGAGCATCCGGCCCGCGTCACCAGGTTCGCCCTGCTGGATGCCCCGCTGCCGGGCGTCGGCCCCTGGGAGGAGATCCTCAAGAACCCGCTGCTCTGGCACTTCCATTTCGGCGGCCCCGACATGGAACGGCTGGTCAAGGGCCGTGAGCGTATCTACCTCGACCGCTTCTGGAACGAGTTCTCAGCGGATCCGAAGAGTTTCGACGAGGCCTCGCGCCGGCATTACGCCGCCCTCTATGCCCGTCCCGGAGCCATGCATTCCGGCTTCGAGCAGTTCAAGGCTTTCGATCAGGATGCCGTCGACAACCAGGCGTTCCTCGCGCAGGGCCTGCTCCCGATGCCGGTGCTGGCGATCGGCGGCGAGAAGTCGCTCGGCCCGACGATGGCCGTCGTCATGCGGTCGGCGGCCAGCAACGTCCAGGAGGTGGTCATTCCCCACGCGGGACACTGGCTGATGGAGGAGAGCCCGACGGCCACGATCGCGGTCATCACGGAGTTCCTGCACTGACCGCGGCTACCAGGGCCCGGACTGCGGGAGTCCGCGGCAAGGAGGGAGACGCGTCATGATCTTGACGATTTTCACCGCCGTGCATGTCCTGTTGAGTCTGACTGGGATTCTCGCCGGATTCGTCGTGCTCCACGGGATGCTGACCGCGAAGCGGCCCGACGGCTGGACGGCGGTCTTTCTCTGGAGCACCGCGGCGACGACCGTGACCGGGTTCCTGTTCCCGTTCCACAAGTTCCTGCCGTCCCACGCGACCGGTATCGTTTCGGTGTTGGTGCTGGGCATCGCGATCTGGGCCCGCTCCGGCCGGCACCTCGAGGGCGCCTGGCGCCGCACCTACGCGATCACTGCCGTCATCGCGCTCTACCTGAACGTCTTCGTCTTGGTCGTGCAACTGTTCCTCAAGGTGCCGGCGCTCAACGCGCTGGCGCCGACGGGGACCGAGCCGCCCTTCCTGCTGGCGCAACTGGTGGTCCTGGCGCTCTTCGTCGTGCTCGGATGGCTCGCAACCGTCCGGTTCGGATCTCAGACCCCGCCCAGCCAGGGGTAGCCCTGGCCCTCCCAATAGCCCAGCGGGCGCTCGGCGGTGAAGGTCATGGCGGTGAGGAACTTGGTCAGCTTGTAGCCGAGCTTGATCGGCGAGTACAGGCGCAGCGGCGCGCCGTGGGCGGGGGTGATGGGTCGATCGTTCCAGGCGTAGGCCAGGATGGTCTGCGGGTGCATGGCGCTCTTGAGGTCCCAGCCGTTGAAGTAGCCGTGGTCGAAGCTGTCGAAACGGAGGTAGCGCGCCGCGGCGGTGGGCCGCGCCAGGGCGATGACGCTTGCGACCGGCACGCCGGTCCAGGTGGCGATCGCGGTCCAGCCCTCGACACAATGGTGCTTGACCGTGTAGGTGACGCGCGGCAGCGCCTGGAGCATGGCCAGCGTGAGCCGCTGCGGTCGCTCCACCAGTCCCTTGACCTCGAAGGCCCAGGCCGCCGGATCGGCGACCACCGGCAGCGGGTGGGAGATGGAGTAGGCCGGGAACAGGCCGGCCGGGGTGCGCCGCGACACCGGGTACACCGGCGCCAGGCGGCTCGACGACACCAGCAGCTTCTCCCCCACCCAGTCGTTGGCCAGCGACACCGCGTGCAGCGTGGGCCCAAGGTGCGGTCCGCCGTCCCAGCCGCAGGCGGCGGCGAGCGACGCGCCGCCCGCCGTCAGGCCGAGCCGGAACAGGTCGCGGCGCGACAGCTCCCCGCCCCTGCCGGGTCGATCGGCGGCGCCGCGGGCAGCGCGAGGATCAGTCATGGCTCGGAAACCTCCCCCGGTACCAGCCGGTGATCATGGCGCGTAGCGACGCCGGGTCCACGAGCAGCACCAGGGTGACGTGCACCAGGGTGAAGGCAAGGAACAGGAAGACCGCCCAGAAGTGCCAGTAACGGGCGAGCTCGTAGCCGCCGAACAGGGTGGTGAGCCAGGAGAGCTGGGCCGGCTTGTAGATGGCGAAACCGCTCAGCACCGAGATCACCCCCAGCAGCAGGATGAAGGTGTAGGCGCCCTTCTGCAGCGCGTTGTGCTTGCCCTGCGGCGGATGGTCCTTGCGCAAACGCAGGTAATACAGCTGCATGGCGACGGCGCGCGGCACGTCGCTGGGGCGGAAGAGCAGCGAGCGCCATTCGCCGGAGAAAGCCATGTAGAGCAGGTACGCGGCGCCGGTGACGACGAACGGCCAGGCCAGCGCGAAGTGCCAGTTGAGCCCGCCCGCGAGCCAGCCGCCGAGCCTGGCCCACAGCGGGAAAGGCTTGCCGTCGAAGGGATTGGGGTAGTAGGGGCCGCCGCGCCGGCCGAAGTGGCCGAAGGCGCTGTAGATCTGCAACCCGCTGCCGATCATGCCCACCAGCAGCACGGCGTTGGCCCAATGGGTGACCCGCACCAGCCAGTGATGGCGATGGACCAGCGGCCGCTTGCCCGCCGGGACGGCAACGCCCGTCGCGGCGGCGGGAGGTGGTGCGGCCGCGGCCAGCACGGCGACGGCCGGCTGCAAGCGGCCGACGACATCGCCGGCGGCGGCAGCGGGCACGACGGCAGCGGGCGCGACGGCGGCGGGCACGACGGCAGCGGGCACGACGGCAGCGGGCGCGGCGGCGGCGGACGCGGCGGCGGCGGACGCGGCGGCGGCGGACGCGGCGGCGGCGGTGTCCGCCGCGGCCGGCTCGCGCTCGGCGCCGGGGTCATGGGCGCCAGCCGCGGCGCTCACCTCGCTGGCGCCGGCACGATCCACGGCGGTCGGGCTGCTGCCGGCGCCATCTGCCGTGTCCGGCGGGCGCGGCGGCGCGGGCGCGTCTGAATCTTTGCCGCTCATGCGTTTTCGTCCCCCTCGCTGGTGACTTCGATGACGGCTCTTGGACTGGCTGGCCGCACCATCGTCTCGGCCGGCACCCCGCCCCGCCGCGCCGTCGCGCCGTCGCCGGCGGGCACCGAGCCCCGGCCCGGCAGCGGCGCGCCTTCTGGCCGGCCGTCGCAGGAGTCTACGCCCGGCCCGCGCGAACGGTTCTATGGCGCCGCGCCCCGCCTCGATGGCGCCTCGCTCGCCTGCCGGGAAGCGGCGACCGCGCGGGCGCGGGCGCGACCTCGCGGGCGGCTCTCGCCCGCCCTCAGGGCAGCCCGTAGCCGAAGCGCTCGAGCACCGCCCGCGTCGCGGGACCTTTGAGGAAATCCAGGAACGCCTTCGCCGCCGGGCTGTCCTTGCCCTTGGCGAGCAGCACCGCCTGCTGGTCGATCGGGTGATAGCTGGCGTCCGGCACGACCCACAAGGATCCCTGCACCTTGCCACCCGGGCCGCCCACGGCCGCGGCGCGGACCTGCGACAGGGCGACGAAGCCCAGTTCGGCGGCGCCGCTGGCCACGAACTGGTAGGTCTGGCCGATGTCCTCGCCCTGCACCAGCCGCGGCGTCAAGCGTTCCCACAGGCCGAGGCCGGTCAGCACCTCCTGGGCCGCCGCCCCGTAGGGCGCCAGGCGCGGATTGGCGATCGCCAGATGGCGGAAGCTGCCGGCCGCCAGCACCTTGCCGCCGGCGTCGACCAGCCCCGGCTCGCGGCTCCACAGCGCCAGCCGGCCGCGAGCGTAGGTGAAGCGGCTGCCGGCCACCGCCGAGCCGTCCTTCTCGAGCACCGCCGGCCGCTCCGCGTCCGCGGCCAGCAGGACCTCGAAGGGAGCGCCGTTCTGGATCTGCGCGGCGAGCTTGCCGGTCGAACCGGTGCTGACCGCGAGGTGATTCCCGGTCGCGCTCTCGAAGGCGCGGCCGATCTCCTCCAGCGGCACGGTGAAGTTGGCCGCCACCGCCACCTTGACCTCGCCGGCCGCCAACCCGGGCGCCGGCGCACCGGCGATCAGCGCGGCGCCGACCGCCGCCGCCAAGACCACCATCATCGCTCTCGCTCGCATCGGAATCCTCTCCTTGGCCCGCAGCTTATTCGACCGCATCGCCGCTGGCGACCCCGCGGCACGCAACGGCGAGCCGGGGGAAGGAAGCCCCGCGGTCAGAGGTCGCGGTTAGGCTCCTCGAAGACCGCGCCGTCGTCGAGCCGCAGCGCGGTCAGCGACCGGCCCCAGACACAGCCGGTGTCGAGCGCGGCGATGCCGGGGCCGAGCCGCAGGCCGAGGGCCGCCCAGTGGCCGCAGATCACCTGCGCACCGGCGCTGCGCCGGCCCGGCACCTCGAACCAGGGCAGACAGCCGGGCGGCAGCTCCGCCGGTGGACCGCTGAACTCCTCGCACATCCGGCCGCTGGCGGTGAGCGCACGCAGCCGCGTCATGCCGGCGAGGGCGGCGCCGGCTCGGCCGCCGGCGTCCAGATCCTCGCGCCAGCGGTCGGAGCGCTTGGCGACCGCCGAGCGCAGCAGCCGGGCGCCGCTCTTGCCCCGCAGGCGCTCTTCGGCCTCCCGCGCCAACCGCTCGGCGGTCTCGACGGTCCAGGCCGGAAACAGGCCGGCATGGACCAGCACCCTGCTCCCCTCGCGGTGCAGCAGCGGCCGGTTCCGCAGCCAGGCCAGGAGCGGCTCGCGGTCGGGAGCCGCGAGCACCGCCTCCAGGGTGTCGCGGCGCCGGCGCTCGGCGAGCCCGGCGGCACGGGCCAGCAGGTGGAGATCGTGGTTGCCGAGCACCGCCACCAGCCCGTCGCCCATCCCCGCCGCCCACCGCAGCACCTCGAGCGAGCGCGGGCCGCGGTTGACCAGGTCTCCCACCAGCCACAGCCGGTCCCGGCGCGGCGCCAGCGCGAGCCGCTGCAGCAGCCCGTGGAGCGTCTCCCAGCAGCCATGGACGTCGCCGATCGCATAGGTCGCCATGGCAGCCTAACGATCTCCCGCCCGCCGGCCGGATGCAACCGGCCGCCGCGCCACGAGCTCGGCCGGGCAGGCCGGGCAGGCCGGGCGGGGCCGGGCCGGGCAGGCCGGGCGGGAGAGCGGCCCTGGCCGCGGCGGTCGCGGTGGTGAATAATGCCCCGGACGGCCCGAGTGGGGGTGGCATGAGACGCGTGGTCAACCTCTGGTTGGCGCTCCTGGCGGCTTACTGGCTGACGCGCGCCGGCGCGTCGTCGCTGCTGTTCGGGCGCGTCGCGCAGGGCTATCCGGCGCTCGTCGAGCTCCTCGCCATCCCGGCGCTGCAGGCGGTGGCGATCGCCTGGGCCACCCGGCAGCCGGACTGGTCGCCGCTGGCGCTGGCGGTGCCCTGGCGCCAGGGCTGGCGGCTGACGCCACTGCGCGGCGCGCTGGCGGTCGACGCGATCGTCATCGCCGCCGCCTGGCTGACCCCTGCCGCCTACCGTCCTGCCTGGCTGGCGCCCTCCCTCGACGCCGGACTGCCTGCCTGGCTGGCCGCGCTCAAGCTGGCGGCCGCCGCGGCGCTGCTGGCGGCGGCGCTCTGCCGCCCGCGGTGGAGCGCGCGCGATCGCCTGGCCGTCGCGGCCGTCGCCGCCGCGCTCCTGGCCCTTGCCGCCGAACCCTGGCAGGGCTGGCTGGCCGCCCTCCCCGGCCGGCTGGGGATGGTGACGCCGCCCGCGATGCGCTGGTTCGGCGGCTACGGCGCGCTGCTGGCGGCGGCCCTGGTGCTGGTGCTGCAAGCCGCGGCGGCGCTGCGCCGCCACAGCGGCGCGGCGGCGCTCGCCTTCGAGTGGGCGCTCGCTCTGCTGCTGGCCGCCGGCGGCTGTGCCGCCCTCGGATTCGCCGGCCGAGCGGCGGCGGCAACGGCAGCGCCGGCCTCCTGGACTCCGGCCGCGGCGACCCTCGGATCGCTCAGCGCCACCGCCCTGCTGGTCGGCGCGGCTCTCGCCGCCGCCGCCGCCGACACCGCCGCGCCGGCCCCGGCCGGCGCTCCGGGCGGCGAGGCCGTGGAACAGCCGGCATGAGCTCGCTGCGGCCGCCTTGCGACGAAGGCGTCGTGCTCGCCGCTCCGGCCGCCCCTGCCGGCGGTGCGCCCTGGGTGCTGCTGGCCACCATCCTCGGCTCGAGCATGGCCTTCATCGACGGCACGGCGGTCAACGTCGCCCTGCCAGCCCTGCAGCGCGACCTGGGCGCGACGGTGGGCGACGTGCAATGGGTGGTGGAGGGCTACGCGCTGTTGCTGGCGGCGCTCATCCTGGTGGGCGGCGCCCTCGGCGACCGCTACGGACGGCGGGCGTCGTTCGCCGCCGGCGTCGCCCTCTTCGCCCTGGCCTCCGCGGCTTGCGGACTGGCACCGGGGATCGCCTGGCTGATCGCCGCCCGGGTGGCGCAAGGGGCTGGGGCGGCGCTGCTGGTGCCCGGCAGCCTCGCCATCCTGAGCGCCTCCTTTCCGCCGGCGGAGCGCGGACGCGCCATCGGCACCTGGTCGGCGTTCACCGGCGTCACCGCGGCGATCGGGCCGCTGGTCGGCGGCTGGCTCGTCGATCACGCCTCGTGGCGCTGGGTGTTCTTCATCAACCTGCCGCTGGCCGCGGTGGTGCTGGGGCTCGCGGCCTGGCGCGTGCCGGAGAGCCGCGACCCCGAGGCGGCCCCCCACCTCGATTGGGCCGGCGCCGCGCTGGCCACCTTCGGCCTGGCCGGCGTCACCTTCGGCCTGATCGAGCTGCCGCAGCAGGGAGCTGCCGGCACCGGTGCCCGGGTGGCGCTCGCCGCCGGCGGCGCCGGCCTGGCCGCCTTCGTCCTCGCCGAAGCGAGGTCGCGGTCGCCGATGATGCCGCTCGGCCTCTTCCGCTCGGCGACCTTTGCCGGCGCCAACCTGCTGACCTTCTGCCTCTACGCGGCCCTCGGCGGCGCCCTCTTCTTCCTGCCCTTCGACCTCATCCAGGTCCAGGGCTACTCCGCCGCCGCCGCCGGCGCGGCGCTGCTGCCGTTCGTGGGGTTGATGTTCCTGCTCTCGCGGTGGGCCGGCGGCCTGGTGGACCGGGTCGGGCCGCGCCTGCCGCTGGTGGCCGGACCGGCGATCGCCGCCGCCGGCCTCGCGCTCTTCGCCCTGCCCGGCGTCGACGCCGGCTACTGGCAATCCTTCTTCCCCGCCGTGACCGTGCTCGGTCTCGGCATGGCGATCAGCGTCGCGCCGCTCACCACGACGGTGATGGGTGCGGTGGACAGCCGCCACGCCGGCTTGGCCTCGGGCATCAACAACGCGGTGGCCCGGGTCGCCTCGCTGCTGGCGGTGGCGGCGTTCGGCCTCGCCGTGCTCGGCGCCTTCGAGCACGGACTGGTGCGGCGGCTGGCGGCGCTCGGCCTGGCGCCGCGCGACCGCGACGCGATCATCGCCCAGCGCCTCAGGCTGGCGACGCTGGAGCTGCCGCAGGAGCTGGGCGCCGCGGCACGGGTGGCGGCCCGGCACGCCGTCGCGGCGTCCTTCGTCGACGGCTTCCGGCTGGCCATGCTGGTCGGCGCGGCGCTGGCCCTGCTCGCCGCCGGCGCCGCCGCGGTGACCATCGGCGGCCGGCCGGGGCGGGCCAAGCCATGACCTTCGAGCGCACTCGCGGTGCCTGCACGGTCACCACCGATCCGGCGCGCCTCGACCTCGACGCCGTGCACGCCTTCCTGGTCACCGCCTACTGGTGCGAAGGCGTGCCGCGCCAGCTGCTGGCGCGGGCCGTCGCCGGCTCGCTCTGCTTCAGCCTGCTCGAGCACGGCAGCCGCCAGATCGGCCTGGCGCGGGTGTGCACGGATGGCGCCACCTTCGCCTACCTCATGGACGTCTACGTGCTGCCCGAGCGCCGCGGCCAGGGGCTCGGCCGGTGGCTGATGGAGTGCGTCATGGACCATCCGCGGCTCGCCGGCCTGCGCCGCTTCCTGCTCGTCACCCGCGACGCTCACGGCCTCTATCGCCGGTTCGGCTTCGCGCCCCTCGCTCATCCCGAGCGCCACATGGAGATCGTCAGGCCGGACCTCTATCGCCAGCTCGCCGGCGCCGAGGCCCCGCCAGGAGACACGGAGACCTCATGAACGAGAATCGCCGGCGGCCGCGTCGCTCCCTGAAGCTCGGCCGTCCGCTGTCCGCGACCGTACCGGCGGCGCTGGCGGCGCTGGCGGCGCTGGCCGTGGTCCCGGCGCCGGCCGCCGCCGCCGCGGCGCCACCGATCGAGCAGATGCTGACGCTGGCTTCCGCTCTCGACGGCTTCTGTGCGGTGAGCCTGGCTCCCGACGGCAGGCGGATCGCCTGGGTGGAGGCGGTGCGCGGCAAGGACGGCCGTCCCACCGAACAGACCGCGGTCTTCACCGCCGAATTGCAGGAATTGCCAGCCGCTGCAAAGGCTGCCGCCGGCACCATGCCGGCAGCGCGCCGGCTCGGCGCGGGAGGCGGCCCCTTCGTCGGCAGGCAGCTGGCCTGGTCGCCGGACGGCAGGCGCCTCGCCTTCCTCTCGGAAGCCGCGGCAGGGGCGGGAGCGGGCCGCGGGCAGACGCAGCTCTGGGTCGCCGACCTGGCCAGCGGCAAGAGCGCCCAGGTCACTCACCTGAGCGGCCAGCTCAGCGCGCCGGCCTGGTCGCCGGACGGCGGCGCCCTGGCCTTCCTCTACATCGCCGGCCGCACCGCGGCGGCCGGGCCGACGCGCGCCGTGCCGCGCGATCAGGGGGTGGTGGGCGAGACGCCGGAAGAGCAGCGCCTGGCGACGGTCGAGCTGGCGACCGGGACGGTGCGCGAGATCTCGCCGCCCGAGATCTTCGTCTACGAGTACGACTGGTCGCCGGACGGCGGCGGCTTCGCCGCGATCGCCGCCAACGGCTCGGGTGACGACAACTGGTGGCTCGCCCGGCTCCTCCGCATCGACCGCGCGAGCGGCGCCGCCCGGGTCCTGCTGCAACCGTCCTTCCAGATCGCCGACCCGCGCTGGTCCCCGGACGGCAGCCGCATCGCCTTCATCGGCGGCCTGATGAGCGACCAGGGAGTGACCGGCGGCGACGTCTGGGCGCTACCCGCCGCCGGCGGCGAGGCCCGCGACCTGACTCCCGGTCTGGCGGCGTCGGCCGCCTGGCTCGGCTGGACCGCGAGCGGCGAGCTGCTGGCGCTCGAGACCGTGGATGGCGGCGCCGGGCTGGCGAGGATCGACCTGGCCGGCGGCGCGGCGACCCAGCTCTGGCGCCGGGCGGCAGCGCTCAGCGCCGAGGGCAACGATCCGGGTCTGGCGATGACGCGCGACGGCCGCCTCGCCGCCGCGGTGGTCAGCACCTTCGAGCGCCCGCCCGAGATCTGGTTCGGGCCGCTGGCCGCCGCCGCGCCTGCCGACCCCGACGCCGGGGCCGGCGCCGCCGCCGGCGGCTGGCGACAGCTCACCCGGCGCCATGCCGGCATGCGGCCCGGCTGGGGCGAGGCCCGCAGCCTGCACTGGCAAGGCGACGGCGCGCCGGCGGCCGGCGGCTCGGGCGCGCCGGCGGTGCAAGGCTGGCTGCTGGCGCCCGGGCCAGCCGGCGACGGCGCGGCCGGCGACGGCGCGGCCGACGGCAGGAAGTTACCGCTGGTGGTGATCGTGCACGGCGGCCCGGCCTCCGCGGCCAGGGCCGGCTGGCCGCGGGTCGCGGGCGTGCTGGCCAGCCAGGGCTTCTACGTCCTGATGCCGAACCCCCGCGGCAGCTACGGTCAGGGCGAGGACTTCACCCGCGGCAACGTCAAGGACTTCGGCTACGGCGACCTGCGCGACATCCTGGGCGGCATCGACGCCGCCGCCGCCGCGGCGCCGATCGACACCGCCCGCACCGGTATCTTCGGCTGGAGCTACGGCGGCTACATGACCATGTGGGCCGTCACCCAGACCCAGCGCTTCCGCGCCGCGGTGGCCGGCGCGGGGATCGTCGATTGGCAGAGCTATTACGGCCAGAACCGCATCGACCAGTGGATGATCCCGTACTTCGGCGCCACCGTTTACGACGATCCCTGGATCTACGCCCGCAGCTCGCCGATCAGCTTCATCAAGGCGGTGCGCACTCCGACGCTGGTGTTGCAAGGCGAGCGCGACGCCGAGGTGCCGGCGCCGCAGGCTTACGAGTTCTGGCACGCGCTGAAGACGCTCGGGGTCGAGACGCGACTGGTGATCTATCCCGACGAGGGTCACCACCTGAATCCCGCCGACAGCCTCGACGTCATGCAGCGGACGGTCGGCTGGTTGCGCGATCACCTGCGCTGAGCGGCGGTCTGATCAGAACTGGCCGCTCAGAACTGGGCCGCGCCCTCGTCGTGACGCAGCAGGTCCACCAGCTTGGGGTTGGCCTTGGTCTGGGCGGCCTGCAAGGGAGTGATGCCGTTGTGGCGAGCCAGACGGGCGTCGGCCCCGCGCTGGAGCAGGAGCTGCGCCACTTCGTAGCGGCCGCTTTCCACGGCGTCGAGCAGCGCCGTCGCGCCGTCCCGGTCCTGGCTGTTGATCCGCGCCCCGGCATCGAGCAGCAAGCGGGAGGCGTTGACCTGGTTCATCAGCACCGCGGCCATCAGCGGCGTCCGCTGGTTGGCATCCGGCACGTTGACGTCGGCGCCATGCCGGATCAACCGGCGCAGCGCCTCGAGGCGTCCCTCGCTGGCGGCGTAGAACAGGGCCGTAGCGCCTTTGTTGTCGCGATGGTTGAGCTCAGGCGAGAGCGCCAGCACCTCGTCCAGCACCGCGGTGTTGCAGGCCACCGCCGCCGCGAACAGCGCCGTGTGCCCCTCGCGGTCGGCACCGGCCAGGAAGCCCGGCTGGCGCAGCATGGCGGTCGCCTCCTCGGTCTTGCCTTCGATCGCCAGCTGGGTGAAGTGCTCGAGCTGGCGATCGAACGCCAATCCGTCCTGGGCGCCGGCAGCCCGTGGGTTCGCCGAAGCGATCACCGCCAGAGCCGCCAGCAGCGTCGCCGCGGGCCGCAGCGTGAAGAGCAGGAGACCGAAGACCTGAGCCATGTGTGCCACCTCCACCGGCGGGTCTCTTCAAAAGCCGTGCCTGAATCTCGCGCCAGCATACACCAGCCGCCTCTTCGCCGCCGCCGGGGGCGCATGGTATCGTCGCGGCCATCGCTGATCTCGCAGGGCAACAGCGCCAGAACGCAGAAAGGAAGGTCGCCATGACTGTCCAATCTCCGCCTCCTCCGGGAGCACCGCAACCGCCGAAGAAGGGCATGGGGCCCCTCGCCTGGATCGGCATCGGCTGCGGCGTCATCGTCATCCTCGGGTGCGTCGCCATGGCGGTGTTTTTCTACATTGTCAAAACCAAGGTGGTGGATCCCTTCCAGAAGAATCCCGGGCTGGCGGCCGCCAAGCTGATCGTTCAGGCCAACCCCGATCTCGATCTGGTGAGCGAGAACGACGACGCCCAGACCTTCACCGTCCGCAACAAGAAGACCAACGAGACGATCACCGTGGGCCTCGACGACATCAAGAACGGCAGGCTCAAGTTCTCGTCTTCCGGCCAGGGCGCGGCCAGCGTCGACCTGAGCCAGCAGGGGGTCACGGTCAAGGCCCAGGACGCGAAGGGCCAGCAGTCCACCTTCGTCGCCGGCGCCGGCGCGCCGAAGGACATGCCGGCCTGGCTGCCGACCTATCCGGGCGCTTCGGTCCAGGGCGGGTTCTCGAGCAAATCGGCGGAGGGCACCTCGCAGAGCTTCGCGCTCACCTCCTCCGACCCCGTGGACAAGGTGCTCGCCTTCTATCAGGACCAGCTCAAGAACAATGGCCTCACCGTGCAGCAACCGACCACGGTGGCGGTGGGAGGCCAGACCACGACCGGTGCGGTGAAAGCCGACAGCCCCGACCAGAAGCGTCACGTCCAGATCGTGGCGACGGCCGCCAACGGCAAGACCCAGGCGAGCATTTCATACGAAGAGAAGCAGTAGTGGGATCCCGACGCTTGCACTCGGACCCCGCTCCGATCAGTCCGCCAGCGGCCGGCCGCGGGTCTCGATCATCCAGGGCAGCAGCAGCAGGCCGGCGAGCGGCACGAAGCCGACGTAGAACAGCGCCGCCAGGGCGCTGGTGAGCGAGTCCGCGCCGCGCGCGGCGATCGAGCCGACCAGGGCCGTGCCGCCGGCGGCGAGGACGCGGCCGACGTTGTAGCAGAAGCCGGCGCCGGTGCCGCGCAGCCGGGTCGGGAACAGCTCGGGTAGATAGTAAGTGAAGCTCCCGAAGGCGCCGAAGATGGTGAGACCGATCAGGAAATACATCGCCAGCCGGGTCTCCGGGGCGAGGTCGAGACCGAACGTGGCGAGCACCGACGCCGCGGCGCCGGCGAAATAGATCGCATACATCGGCCGCCTGCCGAGCCGCTTGGCGGCGGGGATGGTGAGCAGGGTGCCGAGCAGCCCGCCGACGTTGAAGTAGTTGGTGGCAACCGCCTTCCAGTGCTCGACCAGCGCCAGCGTGGCGGCCCGATCCAGCGCTCGCGCCTTGGCGGCGCTCTGCGCCATGCCGGCCGCGACCACCGGGATGAAGGCGTTGCAGCTCCACCAGGTGACCAGCACGATCATCGCCGGCAGGAAACCCGACAGGGTCAGGGCGCGGTGCTGCCGGTCGAACAGCTCGGCGAGCCGCGGCCGCGGCGCCCCGCCCGCGGCGCCGGCGGTCCGGCGCCACCGCTCCGGCTCGCGGATGAAGCGCCGCACCGCGAGCGCGGCCGCGGCCGGGACCAGACCGGCCAGGAAGACGAAGCGCCACGAGATCTCGGGCTCGGCCTTGAGCAGCGAGCCGGCGATCTGGAAGTTGACGAAGGTGGCCAGGAACAGGCCCAGCGGCGCCGCCGTGTAGAGCAGCGCGCCGGCCTCGACCCGCCGCTTCTCGGGCACCACCTCGGCCACCATCGCGGCGCCCGCCGCCCACTCGCCGCCGATGCCCAGGCTGGCGGCCACCCGGAACAGCGCCAGCACCAGCAGGTTCGGAGCCAGCGGGCAGGCGGCGGTGCCCACCGCGTACAGCAGCATGGTGAGCATCAGCGTGCGGCTGCGACCGATGCGATCGGCCACCTTGCCGAACAGGATGCCGCCGGCCGCCCAGCCCAGCAGCAGCAGCGAGGTGAGGACGCCGGTCCACAGCAGGGTCGCGGCCTTGGCCGCCGGCGAGCCGATCGCCAGGCCGAGCAGCGTCGGCACGCAGTTGGGGGCGACGAAATTGAACAGCAGGGCGTCGAAGGCGTCGAACCCCCAGCCCAGCCAGGCGGCGAGCAGCACCGCCCACTGGTAGCCGTTCATGTCGAGCACGCCGCGGCCGATCGCCGCCGCGGCGGGCGCTCCGGTGGACTCGCGGTCAGGGCTCATGGAGATCCGGGCGCCAATATAGCAGCCCGCCGATCCACTCGCCAGCCAATACCTCCCCCGCACCTGATGGCGAGACGCCCCGCGGAGAGCCGGACGCCGCCTCCCCCGACCAGCCCCCGAGGCCGGGGCCGGAGACGAGAGCACCAGGGGAGGCGGCGGCCGGGGGGACGGTCGAGCTCGGCTGAGGGTCAAGGCGCCGGAACCGGATTCGCCGACCCACGGGCCGGCGGATCATCCGTGCATCAGCAGTAGCAGCTGTACGGGCAGCCGGAGTTCTCGAAGCCGGTGCAGCCGGTGAGCGTGTTCTTGGTGCCGTTCCCTTCGACGGCGCTGAGCTGCCGCGTCTCGAGCTGGCGCAGGGTGTCGCGGGTGAGCTTCAGCTTGAGCGCCTTCGTGCTCTTCTTCATCGGATCTCCTTGGGTCGAGCGCTCACACGCTCGGCCGCTCGGTGGTTGGGGGTATTCCCGAATGGATAGTGCGCGCCAAGGTCCAAACCGGCCCCCGCGCCCCATGCCCCAAGGTGTAGCGCCTCGCATGACGGTGCCATGCAGCGTCCCATGCCGCCGCCACGGTGGCCACGGGCGAAGCAGGCTGCGCCGTACCGAAGGAGACCGGCTGCTGGCCGGCCCCTTGGCAGACTAGGACGAGGGCGGCAGCAGGAAGCGGCAGCGAGGGCCGGTGGCTCTGGCTAGGCGCTGATCGAGCGTCGCCAGAGGAAGGTCGCACTGTTCGGCCACGGCAACGTACCAGGCGTCATAGCTCGTAACGTTGGCCCGGAGCTCCCAGACCCGCTCCGCGAAAGGTGCAAAGGACACCAGCTCGAGATCGAGCTCGAGAAGATCACGGGCAGCGGCAGCGGCTTCCATCCGGCCAAGCCGGCCGCCGAGCTCGAAGCGGCGGAGGATGTTCGTGGCCTCGACGAGAGCCAAGTGGGGCGCGACCAAGCCGCCGGCTCGGACCACGTCCTCAGCCCACCTTCCCTCGGCTCCCGTGTCCGACGTGGCAGCAACCAGAAGCGAGGCGTCGACGACCGCGCTCACCGGCGGTCCGCGTCACGATGGGTGAGGATCTCCTCCGGTGAGAGCCTGGTTCCTGCCATCGCCTTGCGCTCCCGAATCCGCTCGAGCAACTTCTCGACCGGCGGGCGTGCAGCCAGACGTTGCAGCTCGGCGCGCAGGTACTCCTGCATCGACTTGCCCTGGAGGGCTGCCCGCGCGGCAAGCTCATCCCTCACCGCATCCGGCACGTCACGGATGGTGATCTGGACACTCATGAATGCATTGTGACGCTGTCGACTGCGAAATGCAAGCGTCACGGGGCCGTACGGCTCGACAGCCATGAAATCGGTGTGCTATGGAGCGCTCCGGCGCTACGGGGCAGCTCGTGACCACCGACCACATTCCCTCATCGCGAGGCCGGGATGCCGGCAGCGGCGCGAGCGCCGCGGCGCCGGGGACCTTCTCCTGCGTGGTCGATACCCATCCGCTCTTCCATCTCAACGCGCTGCGCTGGTTCGCCTCGCTGACGCGATCGGCCGGCGTCGACCCGCGGGATCTCGTGGTCCACGTCGCCGGCGGTCCGCGTACCGACGTGCTCGAATACCTGCAAGCCAAGGGCGTGACCGTTCGCGAGGTCCCGCCTTTCGACGCCCGCTCGCCGCCTTGCAACAAGATCGCCGCCGCGCTGAGCCTTGCGACCCAAGGCCGGCAGGGCCTCTGCGTGCTGACCGATTCGGACGTCGCGATCTTCGAGGACCCGCGGCGGATGCCGGCGCCTGCCGGCAAGGTCGGCATGAAGCCGGTCGACCTGGCCCGCCCTCCCCTGCCGATCCTGGAGAGTGTCTTTGCCGCCGCGGGCCTGCCGCCGCCTCGCCTGGTGCCGCTCCTCGGGCAAGCCGGAGTGGCGACGCTGGCCGGCAACGGCAACGGCGGCCTGTACCTGGTGCCCGGTGCGATGCTGCCGGTGGTGGCTCGCGCCTGGGAGCGCTGGGCAAGATGGCTGCTCGAGCGCCGAGAGCTGCTCGCGGCGTGGTCGCTGCACGTCGACCAGGTCGCCATGGCGCTGGCGCTGGCGGCGGAGGGTATCGAGACCTTCGAGCTCGACGCCCGCTGGAACTTTCCCCTCCACCTGCCGGCGCTCGCCGGTCCCGATCCCGCGCCGCCGGCCGTGATCCATTATCACCAGCAGGTCGACGCCACCGGCCAGCTCTCGCCGGCAGGGATCCCGGCGCTCGATCGCCGCATCGACGAGGCCAACCGCGCCTTCGGCGAGGTCTGCCGCGAGGCGTTCCCCAACGCCACCTTCTGGGAGTGGCGTTACCTGACCGACCCCGAGCTCGGGTCGGGCGTCGGCAGCCGGGGCGAACCGCTGGCCGACAAGCGAGCGCTGCTGTCCGTGCTGCTCGCGGCGCTACGGCCGGCAAGCGTGCTGGACGTCGGCTGCGGCGACGGCGAGGCGACCCGCGGGCTGCCGATGCCGGGCTACGTCGGGCTCGACCTGTCCGCGGCCGCGGTGCAACGGGCCCGCGCCGGCCGGCCGGATGGCGACCACCGGGTCGGGACGCTGGCGGACCAGCCTCATGCGGTTCAGGCGGACCTCACCGTTTGCCTGGACGTCCTCATCCACCAGGCCGACGCCGCCGGCTACCACGACCTGGTGAGCCGGCTCTGGCGCTCCGCCGCTCGCGCGCTGCTGATCTCGGGCTATGAGCATCCGTTTCGAGCGACGTCGCCCATGATCCACTTCCACGAACCGCTGTCGGCGTCCATCCGGCGCCTCGACCCCGACGCCGCGATCCATCCGCTGCGCGAGGTTCACGGGATCACCACCTGGTTGGTGCTCAAGGCCCTG
>DATGHG010000509.1:0-5176 GCA_035308185.1 Thermoanaerobaculia bacterium | reverse complement strand
CATCGCGACGGCGGCTGCCGCTTCCCGGGCTGCGGCCTGAGGCTGTGCGACGCCCACCACGTCGAGCCCTGGGCCGAGGGCGGCGCCACCAGCCTCGCCAACACGCTGCTGCTCTGCCGCCGCCACCATCGCGCGGTGCACGAGGAGGGATTCGCGATGGATCTGGCGCCCAACGGCGAGGCGCGCTTCTATCGGCCCGACGGTCGGCTGCTCCCGGCGGCGCCGGCACCCCCGGTGCTGGCACCAGCGCCGGTCGCGGCCCTGGTCGCGCGACTCGCGGACCACGGGGTGGCCGTCGATGCCGGCTCGACGCTTCCCAACTGGTGGGGTGGGCCGGTCGACTACGCCTGGGAGATCGATTGGCTGCGGTGGCGCGACCACCGCTGCCAGCCAGCGGCCGCCGCAGGATCTGCCGGAGGAACCGCCGCCCTCGTCTTGCGACAGGTGTGCTAACCTCCCTGCCGATGTCGGATCGTCGCCCCGCGGCCCTCCTGGTGGGCTTTTGCGTGCTGTTTGCGGCGGCGCAGGTGTTCGCCGCCATCCCCCAGCTCCACGCCTGCGCTCAACTGGAAGCTGCCGGCCTGCGGGCAGGCGCCGGTGGCGGCGCGGCCGCCGGATGGCGCGAATCCCTCCGCGGCAAGCCCGTCTCGGAGGAGGAGTGCCCCATCTGCCGGATCGCCAACCTGGCGCTGGTGATGCAGGGCTCGCCGCCGGCCTCGGCACCTTCGCTCCGTATCGCCCAGATCGTCCCCACCCCGCCGCAACGCTGCCGCTGGCTCAGGCTCGATAGCCCCTGCGGCCGCGCCCCGCCCCGCTCCTAAGCCGCTTCCCCCCCTTCCCCGGTCGTCTCGGTAGAGCTCTCAGGAGGGCTCTGTGATCGGATTGAAGTCTGGTTTTCCTGGCGCGCTGCTGAGCGCCACGCTCTTGGCGTTTCCCGCATCGGATGCGCTGGCACAGGCGCCGCGCGCGGTGGAGCCTGCCCCGACGGCGGGCGTCACCAGCTCGCCGCCGCCGGCATCGCAGCCGGCGCCGCCCCCGGTACCAACGGAACCACCGCCGACTCCGCCAGCACCGCCTGCCCCGGAAGCTGCCGAGACCCCCACGGCTCCCGGCACCCTGAGCCTGACGCGCCGCCAGGCGATCGACGAGGCGCTGGCGCACAACCCGGGCATCGCCGCCGCCGACCAGCAGGTCGCCGAGGCGCGCGCCCAAGCCGTGACCGCCGCGGCGTTCGCCGATCCCACCCTGAGCGCCGACACCATGGGCGAGCCCCACCCGCTCGATGTCGGCGCCGGCAACATCACCGACCTGTACGTCGGCTTCACCATCCCCTTCCCCGGCAAGCGGGGCATGCGCCGCGACGTCGCGGTCGCCGCCGTCAGGGCCGCCGAGTTCACTCTCACCCAGACCCGCAACCAGGTGGCGTCGCAGACGGCACAGGACTACGACGCGCTGCTCGTCGCCCTGCGCCACCGCGACGACCTGCGGCAGAGCCGGCAGTTCTCGGCCGACTTCCTGGCCAAGACCCAGGCCCGCTTCGCCGGCGGCACGGCGCCCAAGGTGGACGTGGTCAAGGCCAAGGTCGACCTGGCGCAGGCCGACAACGACCTGATCGCCAACGAGCGCACCATCGACAGCGCCCGCGCCACTCTCAACCGCGTGCTGGGGCGCCTGGGCGGCGCGCCGCTCGCAGTCACCCAGCCGCTGGAGGTGCCGGGACCGCTGCCCGACGTCGAGACGCTCGAGCGGCTGGCCGAGGCGACGCGGCCGGAGCTGCTCAGCATCGCGGCGCAGCGCCAGGGGGCCAGGACCGCCACCCGGCTGGCTCGCGAGTTCTGGGCGCCGGACTTCACCGTCACCCTGGCGCGCAACGCCTTCGAGGGCGGCCCGACGACCTACACCTCGACGCTGCTGATCGGCTTCCCGATCTTCTTCTGGCAGCACGAGAAGGGCGAGGTGGCCAACGCCCGCCACCGCGAGTCGGAGCTGGCGGCCAACGCCAACGACCTGCGCGCCCAGGTGAGCCTCGACGTGCGCAGCGCCTATGCGACCGCCTCGACCGCCCTGCGCCAGGCGGCGTTCATCCGCGACGACCTGCTGCCCGAAGCGCGCGAGGTCTACCGCGTCGCCGCGCTCAGCTACGGGCTGGGCGCCACCTCGGCGCTCGACCTGCTCGACGCCAAACGCACCCTGGTGGACGCCCAGCGCCAGTTCGTCGACGCGCTGGGATCCGCCAACGACGCTCAAGCCGCGCTCGAGCTGGCGGTGGGAGCCCCTCTGCCGCCAGCGACCCCGGGAGGCCATCCATGAATCCAACTCGCGGTGCGCGCCGCGGCAGGCTCGCCGCCCTCGCCGCCGGCTTGGCGCTCGCGCTTGGCGGCTGCCACTCCGGCGCCACCGAGCAGCCGCCGCCACCCCCCAACCCTCATGCCGGGGAGGTGCGCCTGACGCCCGAGCAGCGCCGCCACCTGCGCACCGAGCCCGCGGCCAGGACGGAGTTCCTGCGCACCATCGAGGCGACCGGCACGGTGGCGTTCGACCAGAACCGGTCCACCCAGATCCTGGCGCCGATCTCCGGGCCGGTCACCAAGCTGCTGGTCGGCGTCGGCGACCGCGTGCGGCGCGAGCAGGCGGTGGCCGTGGTGGCCTCGCCCGACTATGCCGCCGACGTCAGCGCGCTGCGCAAGACCGAGGCGGTCGCCCGCAACGCGCGGCGGGTCGCCGATACCGACGAGCTGCTGTTCAAGAACGACGCCATCGCCCGTCGCGACATGGAACAGGCGCAGAGCGACGCCGTCGGGGCGGAGGCCGATCGCGACGCGGCGCTGCAACAGCTGCGGGCGCTCGGGGTGGAGGACGCGACCATCACCGCGATCCGCGAGAACCGCGCGGTCGCCAATCCCGGCGGCATCCTGCGCTCGCCGATCGCCGGCACGGTGGTGGAGCGGCTGATCACTCCGGGAGAGCTGCTGCAGGGCGGCACCACGCCGTGTTTCACCATCGCCGACCTGTCGCGCGTCTGGGTGCTGGCCAACATCTTCGAGGCCGACCTGCCCTACGTCGCCGTCGGCGATCCGGCGACGGTGCTCACCACCGCGGAGCGCGCGCCGCTGCGCGGCGCCGTCACCTACATCGCCGCCCTGGTCGATCCCAACACCCGCGCCATCGCCGTGCGCCTCGACGTCGAAAATCCCGGCGAGGTGCTGAAGCGCGACCTCTACGTCCAGGTGGCGATCCGCGCGCGGCGCCCCAGCCTCGGCCTGACGGTGCCGGTATCGGCGGTGCTGCGCGACGACGAGAACCTGCCGTTCGTCTTCGTCGCCCAGGCCGACGACACCTTCGCCCGCCGCCGGGTGCAACTCGGCGCGCGCAGCGGCGACCGCCAGGAAGTGGCCTCCGGCCTGCAGGCGGGCGAGCCGGTGGTGGTCGAGGGCGGCCTCTTCCTGCAGACCGCGGAGGCGCAGTGAGCAACGAGGAGCCGGCGCAGCCGCTGGGCCATCCCGCCTCGATCATCCACCGGGTGGTGGCGACGGCGGTGCGCCAGCGCTTCCTCACCCTGCTGTTCACCGTGCTGCTGGTGGTGGTCGGCATCTACTCGCTGCGCCGCCTGCCGGTCGACGCCTATCCCGACATCTCGCCGCCGCTGGTGGAGATCATCACCCAGTGGCAGGGCCAGGCCGCGGAAGAGGTCGAGCGCCTGATCACCGTGCCGCTCGAGATCGAGATGAACGGCCTGCCCCACATCACCATCGTGCGCTCGATCTCGCTCTATGGCCTGTCCGACGTCCGCATGACCTTCGAGAACGGCACGGACAACTACTTCGCCCGCGAACAGGTGTTCGAGCGCCTCGCCGACGTCTCGCTGCCGGCCGGCGTCACCCCGTCGCTGGCGCCGCTCTCGGCGCCCTCCGGGCTGATCTACCGCTACGTCCTGGAGAGCCCGGACCGCACGCCGATGGAGCTCAAGACGATCGAGGACTGGATCGTCGAGCGGCAGTACAAGTCGGTGCCCGGGGTGGCGGACGACTCCGGCCTGGGCGGCCCGACGATGCAGTACCAGGTGCTGCTCGACCCGACCCGGATCGCCGGCGCCGGCCTCTCGGTGCCGGCGGTGATAGCCGCGCTGGGCGCCAACAACGGCAACGCCGGCGGCGGCTTCTACTCGCAGGGCGGCCAGTTCTACTACGTGCGCGGGCTCGGCCGCCTGGCGACGCCGGAGGACATCGGCAACGTCGTGCTGACGGTCCACAACGGCATCCCGGTGCTGGTCAAGGACGTCGGCCAGGTGGTCATCGGCGAGGCGCCGCGGCTCGGCCAGTTCGGCTTCGGCGACCGCGACGAGGCGGTCGAGGGCGTCATCCTGATGCGCACCGGCGAGCAGGCGCAGGTGGTGCTCGACCGGCTGGAGCGCAAGACGCGCGAGATCAACCGCTCGGTGCTGCCGCCGGACGTCAGGGTGCATCCGTTCTACGACCGGCGCGAGCTGATCGCTTTGACCATCCACACGGTCAGGGACAACCTGCTGCGCGGCATGGTGCTGGTGCTGATCGTGCTGATCTTCTTCCTGATCAATCTGCGTACCGGTCTGATCGTGGCGGTGACCATCCCGCTGGCGCTGCTGTTCGCCTTCATCTGCCTCGACCTCAAGCACGTGCCCGCCAACCTGCTGTCGATCGGCGCGATCGATTTCGGCATCCTGGTCGACGGCGCGGTGGTGATGGTCGAGAACATCTTCCGCCACCTGTCGCAGCGCCGCGACGGCGAGACGGTCCGCGACCTCATCGTGCGGGCGGCGTCCGAGGTGGACCGGCCGATCTTCTACGCGGTGGCGGTGATCATCGCCGGCTTCCTGCCGATCTACGCGTTGGTGGGCCCGGCCGGCGAGCTCTTCAAGCCGATGGCGGACACCACGATCTTCGCGCTGATCGGCGCCTTCCTGCTCACCTTGACGGTCGTTCCCCTGCTCTGCACCTGGGCGCTCCAGCGCGGTGTCCGCGAGCGCCGCAACGTCGCCTTCGAGGCGATTCGCTCCGGGTATGCCCGGGCACTCGGTTCGAGCCTCTCCCATCCCTGGATCACCTGTCTGATCTCGCTGCTCATCCTCGGCGCGTCGCTGCTGCTCGTGCCCCGTATCGGCGCCGAGTTCATGCCCCACCTCGACGAGGGTGCGCTGTGG
>DATGHG010000508.1:0-6848 GCA_035308185.1 Thermoanaerobaculia bacterium | reverse complement strand
ACGGTGCGCAGCACCTCGCGCAGCAGCTCGCCGACGCTCATCGCCCGGCGGCCCGCCATGCCCAGGTGCTAGCCATGCCCGCCCGCCGGCTCGTCGGCCTTCGCCTTGGCGACCGTCACGCCGTCGCCCGGACGCAGCGCCCGCAGCGCCCGGAACGGGCCGGTGATCAGCGTCTCGCCGCCGGCGAGGCCGCCGCGCACCTCGACCGCCAGGTCGCCCATCAGGCCGGTGCGGATGGGCGTGAAGCGCGCCTTGCCGCCGGCCATCAGGTAGACGCCCTCCTGCTCGCGCGGTGCGCTGGGCGGCACCGGCACCCCCGGCCGGCGCTCGATCTCGCGCACCACCAGCGCCTGGATCGGCACCACCAGCGCCTGCGACCGGAAACCGGTGAGGATGTCGGCCTGCACCGAGAGGCCGGGCTTGATGTCGGCGGGCGGGTTCCTGATCCGCACCTTGACCTTGAACTTGATGGCATCGGTCGAGCCGACGGCGGTGCCGCTGATCGGGCTGCTGCCCACCTCGGTGACGGTGCCGGCGAGCGCCTGGTTGGGGTAGGCGTCGATCCGCACCACCGCCTCCTGGCCCACCTTGACGCTGGGGATCGAGGTCTCGTCCACCTCCATCTCGGCCTCCACCACCGACATGTCCGAGATGGTCAGCAGCACCGTGCCGGGGCTGTTCTGGAGGCCGATGACCGCCACCTCGCCCTCCTCGACCGGCCGCGCGGTGACCACGCCGTCGATGGGGGCGACGATGGTGGTCTTGTGCAGCGTGTCCTCGGATCCTTCGAGCACGGCGCCGGCCTGATCGACGCGGCGCTGCGCCGCCGCCACCGCCGCCTGGGCCGCCAGCATGGCGGTGCGCGCCTTGTCGAAATCGGCCTCCGGGATGATGCCGGCGCGGTGGTTGCCGTCGGCGCGGCGAAAATCGGCGCGGGACTGCTCGTAGTTGGCCTTGGCGGAGTCGAGGTCGCGGCGCAGCGCCTCCATCGAGGCCTGGTTGCCGCGCGCCATGGCGCGCGGGTTGACCTGGTCGATCTGCAGCAGGAACTGCCCCTTGCGCACCCGGTCGCCCTCGTGGACCGCCAGGCGGGTGATCTGGCCGGCGATCAGCGCCGAGACGTCCACCCGCTTCTGCGCCTGCACCTTGCCGTTGGCGGTGACCTTGGCCTGCAGGTCCTCGCGGCCGACCTTCGCCACCTCGACCGCGGTGGCGTCGCCGCCGCGCCGCAGCAGCACCCAGCCGCCCGACAGCAGCGCCAGGCCCACGATGCCCAGCAACCAGGTGATGCGCTTGCGTCGTGCGGTCATCGTCCCTGTAACCGCCAGGCGGCCGGAGAATCTTCCGCCGGAGCTCGAATCGGCGAGCGCCGCGCCGGATCCGCGGTCAGGGCGGACCCGCCCGTACGGCGCGCACCGGCGCGCCGTCGCCCGAACGCAGGACCAGCGCCGCCGCCGGGCCGCCGCCCGCCGGCAGCTCGCAGTCGGCGCGCACCGTGACGCCGGTGCGCGGGTCGAAGGCGGCAAAGACGCCGGGCGCCTCCGGCACGAAGCGCTGGCCGGGCAGGGCGTCGACGAAGCGCAGGGTCTCCGCCGTCGGCCCCGCCCAGCCCAGGTCGGCGATGCTGGCGCCACGCGCCAGGTCGCAACGCGCATAGCTCGCCCAGCGCCCGCCGCGCGCCGCGCCGCCGAGCGCCGCGACGCCGGTCCACGCGCCGAGCCGGCGGGTCAGGGCGGCGACCTGCGGAGCGAGCAGGGCGCTCGCCGCCGCCGGCTCGAGCCCCATCAGCTTGGCGAACGGTTCGATGCGGCCTTCGCGCGCCGCCGCCAGCGCCGCCGCGGTGTCCTCGTCGCGGCCGGCGACCAGGTCGCGGTCCTCGGCGGCGAGCGCCCCGAGCAGCAGGGTCAGCCCGCGGTGGCCGGTGGCCGCGACCTCCAGACGCCCGGCCGGCGCCCAGGGCGCGGCGTCCACCGTCACCCGCAGCCGCTCCGCCGCCTCGCCGGGACCACCTCCCCGCGCCCCGGTGTCGCCGCCGGCCGAGCCGGCGCCTGCCGGCAGCAGGTAGTCGCCGGCGCAGCGCGCCGCCAGGGCGGCGGCGCCCGGCACCGCCGGGTCCACCGGCGGCGCCGCCACCGCCGGCGGGTCGGCGTCGGGCAGGCCGAACAGCCGGTTCTCGAGGTGGTCGCCGAGCATCAGCGCCGAGACGTCGACGCTGTTGCCGCTCAGGATGATCACCGCGTCGTCGCCGAGATAGCGGCGGAAATCGGACTCGAAGGCGGCGTTGCCGCCGATGTGCGAGACCTCCAGCTTGCCGGTCGGGCTCTTGCCCACCGACCAGCCGTAACCGTAGTCGGTCTTCGCCCACCGCCCCTCCGAGACGTAGGGCCTGATGTACTTCTCGCGCTCGGGCCGCGACAGCACCCGGTCGCCGGCCAGCGCCAGGTGCCAGCGGTAGAGGTCGCCCGTGGTCGACAGGATGCCGCCGTTGCCGCGCAGGTCCCAGTACGGTCCGTCGGCGGCCCACGGGTGATCGAGCGGCGTCCCCCAATCGCCGTCGGCGGTGTAGCCGTGCGCCACCAGCGCCAGCTCCCGCGCCGGCAGACGGAAGCCGGTGTGGCGCATGCCCGCCGGCGCGAACAGCTGGCCGCGCAGGTAGTGGTCGTAGGTCTCGCCCGAGGCCACCTCGACCACCGCGGCGAGCACGCTGTAGCCGCCGTTGGAGTAGCGGTAGCGGCGCCCCGGCGGCCCCAGCAGCCGCGAGGCGAAGACCCGCCGCAGCAGCTCCTGGCGCGTCACCGGATCGTATTCCTCGCCGAAGGTGTCGCGCAGGCCGGAGGTGTGGGTGAGCAGCTGGTGCAGGGTGATCGCCGCCTTGTCCGCCGGCGCCTCGGGGAAGAAGCGGCCGAGCGTGTCCTCCACCTTCAGCTTGCCCGCCATCTCGAGCTTGAGGATCGCGGCGGCGGTGAACTGCTTGGCGATCGAGGCGATGTCGAACAGCGTCTCGGCGGTGTAGGGCTTGCCGCTCGCCCGGTCGGCCAGGCCATAGCCCTTGTGCAGCAGCACCCGCCCGCCCCTGGCCACCAGCACCGACCCCGAGTAGCCGTAGGCGGCGAGCCGCGACAGGTAGCGGTCGAGCCCGGCGCCGACCGGATCGCCGGCCACCGCCGCCACCGCCCGCGCCTCGGCATCCCCGTCCGGCAGCCCCCAGAGCCACCGCGACCGCCAGGCCTGGTAGGCCAGCGCCAGCACCGCCAGCACCGCCACCGCCTGCTTCCACCTCGATCCCAGTTTCACCATCGGCCCTCTCGCCACTCCTTCGCGGGCACTCGCCGCCGCCGCGGACTCGCCCGGAGGCGCTGGAGACTACCAGTCTTCCGGGCCCGCCAGGCGGAGCCCCGCGACGTGCTCGAAGTGTCGCCGGTTCCCGGTCAGGAGGGTGCCGCCGTGCAGCAGCACGATCCCCGCGATGAGGCTGTCGCCCATGCCGATCGGTTCGCCGCGCGCCTCCAGCTCCCGCCGCACCTGGGCGGCGCGGTCGGCGGCGGCGGCGGCATCCAGGGCCAGCGCCGCGACGGCTCGGCGTCAGCGTCGAGGGCGGCTGCCGTTTCAGCCCGCGGCTTTGGGCTTACGGCCGCCACCGGCCGGCGGCGGCTCCGGGTGGCGCTTGCGGCCGGCCCGGACCTGTTCGAGGAGGGTCTGGGCGGCGGCGTGGCCGGGCACCAGCTCGAGCGCCCGCGCCAGCTTGCGCGCGGCGTCCTCGTAGTCCTCGACCTTGAGCAGCAACCGGGCGTCGCGCACCAGCTCCTCGGCGCGCTGGCGGTCGCCCTGCAGCGCCAGGGCGGCGTCCACCTCGGCGATCTGGATGCGCAGCTCCGGCGCCTTGTCGGCCAGCGCGCGCGCTTCCTCGAGCGCACCGCGGGCGCCGGCGAGGTCGCCCGCGGCGGCGCCCCCGCCACCTGCACTGCCCGCACCGCTGCCCGCGCCGCCCGCGGCGAGGCGCCGCGCCTTGGCCAGCAGCTCGGCGATGCGCCCAGCGAGCGCCTGCCGCTTGCGCTCTTCCAGGCGCTGCCACTGCTCGCGCAGGGTGGGCACCGCGCCGAACCGCACCACCGCCCAGTCGAGCAGCTTGGAGGCGTCCTCGAGCTCGCCGCGCTCGAGCTTGGCGCTCACCTCGGCAACGGTCTGCGCCAGCTTGTCGGCGCGGCGGCGCTCCTTCTCCCGTTGCGCGGCGGCGGCGTCGAGCTCGCCGGCGAGCGCCTGCACGGCAGGATGGTCGGGTTCGAGCGACCGCGCCTCGGCGACCGCCTGCAGCGCCTGGTCGAGCTCGCCGTTGGCCGCCAGCTGCCGGGCGCTCATCAGCCGCTCCCCGACCTGGGCGAGCCGCGTCTCGGCGCGCAACGCTGCGAGCCTGGCCTCCAGCTGCCGCCAGACCTCCGCTTCGCCGAGCTCGGCGACCGCATCGACGAGCTGGGCGGCGCCGCCGTCGAGGTCGCCGCGGTCGAGCCGCTTGCCGATCTCGGCGCACCGGCGGTCGATCTGGACCTTGCGCCGGCGTTCCTCGGCGCGGCGGCGCGACACCTCGCTGATCTCGTCGCGCAGCTGCTGGACGTCGGCATTGGCGGGCGCCAGGCGCTCGACGCGGCGCAGCAGCCTGCCGGCCGCCTTCACGTCCTCGCGCGCCGCCAGCGCCCGCGCCTCTGCGAGCAGCGGAGCGAGATCCTCGGCGACGATGGTGGCCGCCGCCGGTGCTGCCGCCTTGGCGCCGGCGCCCCGCGACACTCCGGACCGGCGGGTGGCCGGCGCCGGGCCGCTCGCGCCGCTCTGGCGGCCCGCGCCCCGCGTGCTTCCTCCGGCGGAGGGCACATTGCTTGCGGCGGCGGCGCCGGCGCCCGGTGCCGCGGGCACCTCCATGAGCAGCGACGGCGTCGGCGTGGTGGTCGGCCCGAAGTGCTCGTCCAGCCGGTATTGGGTGCTGCTCGGCCTGGCGGCGGCCTCGCCGGCGGCGGCAGCCGCCGCGGCCGATTCCTCCAGCAGGCGTTTCCAATCGCCCTGCAGCAGGTCGCCGGGCTGGCGGAAGGCGGCCAGCTCCTGCGCAAACTCGCGTGCCGTGGCATAGCGCTCGTCGGGGCTCTTCGCGAGAGACCGCAGCACCGCCGCGCGCAGCGCGGCCGGCAGCCTGCCCTGGCGGTCGGTCTCCTCGAAGGGAATCGGTGGGCGGAAGAGGTGGCCGGCGATGATCGACGACGGATCGCTGCCGACGATCGGGTGGACGCCCGTCAGCAGCTCGTAGAGCACGACGCCGAAGGAGTAGAGATCGCCGCGCCCGTCGGCCGCCGGGCCGCCGGCGGCGCCGAACTGCTCGGGAGAGGCATAGCGCAGCTTGCCCAGGAAGGTCCCGGTCTTGGTGAGATGGGCGTCCGGACCGTCGAGCACCTTGGTGATGCCGAGGTCGATCAGCTTGACCTGCGGGTTGCCGTCGGGGTCTTCGGCGAGCATCAGGTTGTCGGGCGAGATGTCGCGGTGCACGAAGCCCTTGCCGTGCAGGTAGCCGAGCGCGCGCAGGGACTGGGCGGCGATCTCGAGCGCCAGCCCGAGCGGCGGCGGCCCGACCGCCTTGAGCAGCTCCTCGAGCGTGCGGCCGTCGATGAACTCCATGACGATGAAGGCGACGTCGTCGTCGTCGATGGTGAAGTCGTAGAGGTTGGCGACGTTGGGGTGGCGCAGCTTGATGGCCACCCGCGCCTCGCGGATGAACCGCGCCTTGAACTCGTCGTCGGCGCCGAGCTGCGGCCGCATCAGCTTGATGACGCGGATCTCGTCGAGCAGCCGGTGGCGCACCTTGTAGATGGCGCCCATCCCGCCCTCGCGGATCTTCTGCAGGATCTCGTACTTGCCTTCGATGCGGCGGTCGGGAATCGCTGACACGAGGGTGCTCGGGTTTGGGGGGCCTGAGGCCAGGGTACGCAACCCCCCCGGCCGCTGTCAAATGCGGCGCCCGCTATGTATACGCCGCCAGAACCGCGATAGATCCACTCGCCAGGGTTGGACGCTGCACGACCGGTCAGCTAGACTGGTCACATGCGCGACTATTCGGCAACCGAGTTCAAAGCCAAATGCCTTGCCATCCTCGACGAGGTCGCCCGCACCGGCGAGCCGGTGGTCATCCGCAAGCATGGACGGCCGGTGGCTCAACTCGGCCCCGCCACCGGCATCGAGCGCGGCTATCCTCAGCACCACCTCCTCGGCACCGTTCAGATCACCGGCGACGTGCTCGGGCCGGTGTTGCCGAGCGAGAGTTGGGACGCCGAGAGCGGGTCGTAGGGCCGGCATGCGAGCGTTGCTCGACACGCATGTGCTCTTGGAGTGGTTCGCCGCGGGGCCGCGGCTCTCGGCGGCACACCGGCGAGTCATCGGCAAAGCCGCCCCGGAGTCGCCGCTGTGGGTCTCCGACATCAGCCTGTGGGAGGTCGCGATCCTTGCCGGCCTCGGCCGCATCCACCTGTCGCTGCCCGTGCGCACCTGGCTCGAGCGGGCCACCGCAGCGCCGCTCGTGCAGCGCATCGGCATCTCGCCGGCCGTCGCCGCCGAGGTGGCGGTCCTGCCGCCGACCTTCCACCGCGACCCTGCCGATCGCATCATCGTCGCCTCGGCGCGCGTCCTCGGCGCCACGCTGCTCACCCGCGACCAGCGGATCCTCGACGCCGGCCTCGTCCCCACGATCGACTGACGGCGACCTGCAAGCACGCCCCACAAAACTTGACCTTTGGCGAAATCACGACATATCTTCTTAGCGCGGGCGACACGATCGGCGTCCCCCGATCGGCTGTCTCCCCTGCCCGCCTCGCCCG
>DATGHG010000507.1:0-9472 GCA_035308185.1 Thermoanaerobaculia bacterium | reverse complement strand
GTCGTAGAATTCGGCAAGCGCCCTGAGCACCTTGACAAGCCGCTTTTCGAGGCGGACACCGGTTTGCACGCGGGTTACATCTATCGCAACATGTCTCATGGC
This sequence comes from Thermoanaerobaculia bacterium, assembly GCA_035308185.1. Classification (GTDB taxonomy): domain Bacteria; phylum Acidobacteriota; class Thermoanaerobaculia; order Multivoradales; family UBA5704; genus JASLEW01. The sequence goes on along the minus strand of DATGHG010000507.1, from coordinate 9,370 downwards.
TCTCTCCTTGTTTGCGATGGGTCACCAGGCCCCGCGGGCCGGCCGGCGGCCTGGGCAAAGGAGGTGGCTGACCGAGTGGCAAGACTCGCAGTCAAACTACAGGTGCCGGCGGCTCAGGGTACGCCCGTTCGGCCGCCACCTGGCGCTCTGTAGACGGGCGTGTTGCTGTCCGTCCGGCCCGGCCGAAACGCGCCGCCGCCGAGGAAGTAGGGCGACGGCGGGGCGAGCTGGCCGGTTGCTCGTCGAGGCGGTCTTCCGGCACGAAGACGATGCGCATGCCCCAACAGGCATAGGTAGTTAGGAGCCGTCCGAAGTCGCGCCAGGAGAGTTCCTGGTCGTCGATCCCGATGACGGCATAATGGCTGAGCCTGAACAGCAGTCCATCCGCTTCCTGACGGAACCTCGGGAGCCGCTCATACAATAGCTCCAGTGTGCCTTTCTCGCACTCGAACCGCGATAGGGGCGGGATCTGCGGTCGACGACGCGCCGGCGGGGCCAAAGGCAACTCACCCTGGGGACAAAAGGAAGGGGACGCTTGCGCCGTGAAGGATGAAGTGCTCAAAGACAATGTCACAGAGCTTCTGAAGGCGTGGGGCTTTGAGGTTGAACAGCTCCAAGAGCGAGCGATGGTAAGGACTCCAGATCTGGTGGCGACAAAGGCTGGGCAGCGCTTTATTATCGAGCTTAAAACCAAGGGCAGGGACGCTCGGCGCCTGGCGAAGGAGGCGGCACGAATGGCTCAGGGTGAAATTGTCGAGCACGGTGAGTTGGCGGGAAGGAGGGGCACGCAGGCGGGAATGATCGCCGATGGCGTTAACCAGATCCTTGCATTGCCACCATTGGAAGCTGACTTCTTGACGATTTGGATCCTGCGGGTCGCGGCGGCGCGGGGCCGTCGGCGGCGTCGCCGCTCCTCGACAGTGTCCGCGCATTGCCAGCGTCACGGCTCCTGGCATCCGGTCCCGCGGCGCTCGCGACGCGAGCCACGGGGTTTTTCAGCACCCTGCTCAGGGATCATCCTGTTTCCGCTTGGGATCGGACTCAACCGGCTGCTTCCGCGCTCAGGGCTGATCCCGGAGGGTTGGCGCCAGCGGCTGAACTTTTTTTGGGGCGAAGCGACTGGTATGATGCGTTTTACCAGGAGGAGCGCACGACGAATTTCTTTGGCGAAGAAGAAACGGCCGTGGCGAAGAGGAACGTCGAGACGATCGGGAGCTACTTCATCAAGCGCCTGGCGAGTATCTTCCCGGGCGTCTCTCCGCGGCCACGTGCACTGATGAATTCCGTAGGGTGTCCTCTCTATCTCTTCTGGTCATCGATTCCAAAAGAAAGAGCCCCATGGCCCAATATCTGATTTCCTTTCCCAGCGCGGCGATGGTTGTGCCCGACGGCGAGTGGGAGATGGTAGGCCGCGACGCGCACGCGGTGATCGATGAGGCGAAAGCCGCCGGCGTTTATGTCTTCGGTGGCGGAATCGATGAAGCCGTGCCGCCCGTGCTCGTCTCGGCCGATGGCGCGGTCGCCGAAGGCGGCTACCCATGGGCGCCGCCACTCAACGGCGGCTTCACCGTGCTCGAACTGCCCTCGCGCGAGGAGGCCATCGAGTGGGCCGCACGCATCGCGAAGGCCTGCCGCTGCCAGCAGGAACTACGCGTCTTCGGGTTCGACCCCGCTGCTTAGCCGGCGCTGATATGAAAGAAGAGCCGAACCAGTCGCCAGATGAGCGAATCCGTGATAGCCGATAGCTGCTTGAAATCTTCCTCAACCGACGTGAACACCGTGCTGTAAGCGCAGTGAGCAGCCGTAACCAGAATGCCAGGAGGATCGCATTGAGCATAGCAAACACCTCCTTGAGAGGATCGGTTAATGGCCGTGAAGTCGAAGATCGAGTGGACGGAGTCGACCCGGAACCCGGTGCCGGGCTGCACGAAGGTGAGCCCGGGATGTAAGTTCTGCTACGCCGACAGAATGGCCAACCGCTTGCAGTTGATGGGCCAGGTCAACTACCGCCACGGCTTTCAGCTGACCTTGCAGCCTCACATGCTCGACCTTCCATTGAGATGGAAGAGTCCGCAACGATGCACCGGGGCCGCCGAGGCCCCTGGCGTCGCCTACCTGCAGAAGCCCTTCGCTCCCACCCTCCTCGCCCGCCGCGTGCGCGCCCTGCTCGACGAGCGCACGTAGGCGACCCATAGGCGCCGGGGCGGCGCTTGCTTTATACTCACAGAACATGTAAAAACTCGGGCGCACGTGGCGCCCCCTGAGAGGGATGGGTCATGACCGGAAAGCACCGTCCGCAGATCCTGCGCACCGTCGCGATCGCCGCCGCCGTTGCCGCCCTCACCATCCTGGTCGCCATCGCGGCGACCGCCGGCCGCGGCGCGGCGGACCCGCCGCGCCTGACCTTGTTGCAGGACCGGCACGAGGCGCCGCCGCCCGCCGAGCTGCAGCAGATGATCATGCAGAAGGGGGCGCCGGCGCCGGGCTGCCTGGTGCCGCCGCATACCCCGGCCAACCCCGACCCGCGGCGCTACGGCGCCTGGAGCACCGTGCTGCCGGCCGAGGGGGGCGGTGCCATCCGGCAGATCCTCGGCATGCAGACGGTGCACACCCTGATGCTGCCGTCGGGCAAGATCCTGCTCGCCAGCGGCAGCAGCTGGCGCAATCTGGCGCCCATCCAGTACTACCCGCATGACAGCGACCCGGTCGCGCCGAAAGGCATCTTCAACCGTGACAAGGACCCGTTCCGCAAGAGCAAGCTGCGCTGGTACTACCAGCTGGTCAACAACGCCGCGATCTACGACCCGGAGAACAACACCTTCTACCGCATCCCGCACCCCGTGCCGGTCGACGATCCCGACAACCCCGGCCACTTCGCGCCGAACGATCTGTTCTGCACCGGCCAGCAGCACCTCCCCGACGGCAACGTGCTGGTCACTGGCGGCACCCAGTATTACTACCCGTTCCGCACCGGCAACCGGTCGACCTACATCTTCGACTGGAAAAAGGAGATGGGCATCCACTGGTCGACGGTCGACTGGCGGCAGCTGCCGACGCCGGCGCACGATCCGTGGATCTTCTCCGGCTTCATGAAGCGCGGCCGCTGGTACCCGAGCCTGGTGCCGCTGCTCGACGGCCGCCTGGCGATCTGGAGCGGCTTCGTTGGCTTCGACAAGGGTTATCCCGAGATGTATCAATTCGAGATCAACCACTACGTCGAGCTGTTCAACCCGGCCGCCTTCGATCGCCGCGATCCGCAGGCGGCCTGGCGGGCGGTCGACGTCAAGGAGCTGCGCGACAGCCCGTATCGGACGGAGATCAATCCCGACTTCCGGCCGACGCCGGGCAGCGTCTGTCCGGCGCGCTGCATCGAGGACAACCGCTTCGACGCCTTCAAGCTCTACCCCGAGAATTACCTGATGCCGGACGGGCGCATCTACCTCACGCGCGAGGGCGACTGGGTGAGCCTGCGCACCTGCGACACGGCGTTCATGCGGCGCACCAAGCACACCTATTGGGCGACCTTGGGCGGCACCGACGCGGCGCCGACCGTCGAGTTCTCCCGCGGCCCCGACCGGCCGGAGGACATCACCTCTTACGGCACCTCGCTGCTCGATCCCAACAGCGGCAACATCGAGATCCTCGGCGGCCAGCCGACCTCCCCCGGTACCCTGCTGCCGGTGAACTCCGACCAGACCACCCACTTCGCCGGCGGCCGCGGCAGCCGCAAGATCGAGACCTTCCACGCCGACGCCGGCGAGAAGCTCGGCGGCCACTGGACGCTCGACGAGAACTTCCTGGGCGACGCGCCGCAGGACGACCGCACGATGCACTACGCTTTGATCCTGCCGACGCGGCAGGTGCTCATCATCAACGGCGGCAACTACGACTTCTACGGCCCGGTCTTCTACCCGCTGCTGCTGACGCCGAAGTTCGACGGCGACCGCCGCTTGATCGGCTACGACAAGGTGCGGATGAGCGAGGGGGTCGAGCCGCGGCTTTATCACAACGCGGCGCTGCTGCTGCCGGACGGGCGGATCTGGGTCTCCGGTGGCAACACGGCCCGCGCCACGGTGCACGACGAGCCGGCGCCGAAGGCGAGCCCGGCGGCAAAGCGCTCGATGCAGCCGCTGCCGAACCTGAATGCCGTCGACGTCGACATGTATTTCTTCAACGACGGCCCGATGGCGCGCGGGCAGAAGGGCATGCTCACCACGCCGACCGAGGATTGGGTCGCCGAGACCTTTTCGCCGCCCTACCTCTTCATCGATCCCGGCCGCCGCGCCGCGGTCGTCAAGATCAGCGCGCCGAGCCGCGAGATCGGCGGCAAGACCTTCTACCTGCTGCACAGCAACGAGAAGTACGACATGCTGCTCGGCGGCCTGCCGGCAAGCTGCGCGGCCGGCGGCGAGGCCTCGCTGGCGCTGATCAAGCTCCCGTCGGCCACCCACGGCTGGGAGAACGGCCAGCGCTTCGTCGCCCTGCAGTTCGAGGCAGCGCCCAGCCACCCTGAAGAAATCCGCCTGCACACCCCCGACGCACGGCACGCCAACATTCCGCCCGGCTACTACATGCTCTTCTACGTCGACTGCATGGGCAAGCCGTCGGTGGCGCGCATGGTGCGCTTCGACGACCAGGCGCGCGAGCCCTAGGCGCCGGAAGGCGCCGGGCGGGCGGCGGGGACCCAGGGAACGTCGGACGGCGGGCGCTCTATAGACTGCTGCGCGACGCCGTACGCTCCGGCCTCGACAGCCCGGCCCCATTCGGCGGCACCGTCGTTCATCGGCCGATGCCGCCCATCCCGTGCATTCCCGTATGACGTTCGACGCCCATGATTCCATGGAACTGCTTAAGAGCGTGCTCGCCAACCACCGCCAGCGCGCCGCGCCAGCCGGCCAGCATCTTGTCGTGGCACCGGCGGGACGCGGTCTCGGCGCTGTGCGCGCACGGCGCCAAGGCCGCGCAACAGGTCCAGCTGGAAGGCGCCCAGCGCGCTGACGTGGGCGCGCACCCGCCGGTCGTGGTCGCGCGCCGCGGGCGCCAGGAGCGCCGCCACCTGCAGCGCCTGGGTGAGCACCGCGATGGCGTGGGCGCGCTCGGCTAGGTCGGCGTCCAGGCGGCTTCGCAGGTATTTGCCGGGCAGCCGAGGCAGCGTCGCGCCCGCGGTGCCAGCGCAGGGCTACCCTCCGCCACGCACGACCCGGCTCTTGCGGTTCGAGCGGTCGTGGCGCCCCGTGCCCGCCCGTCGGGATGCCGCACGCGCACCAGCAAGGTACCCGCGACCATCAGCCGGTCCAATACCACCGACGGCAAGCCGGAGGCACCGGTCGCCTCGCCGCCCGAAGAGAGCGCGCTCGCCACGGGAGGCCGTGGCCTGGTTGCCGGCGAGGTCGCCATATTGCAATCCAACTGCGGTATAGTGTATTGTGCATACAATTAACGTGTTTTACTGGTGTGATGAGCGTCCATTGCAGCTATCTGATTGTTGGTTCAGGAGGTGGCGGAGTTGTCGCAGCGACGCTGAAGGCGCTTTCTCGAAAGGAGAGAGACATGTATACCCGTTTCAGCCAGCGCGAAGAGACCTCCTGGAGGCGCAGCAAGCCCATCCGCATCGGCCTGGCAGCCGCCAGCCTGCTGGCATTGCTTGCCGGTCTTGCGGCGTCGCCGGCGGCCGGAGAGGACGAGGGGAGGGCGCCGGATCCCGCCACGGCCCAGACCGCCGGCTCCGCGGAGCAGGCGGCCAGCCCGGGGGAGCAGGATGCGGTGCCGGAGGATCAGGCCGCCGGGTCCGAGGAGCTGGCGGCGCACCGGCCACCGCCGCCCCTGGCCACGTGGAGCGGCGTCTTCGCCATCGGCCGCAAGCGGTACACGTACACCCTGGTCGGCACCAGCCCGATGGTGAAGCGGGCGCGCAACACGGTGGTGCCGGTTGCGATCGTCCCCATGCGGTTCGTCTTCCACGACGGCACGGTGCTCGACCCCACCCAGCCTGACGCCTGCCTGGGGGGCCGGGTGCCGCTCAACGTGACCGTCCAGTCGCCACTCTTCCAGGACTTCGACTACGGCGACGGGCCGCGCCAATTCTTGGAGCACATCCAGCGCATGGCCTTCTGGCAGTACACGGGCCCAGGCAAGCTCAATCCCAACTACAGCGTGCGGCTGGGGACGCCCACCATCCTACCCACCCAGACGCTCACCCTGCCGCCCGACAGCACCACCGAGGACTACCCCTGCGCGACCACCGGCGGGACCCAGAAGTACGGCCACATCGAAGGCGAGGTCTTCGACAACTTCCTCCTCGGCCCGCTCACGGCGCAGCTTCCGCAGTGGGGCCTCGCCGGCAACACCTTCGTCCTCGTCCTCCTCCCCTTCGTCGACTTCAGGACCAACGGCGTCGAGACCGACTTCGCTTTCCACGCCTATCTCGACACCTCGCGCGGCAAGATCACCTTTGCGGCGGCGCAGCTCGGCCTGGCCTTCCCGGACAACCTGATCAACATCGGGCCCATGTCGCACGAGTTCGCCGAGTGGCTCAACGACCCCTTCATCAACAACCTCACGCCCTCCTGGCGCGAAACGGGGGAGGAGGAGTCGGGCTGCAGCAACTTCCTGGAAGTGGGCGACCCGCTGGTCGGCACCTTCCTGCCGCCGATCAAGATGCCCAACGGCATCTCCTATCAGCCGCAGGAGACCGTCTTCCTCTCCTGGTTCTTCAACCAGGTCCCGTCGATAGGGATCAACGGCTGGTACTCGACCGGCGGCACCTTCAAGACCCCCGCCACCCCCTGCCACTGAGCCCGCCCTCCCCCGTTCCCCCTCTTCCGGGCCGCCCGTCCTGGAAGAGGGGGCCTCGTCGCCGCGCCCGGCGCTTAGGGAAGCGTCGGCGCCCTTCAGTGTCGCGCTTCCGGTCCGCGGCAGCGGGTGCTCAGTGGCAGGGATGACAACCGGAACACAACTGGGTGGCAGAGCAGCCAGGGGCGGTATCGCCGCCCACGGCAACGTTGAGGCGGGGGGCGTCGAGGTTCTTGAGGGTCTCGGCATTGAGCGCCAGCTTCTTCGCAATCTTCTTCAACGCAGGCTCCTTCTATGGTCGAGGGGGTGGGTCCGCCCACCCCGTTCGTTGCCGTCGATCTAGATGGTGCCGTCAGTTGAGCCAATCGGGCCAATTGGCGGTGCCCCTTCCGCCCGCCAGGCGGCTGGTCGGACGAGACGCACGGAGCCGGCGACGGTGACCGGCTACCTCACGGAGGAAGGTTCTGCGGTCGAGCTCGTAGCGGAACATGAGCGCCCGATGAGCCGGTAGCTCTGAGCCGCCGGTCAGCGCCCTCGGACAGCGAGGGCAGCGCCCGCTCCGCCGCCGACGCGCTTGGCGCGGTAGCCGGCGCGCTGGAGGTCGGCGAGAAGCCGGTCGGCGTGGTCGCCCTGTACCTCGATCTCGAAGCAGGGATCGCCGTTCGGCAGGCGAGCGGTGCGCAGGGTTCCGCCGCCGCCGCAGAGGCGCTTCCAGGCGCCGAGCAGGGCCGCGGCGTCGGCGCGCGTCAGGACCACGGGCGCGGCGACGGTGACGGTCTTGCCGCCGCGGTTGCCGCGCTCGCGGCGCACCCGCACGTCCTGCTCGGCGGGCGGCAGGCTGCGCGGTGGCTCGCAGCGGCAGGGCGCGGCGCCGCAGTGCTTGCAGGGTTTGGCGCCCGCGGCGGGAACGGTGCCGGGGTGAGTCGAGTATGCCAGCCTGGTCGCCGCCGGCCGCTTTTCCGCCATGGCGCGATCCTACCCCAGCGCGCCGCCGGTCATCCCCGCGCTGAATCGCGTGGTGACCGTCGGCAAGGCTCAGGCACCGGCGGCGGCGGTCCGCTGACCAAGGGTATCCTTCCGGCCGGTGTTTGCGGCCTTGGTCGGCCGGGCGCAACTTGGGTGAATAATGGGGGCATGCTCGACGCACCGACCGCCACGCTCGGCGCCGCGCTGATCGCCGCGCTCGCCGGCCTCGGCACCGCCGTCTACGCGGGGGTCACCACGCGCAAGAGCTCGCGGCGCCTGGCCGAGCTGCAGGCCGAGAGTACGCGCCGTCTAGCTGAGCTGCAGGCCCAGCTGGCCCAGCAGAAGGACGCCACGCTCGAGTATCTGCGCACCTACCTCAACCTGGAGGTCGAGAACCGCAACCAGACGCTGGCCGCCTTCCGCGAGCTCATCCGGCTCACCCAGCTGATCCGCGAGAAGCTCCGGCGCATCCTCGCTTATCCGGACGCCTATGCCCCCAACGTTGCCGCCGAAGAGGTCGCCGCGATGGCGACCTCCGTCGCGGAGTGCTATGCCGGGAGCCAGATCAACTTCGAGGACGCGGGCAGCGGGAGCGACCGGTCGGTCGCGCATGCCTTGAAGAATGACTGCAGCAAGGCGGCGGAGCTGGTCGAGCGGTTCCTGTCACAGCCCGGCAATGCCGAGCGGGACGCCCTCGCGGCGCAGCTGGCAGCCATCACCGCCAAGCAAGACGACCTGCGCCGGCGGGCGCGCGTCCGGGTGACCGCCATCGTGGACGACATGAGGCGGCGCTTTGACGGTGAAGGCCACCCGGATGCAGTCTGACCGCATCGGCCTCGACCACCTGGCCGTTGCCAGCGCCGAAGACCTGAAGCGCTTGCCGCTGGAGGTCGCCCTCCTGCAGAACGATCTAGAGATGGCCGAGACCTGGGCCGACCTGATGTCAATCGCCACGTCGTGGCGCGTGACCCCCCTGGAAAGCCTCGAGCACGCGGTGCACTACCTCGAACGGAGGCTGCCCCACGTCCTGATCATCCACTGGCATCGTGGTTCGGATCACGAGCACGCCAATCCCGTGACCGACCTGGTGCATCGCCTCAAGCGGCGACGCCAGCAGCCCGGGATTGGCGCCGGGCCATTCCTCGCCGGCACTTACTGGCATGACTCGGATTACTACCGGGACCCGACTTTCATGCCGTTCATCGAACGGACATATGACTGCACGATCGATCTCGCCGAGGTCGGCAGCGACCCCTTGGACACGCTGACCCGTGAGCTGTGGGCGCGCCTGCCAGCTCCGCCCGCGCCCGGCACCCCGCCTCGCGACTGAGGTCTACCCAGGCGCGGCCAGGCGGGAACGGGGAGGGGGGTGGCCGCAAGGCCGTCGACTATCGGATAATGTCTGAACCACCTCATGCGAGGACCACCTCGGCGGGAGATGATTGGCTGAAATCCCATTTGCATAGATAGGTTGCTATGTTGCGATGCATTTGTGGTACACCACGATGCATTTCCTTCAATGTCTTTGTAGGATAGAGTGCTCTCGCAACGGGTCGAGCGAGTCTCGTGGTGCATCGTCTCCACCGGAGAGGATCGGATGTCTCCAGCAGGT
>DATGHG010000506.1:0-6163 GCA_035308185.1 Thermoanaerobaculia bacterium | reverse complement strand
GGTCCCGGAGACGGGCCGCCGGGGAGCGATCACGATCTGCCGTTCTACGGCCGTATCGCCGCCGGCCGGCCGATCGAGGCGGTGAGCGGCAACGAACGGGTCACCGTTCCCGCCCACCTGCTCTCGTCGCGCGCCGCCGCTCCTGCCGACGCCTCCAACCATTACGTGCTGCGCGTGGTCGGCGACTCGATGGTCGAGGACGGCATCCACGACGGCGATTTCGTCATCGTGCTACGGCGGGAGGTGGCCGAGGCCGGCGAGATGGTGGTGGCGCTGGTCGGGGACGAGGCCACTCTCAAGCGCTTCTACCCGGAGGGCACCATGGTGCGCCTGCAACCGGCCAATCCGAACATGCAACCGTTCCGGGTGCCCGCCCGCGACGTGCGGGTGCAGGGTGTGGTGGTCGGACTGATGCGGAAGTTCTAGTCGTCCGGCACCTTCGCCATGCCGGCACTCCCGGCAGGTCGCAGACCGTTGGGGGCGATGCGCTCGCAACCTCGCTCGGAGAACAGCGCGCAGGTCGCTTCGGCGGCATGACCTGGCGCTTGGCGATCCAAAACCTCGGCGACCGGCCGAGGCGATGACGGAGCTGCTGGACCTCATCCGTCCCTGCGCCCTCCGATGCGCCACCTACCCCTGCTGCCGCTCGCTCTCTTTATCGCCACCTATCTGGGGCTGGCCGTAGGCCGCATCCCGCGCCTGGCGCTCGACCGCACCGGCTGCGCCTTGCTCGGCGCCATCGCCTTTCTCGCCAGCGGCACGCTCGACCTCGGCCAGGCCGCCGCCGGCGTGGACGCCGCCACCCTCGCCGTGCTCTTCGGCATGATGCTCCTGTCCCAGCAGTACCAGCTCTCCGGTCTGTACGCCGCCATCGGCCACCGCCTCGCGGGGATCCGCAGCCCGCGCCGGCTGCTGGCCGGAACCATCGCGGTGGCCGCCGGGCTCTCGGCCCTGCTGACCAACGACGTGATCTGCTTCGCGCTGACGCCGGTCCTCGCCGGCGCCCTGCTCGCCTCGCGCCGCAACCCCGTCCCCTACCTGCTCGCCCTCGGCGCGGCGAGCAACCTGGGCAGCGCGCTCACCCCGATCGGCAACCCGCAGAACATCCTGATCGCCCAGCGGCTGCATCTCCGGTTCCTCCCCTTCGTCGCCGCCTGCGCGCTGCCGGTCGCCCTCTCCCTGGTCCTGCTCTACCTCCTCCTCGTCCGCCGGGTGCTCCGCGAGGAACCGACCGACTCAATCGCAAATGCCAGCGTCGGCGGCACCGCTCCGCTCACCCCTGGAGAGCTCCTCGAGCCAGTGCTCGCCGCCGCCGCCGGCGAGCGCCGCATTCCGACGCTTGCCGCCAACGGCCTCCATCCGGTGCCCGAAACGGCCTTCACCGCGGCCGGTGACGGCACCCTCGCCGCGCGCTGGCCGGCGATCAAGGCCGTGGGCCTGACCGTGCTCGCCGTGATCCTCTTCCTCTCGCCGGTGCCGGCCGCGCTCACCGCGCTGGGAGTCGCCGGCGGCGTGCTGCTCAGCCGGCGGACCACGACGCGGGCGCTGCTCGACGCGGTGGACTGGCCGCTGCTGGCGCTCTTCGTCAGCCTCTTCGTGGTGGTGCGGGGCTTCGAGCTGTCGGGATGGGCGGCCGCCGCGGCGACGGCGCTGGCGGCGCATGGCGCCGGCCTCTTCCATCCGGCGGCGCTGGTCGCCGTCGCCGCCGTGCTCAGCAACCTGGTGAGCAACGTGCCGGCGACGATGCTGCTGCTGCCGCTGGTCGACCACCGCCCCGCCACCGGCTATGCGCTGGCCCTCGCCAGCACCTTCGCCGGCAACGCGCTGCTGGTGGGCAGCATCGCCAACCTGATCGTCGCCGAGCGGGCGGCGGCGCTCGGCATCCGGATGAGCTTCCGCGAGCACCTGCGCCTGGGACTGCCGCTCACCCTGGCTTCGCTGGCAGTCGCCGCGGCGACTGCCGCGATGTGGTGGTAACGGCCCACGCCGCGGGCCGGCTGGCGAAGCGACCGCGCGCGGTCAGCCGAGCTGCTGCAGGGCCGCGGACAGCCGCGGCATGGCGGCTTCGATGTCGGCTTCGCTGGCGGCGCCGACGCTGAGCCGGAACCAGCCGTCCTGGTGGGGGAAGTCGAAGGCCTGGAACGGCACGACGCCGATGCCGGCAGCCTCCAACACGTAGCGGCGGATGTCCTCGTTGGTGACGATCTCGGCACCCTGCGGCGTGCGGCGGCCGAACGGTTGCATGCGGGCGGTGAGATAGATCGCGCCCATCGGCGGGATGCTGTCGGCCGGCAGGCCCGCCGCCTTCATCGCCTGGAAGCCGGCGTGCAGCCGATCGAGGCGAGCCTCGATGCCGTGCCGGAACCCGGCCAGGTAGACGGCCGTCGCCGCCGGATCGTCGAGCACCTCGACCGTCGCCAGCTGCTCGGCGCGCGGCGCCCAGGCGCCGACGTGGCCGAGCACCGCGGACATGCGGCCGACGATGTCCACCGGCCCGACCGCCCAGCCGACCCGCAGGCCGGTGGCGGCGTAGGACTTGCTGATGCCGTCGATCATGACGGTGAAGCGGGCCATCTCGGGCACCAGCCCCGGCGGCGTCACGTGCGCGGTGTCGCCAAAGCAGAGCTGCCAGTAGATCTGGTCGTACATCAGGTAGAGCGGACGCTCGCCGCGCCGTTGCCGGCCCTCGTTCTCGTCGAGCACGGCGACGCAGATCTCCTCGAGCACCTCCGGCTCGAACACCGTGCCGGTGGGATTGAGCGGCGAGTTCAGGCAGAGCAGGCGGGCACCGGCGAGCTGCTCGCGCAACGCCCCGGCGGTGGGCAGGAAGCGCTCGCCGGCGGTGCACTCCACCGGCACCTCACAGCCTTGCACCAGGTGCACGTAATGGTTGTTGTTCCAGCTCGGGACCGGAAAGACGATGCGGTCGCCGGGATCGCAGAGCGTGCGGAACAGGCAGTAGATGGCCGGCCGCGCGCCGCCGGCGATGAGCACCGATTCGATCGGGTAGCGCAGGCCGAGGTCGCGCTCGTAGAAGCTCTGCACCGCCCGGCGCAGTTCGGGCATGCCGGTGGCGGGCGGATAGTTGGTCTCGCCGCGCTCGAGGGCGCTGGCGACGGCGGCGCGCAGACGCTCCGGGATGGGGAACTGCCGCGGGTCGAAATCGCCGACCGTGAGGTCGCAGATGACGCGGCCGCCGGCGCGCAGCGTCCGCATCTCGGAGGCGATCTTCAGGATCTCCGAGCCGACCAGCATGGCGGCGTTGCTCGACACGCGGCCGCGGGGCTGCGGGCCGGCATCGCGGGCCAGGGTCGTCAGGTCGGCGACGGTGCTTTCGACTCGGGCTTTGGCCATGTCCTCACTATGCCACAAAGCCGCTGGTCAGGGCAGGCGTCCCGGGGGTATTTCCCGTGGCTCAGAGCGGCAGGGCGAGCTGCGGCGCCGGCGCGCCCGGAGCGGTGCTCTTGCCGCCTTCGAGGTCGAGCAGGAGACGCTTGAGCTCGAGGCCGCCGCCGTAGCCGGTGAGCGAGCCGTCGGAGCCGATGACGCGGTGGCAGGGGATGACCACGGCGATCGGGTTGCTCCCGTTGGCGCGGCCGACGGCGCGGCATGCCGTGGGGCGTCCGATCGCCTCGGCGACCTCGGCGTAGGACCGGGTCTCGCCGTAGGGGATGGCGACCAGGGCCTCCCAGACGCCGCGCTCGAAAGCGGTGCCGTGCGGCGCCAGCGGCAGGGTGAACTGGCGGCGCCTGCCGGCGAAGTACTCGGCGAGCTGTTGCCGGACTGACGGCAGGGGCGGCAGGTCGGGCCGGCACACGGCGCCCGCCGGCACCGCGGCGCGGGCGGCCGTTGCCGACCCGAAGAGCAGCAGGCCGACGAGCGAGCCGCCGGCGGCCGTCGCCAGGACGGCGAAGGGCGCGGCGGTGCCGGTGGCGTGGATCTCGATCAGGTCGTAGGCGAGGTCGGCGCTCACGGATCCATCCTAAGAGATGCGCCCGCCGAAGGCGAGCCCGCCGGCGGATTAGGCGGCCCGCACGCGGTCTTGTAGAATTGGCTCGAAACCGGACCCGCCATGGAACTCGACCGCCTGCTGAAGTTGATGACGGACAAGGGTGCATCCGACCTGCATCTGAAGCCGACCCGTCCGCCGCTGCTGCGCATCTCCGGCAAGCTGATCCCGATCGATCTGCCGGCGATCACCCCGGACGAGATGTCGCAGATGCTCCACGGCATCCTCACCGCGCCGCAGCGCAACAAGCTCGACGAGCGCCTGTCGGTGGACGTCGGCTATGGAGTCAAGGGCCTGGCGCGGTTCCGCGGCAACATCTACGTGCAGCGCGGCAGCCTCGCCGCCTGCTTCCGGCGGGTGCCGTTCCAGATCAAGAGCCTCCAGGACCTCGACCTGCCGCCGGTCATCGACGAGTTCTGCGACATGCCGATGGGCTTGGTGCTGATCACCGGCCCGACCGGCAGCGGCAAGTCGACCACCCTGGCGGCGATGGTCCGGCGCATCGCCACCTCGCGGCCGGTGCACATCATCACCATCGAGGACCCGATGGAGTTCCTGTTCACCGACGACGTCGCCTCGGTGTCGCAGCGCGAGGTCGGCACCGACACCATGGCCTTCTCCGAGGCGCTGCGCAACGCCATGCGTCAGGATCCGGACGTCATCATGGTGGGAGAGATGCGCGACCGCGAGACGGTCTCGACCGTGATGACCGCCGCCGAGACCGGTCACCTGGTGTTCTCGACGCTGCACACCAACAGCGCGCCGCAGACCGTCGACCGCATCCTCGACACCTTCCCCGCCGACCAGCAGGGGCAGATCCGCACCCAGCTGGCGCAGGTGCTCAAGGGCGTGGTGTCGATGAAGCTGGTGCAGCGCCAGGACGGAAAGGGGTTGGTGGCGGCGCTCGAGATCATGCGCGCCTCGCCGAAGATCTCCAAGATGATCGAAGAGGGGGAGACCGCCAGCTTGCACGAGGAGCTCGAGTCGTCGGTTGGCTACTACCGCATGCAGTCGCTCAACCAGTGCCTGCTGGCGCTGCTGGTGCACGGCACGATCAGCTATGCCGAGGCGATGCGGCAGGCGTCCGACCCCGAGGACCTCTCGCTCAAGCTGCGCAAGATGTTCCCGATGATCGAGGAACGAGGAGGCGACATGAGCCCGGTGACTTCCGATTTCTCACAGATCGTCGAGCTGCAGCAGTTCAAGCGGCTGTACGAGGAGCAGGAGGAGAAGACCAAGATCCGGCTGGCGGAGAAGGAAGAGGAGATCGAGCACCTGCAGGAGATGACGCGGTCGCGGGATCAGCAGATCGAGGAGTTCCAGGCGCGGATGCAGGAGATGGTCCAGGACCGCGAGCGCCTGCGCGGCGACTACAACCGGCTGCGCCAGGAGGCGCAGGAGAAGATCGACAAGCTGATGGAGCGGATCAAGGAGCTCAATCAGCGCCTGATGGGCGCGCCGGCGAGCGGCGCGCGCTGACCCCGCTTTCCCCCCGCTCCTCCCGTTGCTCCTGTTGCCAGCTGCGCAGGAAGCGCTCGGCCTCGTCGCGGCCGCGCACCGCGCCGTCGACCTGCGCGGCGGTGAGCGCGGCGAGCGCCTCGCCGACCCGCGGGCCGGCGGCGATGCCGAGCAGGCGCTGCACCGCGTTGCCGTCGAGCAGCCGCGGCGGAGCGATGAGCCCGGATCCCTCCCGGCCGGCCAGCTCGCACAGGGGCGCCGCGGCGAGCCGCCAGTGCGCGGCGGCCGTGGGTGCGGGCTCGCGATCGGGATCGGCGGCGATCGCTGCGGCGGCGCCGATCGCGCAGGCGACGGTCCGCCAGCTGCGGCCGTAGCGGTGCAGGAAGCGGCGGCGGCCGAGCTCCGTCGCCGGTAGCTCCGGCGGTATCGCGAGCAGGGGAGCGACCGCGGCGGCGTGGCGCGCGGCGAGATAGCCCGCCTCCTGCATGCGGGTCAGGGCCGCGGTGGGAGTCCCGCCAGCGAAGGCCGCCGCGGGAGTCCCGCTGCCGAGCGCCGCCTCGGGGGCTCCACTCTCGGCCTGGTCCGCGGTGGCGGGCCGCGGAGGGGCGGCCAGCTGCCGGAAGGTGGCGGCGAAGCGGGCGGCGCCGAGATCAATCAGGGGCCACGGGTAGCCGGCGCGGGCGTCCGGGCCGGTGG
>DATGHG010000505.1:0-5805 GCA_035308185.1 Thermoanaerobaculia bacterium | reverse complement strand
AGCCGCAGGGTGGCGGTCACCACGCCGCCGGCGCCGGCGGCGAAGTCCTCCGCGAGGGTGGCGGTGCCGAGGCGGAGCACCTGGTTGGCGGGCAACGGTTGTGGCGCGAAGCCCGGCGGCGGCACGATCCGGTAGTTCGCTTCGGCGATGAAGGGCCGGCTGAAGTAGTAGTCGGCCATGCGCTGCCTGGCCGTCTTGTCGCGCTCCGGGCCGGTCACTTCCTCGGGGAGCTGGTCGAGCAGCGCCGAAGGCAGGATGGTTACCGATGCGGCCTTCTCGTCGGTGACCGCGCGCCTGGCGTCCCGCGTCTCGAAGCGCAGCCGGAAGGGCCGCGACAGGTCGAACGGGTTGCCGTGGTCGTAGCTGGTGACCTCCTTGGCCAGGTACGACTTGCGCATGTACTCGGAGACGGCGTCGCGCAGGGCGTCCGGGTCCTCGGTGGTGTAGAAGGCACGCAGGTCGCGCTCGGCGGCCCCCCAGTACTCGTCGGTCTCGACCGCGCGCGCCGTCCCCAGGTCCGCAAGGAAGAACTCGCGGGTCTTGACCGCGCGGTTCTCGGCCGCGGCGGCTTCGGGAGTGCGGGTGAGACCGCTGGCGGTGGGACTGGCGATCAGCGCCAGGCGGCCCTGGTCGTCGGTGGGCAGCTCGCCGGCGCGGGCAAAGCGGTCCGTGGGATCGATCCAGATCGAGGGCGAGCCCGGAACCACCACGATGGCGTGGTTGAAGGCGCCGAAGCCGGGCAGCTCCTGCTCGACGTCCTCCTGATCGTCGCCGGCGTTGAGCAACGCCACGTAGGCCGGGATGTCGAGGGCCCGTAGCGCGGCGATCAGCAGCACCGCCTTGTCCTTGCAGTCGCCGAACTTGCGCCGCAGCGTCTCGGCCGGCGTGCGCGGCACGATGCCTCCCTGCCCGAGCTCGACGCCGGTGTAGCGGACCTCGCCGAGGCGCTCGAGCAGCCGGTTCATGGTCTCGAGCTGGGAAGCCGCCGGGCCGCCGGCGGCGCGGATCAGCGGTGAGAGGTCGGCGCCGTGAATGGCCTGGTCGACGATCGCGGCATAGCGTCGCGCGACGTCGCCCCAGGAGCGGCCGGTCGAGAACGCCAGGTAGGGGCTGCGCGGCACGTCGGGAGGCAGGCCCGGCTCGGCGTCGTCCACGGCCGGCAGGTCGTGGAAGTCGAAGGTCAAACGGTGGATCCCCGGGCTCTGCGGCTCCGCGCCGCCGGCGAAGGTCTCGTCGCGCGGCGGCGTCGCCGGCAACAGGCGCGTGACATAGCGCAGCGGCGTCGCGGCCGGCGCTTCGATCACCAGCCGGGCGTGATGCACCGAGACGGCGGCGGCGACGTCGGCCACCTCCACGATGCCGGCGTCGAAGAAGGGAGCGGTGTCCCGCACCGTCACCTCCTGCTCGACCACCGCTCCCGGGCCGGTCGCCGGCAGCGGCCCGCGCAGCACGCGGCCGTCGCCGAACATGTCGGGTCCGTCCTGCACCTCGCCGCCCTCGGTGAGGACGCCGGGATCGAGCGAGTGGGCGACGCCCTCGGGCGTGATCACCCGCGCTCGCACCTCGGGGCGCGCCTGGTGCCAGGGCTCCCAGCTCCTCTCGACCGTCGACCAGCTGCCGTCCGCGCCGGCGGTGAGGATGCGGTAGACCAGGCGCTGGGTATAGGTCTCCCGCCCGGCCGCGTCCAGGCTGAAGCGCTGATCGGAGAGCAGCACCGCGACCGGCTCGCCGTCCTCGCCGGTGAAGCGGGCGGCGGCGCGGGCCATGCTTGCCGGATCGGCCGCGAAGGGCGTTCCCTCCCAGGGCTCGGGACCGGTGCCTGCACTCTTCTTCAGGGCGCCGCCGGCAGGCGACGCGGCGGTGCCGGCCGGTGCGGCGCCATGGCGTGATCTGCGGCCGTCGGCGGCGAGATCCGTGGCGGCGTCGGCCGCCATGGCGAGAGGCGCGAGCAGGAGCGCCGCCAGCAGCAGGGCCGCTCCGGCGGTGGCGGCGGGTGCCGTCGGCGTCGGGGCATCGACCGCGCTACGCTGTTGCGGCTTCCGGCTGCTCACGTCACATCCCTCGCGCTGCGTCCACTAAATGCGTCCACTAAAAAGGTTATCACGCCGCCGTGGCGGCGCCGGCGGCGGCATCCTGCCGCATCCTGTAGAATCGCCGGCGAACGAGCGGTCGCGGGCGGCGGGGCGCGGCGGTGTTGCAGGCGCCGGTCGCCGCTCCCGGATGGAGCTGGATGATGCGATGCACCAGGTGTTTCGGAGCGGTCCGGCTCGCCAGCGCCCGGCGGTGTCTGACGGCAGGCTTGCTGGCGGCCTTGGCCGGTGGGCCGCTTGCCGCGAGCTCGGTGGTCTGGCTGCCGCCGGCAGCGGCACCGCGGGAGATGACGATCCCGACCGGCGAGCGCGGGTCCGGGAGCCGGACGGCGAGGGCATCCCAGGGGGCCGCGCCTGCCGCGCCGACCAACCTGACCGCCGTCGCTCTCGGCAGCTCCTCCATCCAACTCGCCTGGACGCTGCACGCGACGAGCGGTGCCGCGGCCACGGCAGTCCGCATCGAGATGGCGCCCCTCGGCGGCGCCTTCGCCGAGATCGCGGTGCTCCCGCCACAGGCCGTCACCACGGTGGCGCAGGGCCTGGTGCCTGCGGCCGGCTACCTCTTCCGCGCCAGGGTCAGCGCCGCCGGCGGCGATTCCGCGTACTCCAACCAGGCAGCCGCGGCGACGCTCGGCACCGTCGGCCCCTGCGTCGCCGACGCCAGGACGCTATGCCTCGCCGGCGGGCGCTTCCGGGTCGCCGTGGCCTGGCAGACCGGCACCGGCAGCGGCAGCGGCATGGTGGCGCCGGCGAGCTCGCCCGACTCGGGCCTGCTCTGGTTCTTCTCTCCGGACGATTGGGAGCTGCTGCTCAAGGTGCTGAACGGCTGTGCCATCGACGACAGCTACTGGGTGTTCCTGGCCGCCGCCAGCAACGTCGGCTACGAGGTCTCGGTGACCGATTCGACCACCGGTCAGGCCAAGGTGTACTACCATCCGCTCGACAGCCCGGCGGTCTCGCTGACCGACACCGGCGCGCTGGCGGTTTGCCCCTGAGCCGGCGCCCGTCCCAGGACTCCGCGCATGCGCCGGCGCGCATGGATAATGTGCTATATTCTCATACCACCGGTCTGTGAAGTGTCCCTCTCGGTTCGAGGCGGCCACCACCATTCCGCCATGCAAAGCGACGTGTCGCCGCCCATGCCGGGCCGGTGACGTGGGCCTCTGGCCAAGGAGCGAGGATGGGTAGGAAGCTTTTTGTCGGCAACCTCAATTTCGACACCACCAGCGACGACCTGAAGGAGCTGTTTGCGCAGGCCGGTACCTGCGATTCGGCGCAGGTGATGACCGATCGTGCGACCGGCAGGTCGCGTGGCTTCGGGTTCGTCGAGATGAGCACCGATAGCGAGGCCCAGAAGGCTATCGAGGAGCTCAACGGCAAGAGCTTCCAGGGCCGCAACCTGAACGTGAACGAAGCCCGCGAGCGCACCCCCGGTCCCCCCCGCGCCTTCAGCCCGCGCGGCGACTTCGGCGGCGGCGGCCGCGACGCCGGCGGCTTCGACGGCGGCGGCGGCTTTGGCGGCGGCGGCAGCTTCAGCGGCTTCCGCGGCCCCGGCGGACCGAAGCCGCGCAAGGACGGCGGCAGCCGCCGCGGACTGCGCGCGCGCAAGCGCAGCCTTTGATTCCCAGCGTCAGAACAGATCGAAGACCAGGATGCGCGCGTCGAGCGGGCCGTTCTTGACCGGCAGCCGCCGCCGTGGCCGCAGGCCGATGTGCTTGCCCAGGCCTTCGCCGCCGGCCAGGACCACCGCGCGCCAGCCCTGAAAGTGCTTCTTGAGCAGGTCGCCCAGGCCGCGCCAGTGGCCGGCGTCGCCGGCGGCGCGCTCGCCGTAGGGCGGATTGACCACCACCAGGCCGGGCGACAGGCCGCGGTCTGCCGGCGGCCGGCAGGCGGCGGCCTCGCCGCGGCTCAGCTGCGCGCGCTGGCCCAGGCCGGCGCGCTCGAGGTTGGCGCGCGCGGCGCGCAGCGCTTCGGCCGAGCGGTCGTTGCCCACCAGCCGCACCCCCTGGCCCGGCGCCGCGAGGGGCTCGGCGCGCACCGTCGCGAAGGCCTCCGGATCGAAGCCGGGCAGGCGCTCGAAGGCCCAGGCCTTGCCGGGCCGATCGAGCTGGCGGAGATGTCCCGGCGCGATGCCGAGCGCCAGCCAGCCGGCCTCCGCCAGCAGCGTCGCCGAACCGCACATCGGATCGACCACCGCGCCGCGTCCGTCCCAGCCGGCGGCCAGGATGCAGGCGGCGGCGAGCGACTCGCGCACTGGCGCCGTGGTCGACAGGACGCGATAGCCGCGCCGGTCGAGCGGCTCGCCGGAGGTGTCGAGCAGCAGGGTCGCCCGGTCCTCGCGCAGGTGCAGGCGCAGCTGCTGGTCCGGCGACTCGCGATCGACGTCGGCCCGGCGGCTCCAGCGGTCGCGCTGGCCGTCCACCAGTCCGTCCTTGACCGAGAGTGCCGCCCAGCGGGTGTCGCGGATCCGCGACGCGGTGGCGGTTGCCTGGATGGCGAAGCTGCGGTCGGGATGGAGCAGGGCGCCGAGGTCGATAGCGGGAACCGCCAGCTCGAGGCCGGCGCCGCCAGGCGGCCCGCTGGCGCCAGACGGCCCGCCGCCGGCACTGCCGGTCCCGCCGCTGGCGCCGCTGCCGGGTGGCCCGCCGGCGGTGGCGCTGCCCGATGGCCCGGCGCCGGCACCGCCGCCGGCCAGGGCGCGTGCCCCGGCGGCAAGCGCCGCGCCGTCGGCCGCCGGCCAACTGGCGAGCTCGACCAGCACGCGATTGGCGGTGCGCAGGCGCCAGTTGGCGCGCCAGCAATCGCGCCAGCCGCCGGCGAAGCGGACGGCGCCGCGCTGGCGCTGGCGCGCCGTCGCTCCCAGCTCCTCGAGCTCGCCGTCGAGCAGCTCCTCGAGGCCGGCGGCGCAGGTCGCGACCAGCGCCAGGGGCTCAGCCGCCGTCACGCCTGTCACGCCCGTCACCCGGCACCGGCGGCGCTGCCGCGGCGGCGCCAGCACCGTGCCGCTCCAGGAAGGGCAGCAGCAGGGCCAGCAGCTCCGCCGGGCGCTCTTCCATCGGCAGGTGTCCGCTCCCTGCAATGGTGACGAACTCGGAGTTGGGCAGCCGCCTGGCCCCGCGCCGCCCCGCCTCCGGCAGGATGATCTGGTCCTCGGCGCCCCACACCACCAGCGCGGGAACGACGATCTTCTCCAGCTCGATGTCGCCGGGGGTTCCGGGGGTTCCCGGGGTACCGGGGCTGCCCGGGGTTCCGGGACTGCCGGAGGTCCCCGGCCTTCCTGGAGTGCGAGAACCCGCCGCGGCGCCGGCCGTTGGCGGCGACGCCGGCCGCTCCGTCGCCGGCAGGCGCCGGCGCGCGGTGAGACCGTAGAAGGCGTCCACCTCGCCCTCGACGCGCAGGCGATCGAGGTAGGCACGCACCAGCTCGGGGGTCACCAGCGCGGGGTCCTCGAAGCTGGCGAGCAGCGACTGCCGCACGTGGCGGGGTCGCAGCGCGAGCTGCACGGCCAGCGAGTCGAGCGGGCGCCACGAGGCCAGTCGGGTCCGCCGGTCCTCCGGATAGCTCGGCGCCGAGGTGTCGACCAGGACCATGGAGCGCAGCCGCTCCGGGTGGCGAGACGCCAGGAAGAGGAGCAGGCCGCCGCCATAGGAGTGGCCGACGAACTGTGCGCGCTCGATGCCCAGCGCTCCGAGCACCCCCAGGATCAGGCGCTCCT
>DATGHG010000504.1:0-5631 GCA_035308185.1 Thermoanaerobaculia bacterium | reverse complement strand
AACGAGATCAAGAGCGACGAAGACAAGATCATCACCATCGAAGACCCGGTCGAGTACCAGATCCGCGGCATCACGCAAATCCCGGTCAATGAGAAAAAGGGCCTGACGTTTGCCCGCGGCCTGCGCTCGATTCTGCGTCACGACCCGGACAAGATCCTGGTGGGCGAAATCCGCGACCAGGAGACGGCGCAGATCGCCATCAACTCGGCTCTGACCGGCCACCTGGTGTTCACCACCGTGCACGCCAACAACGTCGTCGACGTGCTCGGCCGCTTCCTGAACATGAACGTCGACCTCTACAACTTCGTCTCGGCGCTCAACTGCGTGCTGGCGCAGCGCCTGGTGCGCAAGATCTGCCCGCACTGCCGGCACGAGGTGAAGGCCACGCGGCAGCAGCTCGAGGAGAGCGGGCTGGATCCGGGGATCTATGCCGAGTTCGTGTTCTTCGAGGGTTCCGGCTGCATCGAGTGCAGCGGCACCGGCTTCCTCGGCCGCCTGGCGGTGTCCGAGCTGATGGACCTGTCGGACCACATCCGCGAGCTCATCCTGGACAAGCGGCCGGCGTCGGAGATCCGTCGTGCCGCCAAGGAAGAGGGCATGACTTTCCTGCGCGAGTCGGCGCTCGAGCAGGTGCTGCGAGGAGTGACCACCCTTCGTGAGATCAATAAAGTCACCTTTGTGGAGTAGGCGGCTGCTGGGCTTCACGCCCCTGCCGTCGCCGCCCCATGTCTTTGCGCTCGACGGGGCGCGGCTGCGCTATGGCCAGCTGGCCGCCGACCGCCAGGGCCTCCGCCTGCGCGCCTTCCGCCAGCTGGCGCTGCCGCCCGATGCCTTCCAGAACGGCCTGCTCGGCGGGCCGCTGCGCGATCCGGGCGCCTTCCGCGAGCTGGTCGGCGGCATCCTCGACGGGATTCCCGGCGGCGTGCGCGAAGCGTCGCTGGTGGTCCCCGACGCCTGGCTGCGGGTCACCTACGCCGAATGCGGCGACCTGCCGCGCGGCGGCGCCGCGCTCGACGAGGTGCTGCGCTGGAAGCTGCGGCGCCTGGTGCCGTTCCGGGTCGACGAGCTGCGCATCGGCGCCGCCGAGGTCTCGCCGCTGCCCGGGCAGGCGGAGCCGCGGCGGCTGCTGATGGGCTTCGCCATCGAGCAGCTGCTGGCGCAGCTCGAGGACGCCTTCACCGCCCACGGCGTGCGGCTGGGGCAGATCTCGAACGTCAGCCTGTCGCTGCTCGAGGCCATCGCGGCGCCGGCGGCGCGCGGCCGTTCGTCGTTCATGGCCCTGGCCCTGGTCGAGGAGGACGGCTACGCGCTGATCTTCGCGCGTCGCGGCGAGCCGGTGCTGCACCGCTACAAGGCCACCGCCGGCGTCGCCGCCGACACCGGCCCGGGCGGCTCGGTGATGCGCGACCTGCGGCTCACCCGCAACTTCCTCGACGAGCATTTCCCGGGCTCGGCGCTCGAGACCGTCCTGCTGCTGGCGCCGCCGCCGCTCGAACCGGTCTGGCTGGAGCGGCTGCAGCAGGGCCTCGGCCGGCGCGCCGCCCCGATCGACGGTGCGGTGCTGCCGCCGCTGCGTGGCGACGACCTGGTCGCCGTGCCGAGCTGGCGGGAGCTGGCGCCGATGGCCGGCGCGGCGAGGCGGATGATCGCATGACGCTGCCGCCCTTCGATGGACCGCTGCGGCAGTCGACCGCGACCCTGCCGGGCGCCGGGCCGGCGGCCGCGGCGCCGTCCGCCGGCGGTGCGGGGATGCCGGGCGCCGCGGCGGTGTCGGATGGCGCGGGCGCGGGGCTCGGCGGCGGCTCGGCGCCGCGCCCGCCGGGCTCGGCCGGCTCACTGCCGACGCCGGGGGTGCCGGCCGCGGCGCCGCCGTTCGCCCCGGCGGCCGCCGGCGAGATCGAGCCGCTCAACCTGGCGCGCCGGCCGTTCGTCAACACTCGGCCGGTGCAGCGGGTGGCGGCGATCCTCTGGCTCGCCGGCGTGGCGCTGCTGATCGTCAACGTGATGCTGTTCATGCGCTACCTCACCAACTCGCAGGCCACCCGCGGCAAGCTCGCCGCGATCGAGAGCGAGATCGCGCGCGAGCAGCGCGACAGCGCGGCGCTGCTGGGGCGGCTGGGCAACCTGGGGCTGGATCAGCAGAACCGCGAGGTGACCTTCCTCAACCGCAAGATCGACGAGCGCACCTTCTCCTGGAGTCTGCTCTTCGAGCGCATGGCGGAGGTGCTTCCCGACCAGGTGCGGCTGTTGCGCCTCAAGCCGAGCAACGTGGTGCAGCGCGAGATCGGCCTGGGGCCGCGCCCCTCGGCGCGCGAGCTCAACCCGCCGCCGGTCAGCCTGAACATGCACTGCGAGGCCAAGGACGACGAAGCGGTGCTGCGCTTCGTAGACAACTTGTTCGCGCACCCGGTGTTCTCCGAGCCCAACCTGGAGAGCGAGGAGCGCATGGACAGCGGCCTGCTGAGGTTCGACGTCACCGTGCAATACCAGCCCAACGCGCACGACGTCCTGCTGCCGCGAGCGCCCGCCGCCAAGCGGCCGGCGCGGCGGTCGGAGAGCCTGGAGGGTGCGGCGGCGCTGGCCCCGGCAAACGGCGTGGCCGGCGGCGCGGCCGGGCCGCGGCAGCCGGGGGCGGGCGCCGCTGCGCCTCTCGCCCCTCCCATCCCTCCAACCTCTCCAATCGCCGCCCAGGCGCCGGTGCCCGCGGCACCCGCCGCCGCGTCCCCGGCCGGCGCCGACCTGGTGCCGGTGGCGCCGCCGCAGGCTCGGCCGTTCCACCCCATCCGCCGGCCGCCCCCGATCATCACCAGCGGTGGCCGCAGGATCTTCGGCAGGCCGGGAAGCGCCGGAGCTGCCGACGGCGCCGACGCCTCCGGGCGGGAGCCGGCCCTCCCCGTGCCGACCGAGACGCTGCCGACCGGAGACCGGCGATGATCGGCTCGCGCTCCGACGTCTGGCGCCAGCGCGTCTGGGTGTGGGCGACCGCGCTGGGCTTCCTGGTGCTCAACGGCATCGGCCTGCTGGTCTATCAGGTCGGCTACTCCGACCGCGTCAAGACCCTGGACCAGGACCTGCGCGACCAGGGCAAGCAGCTGGCCGCGGCGCACGCCGAGCGGCTGCATCGGGAGGACCTGCTGCGCCAGGCGCAGGTCAATCGCGAGCGCATCCGGCAGCTCTACGACGAGCATTTCTCCACTCGCCGCCGGCGGCTGACCGGGGTGACGGCGGAGGTCAAGGACCTCGCCAAGCGCGCCGGGCTGGTGCCGCGCTCGATCACCTATCCGGAGGAGCAGATCCAGCAGTACGGTCTGATCAAGCGCTCGTTCATCTTCTCGGTCGACGGCACCTACGCCGACCTGCGCAAGTTCGTCAACCTGCTCGAGCTCTCGGACTCCTTCCTCACCCTCGAGGACGTCTCGCTCGCCGAGGAAGCGGCGCGCCGGGACGGCGGCGTTCGCCGGCCGGGTTTCCCCCAGGCACCTTTCGGCTCGGCGCCGGCCGGGCTGCCGGCGGCGCCGGGCGCCCCTGCCGGGGCGCTGCGCATGGGGCTGACCATCTCGACGCTCTTTGCCGCCAGGGACGAGCCGCAGGACGCGCCGGCGTCGGCGCCGCTGCCGGGTGCCGCCGGTGCCGGCCGTGCCGGCGGGAGTGGCGCCGCCGCCGCCGGCGCGCCGCCGCACGGGAGGGTGCCATGAGGCAGAAGGTGCTGCTCGGGACCCTGGTGGTGCTGGTGCTGATCGTCGGCTGGGTGTACCTGGCTCCCGGCGGCGGCGACGAGGGCGGCCCGCCCCCGGCGCTGGGGCGCGCGGCCGCCGGCGTCGTCGATGCCGAGACCGGCGTCGCGGTCGGCCCGCGGTCCCTGCCGGCCGGCAGTGCCGTGCCGGCGGCCGGCGCGGTGCCGGCGACCAACTCCGCGCAGTCCCAGACCGTGGTGACCCTGCGCCTGGCCGCGCTCACCCGCACCGTGCCCGGCTTCACCTCGGGCCGCGACCCCTGGCGGTTCGTCGAGCCGCCGCCACCGCCGCCGCCGGTCCCGAAGAAGCCGTCGGCGGCGGAGCTGCGGGCGATGCAGGAGGCCGAGGCGGCCCGCCAGCGCCTGCTCGACGAGCAGCGGCGGCTGGCCGCGATCGAGGCGGCGAAGCCCAAGCCGCCGCCGTTCACCTGGGCGTATCTCGGCAATTTCGGCCCGCCGCGCAAACGCATCGCGGTCTTCGCCGACGGTCAGCGGGTGTGGAACGCGCGGCAGGGCGAGACGCTCGAGAACAAGTTCATCGTGGCCCAGATCGGCTACGAGTCGGTCGACATTCGCTTCGTAGGTTTCCCAGACGTTCCCGCGGAGAGACTGGCGGTCAAGCACTAGGCGCTCGGTGCCCCCGCTCGGAGGAACTTTTCAAGATGCGACAATCACTGGTGCGGCTGCTGGTACCCGCCCTGCTGGCGGTGCTGGCGGCCGGCTGCGCGGCCAATGCGAGCTATCGCAAGGCTGAGTCGGCCGAGGTCGCGGGCAACTGGGACGAGGCCACGCTGCGCTACCTGGACGCCCTCGACAACGATCCCGGCAACATCAAGTACCGCGCCGCCCTGCTCCGGGTCAAGATCAAGGCCTCGCAGAGCCATTTCGAGAAGGGCAAGCAGTTCGAGAAGGCGGGGGTGCTGGAGCGGGCGCTGGTCGAGTACCAGGAGGCGACGCAGCTCGATCCCACCAATCAGTACGCGGCGGCGCAGCTCGAACGCGTGCGCCGGGCGATGATCGCCCAGCGCGAGAACCGTCCCAACGACACCATCGAAAAGATGAAGGAGCGGACGCGCGGCACCCGGCCGCAGCCGCCGATGCTCAACCCGCGCTCGAACCAGCCGATCTCGCTCGAGTTCCCGCAGCAGGTCTCGATCTTCCAGATCTATCGCGCGCTGGCCCAGGCCTTCGGCATCAACGTGCTGTTCGATCCCAACTTGAAGGACCAGGACATCGCCATCGACTTGAAGGACGTCACCGCGCAGGCAGCGCTCGAGACGCTGATGCACGCCGCCGGCCACTTCTACAAGGTGATCGACGAGCACACCATCCTGATCGCCGCCGACACGCCGCAGAACCGCCGCACCTACGAGGACCTCGTCATCCAGACCTTCTTCCTCTCCAATGCCGAGGTCAAGGACATGACGACGATCCTGCGCAGCCTCATCGACGCCAAGAAGATCGCCACCAACGATCAGCTCAACGCCATCATCCTGCGCGACACCGCCGACAAGGTGAAGGTGGCCGAGAAGATCATCGAGACCAACGACAAGGCGAAGGCCGAGGTGGTGGTCGACGTCGAGCTGCTGCAGATCGACACCACCCGCATGACCGAGCTCGGCATCCTGCTCTCGCAATATGGCATCACCCAGACGCTCGACACCGGCGCCACCGGCACGACCTCGAGCACCGGCACCGGCGGCACCGGCGGTACCACCGCCGCCGCCCCCGCCGGCCTGCGGGTCTCCGACATCCCGTTCCTGAACCAGAGCAACTGGCTGCTGAACATCCCGAGCTTCACCTACAACTTCGCCAAGACGGCCGGCGAGGCGCAGCTGCTCGCCAAGCCGCAGCTGCGCATCACCGAGGGTCAGAAGGCCAACCTGGTGATCGGCGAC
>DATGHG010000503.1:0-4452 GCA_035308185.1 Thermoanaerobaculia bacterium | reverse complement strand
ACCTTCAACAAGGCGGTCAACATCACCAACCCGGCGTTCAAACTCGAGTGCCCGGCCGGCACGCCGGTGGCGTTCACGGTGGCGCCCGCGGCGCCCGGCGGAGTTGCCACCTTCACGCTGACGCCGACAGCCAACCTGCCGACCGACACCACCTGCACCGCCACGGTGCTGGCGACCCAGGTCGCCGACCTCGCCGGCACCCAAATGGCGGCCAACTTCGTGTGGACCTTCTCGACGCCACCCCTGGCCAAGAACGACACCTACCCGGAGAACATCATCGGCAACCTGTCGGTCAACTCGTCGCTGATCCCCTTCAGCGTCACCTCCAACGACGTCTTCCTGTTGCCGGTGACCATCACCGCCTTTGACGCCACCAGCGCCAACGGCGGCGCGGTGACGATGACCACCTCGGGCGCCGGCATCGGCCAGTTCACCTACGCCCCGGCCGCCGGCTTCACCGGCACCGACACCTTCACCTACACCATCACCAACGCCCACGGCAGCTCCACCGCCACCGTCAGCCTCCCCGTCGTCGGCATCATCTGGTTCATCAACGACAACGCCGGCGCGGGCGACGGGCGCCTGGCGACGCCGTTCAACAGCCTGGCAGCCTTCCAGGCGGTCAACGACGGCGTCGGCCGTCATCCGGCGGCCAACGCCAACATCTTCCTCTACGACAGCGCCACCGGCTACACCGGCCCGGTCACGCTGCTCAACGGCCAGAAGCTGATCGGCCAGGATGCGACCTCGAGCCTCTCCGCGATCACCGGTCTGACCCCGGGTGCGAGCAGCTCGACGCTGCCCGCGACCGGCGGCGGCAGCCCGAACAAGGTCTCGATCGCCGCCACCGGCAACACCGTGACCCTGGGCTCGGGCAACACGGTGTGGGGCATGACGCTGGGCAACGCCACCGCCGGCACGGCGCTCATCGGCGCCAGCGTCGGGAGCCTCAAGATCCGTGACCTCACCATCAACACCACCGGCGCCGCGGTGAGCCTCGCCAACGGCGCGCTCGACGCCATCCTCAACGCCGTCACCTCCGGCGGCGGCACGCACGGCATCTCGCTGACCACGACGACGGGTTCCTTCGACGTCGAGGGCGGCGGCGCCTCCGACCCGACCAACACGACGCGCGGCCGCACCACCGCCAAGAACGGCGGCGGCACGCTGACGCTCGGTTCCGGCGGCACCATCCAGAACGCCACCAGCGCCGGCGTCCTGCTGTCCACCGCCACCAACGTGACGCTGCGCAACATGACGATCCAGAACAACGGCGGCGCCGGCGTCAACAATGGCGGCAACGGCATCAACGCCAGCGGCTCTTCAGGGCTCACGCTGGACAACGATCTGATCACCGGCCAGACGGGCAACTCCGGTTTGACCGCGAGCACGCTCGCCGGGCTCGCCATCCAGCACACGCAAATCTCGTCGAACGCCACGAGCGCGTCTGACACCGACACCGACAACGTCAATTTCGGGGCCGACCTCTGCACGACGCCGCCCTGCGCCGACGGCCTCTCCGGCACCGCCACGGTCGCCAACTCGATCTTCGAGACCGCGAACCAGAACGCCTTCGGCATGACCAACCGCAACGCCTCGACGGTGTCGCTGACCGTGACCAACAGCCAGTTCAGCAACTCCGGCAACACCGGCCTGAACAGCCAGTCCTTCGATACCGCCAACGTCAGCCTGAGCGTCAACGGCAGCGACGTGCATCAGAACGTCTCGGACGGCATCCAGTTCGAGGGCAACGATAGCTCGGGCGGCGGCACCTTCACGGTCACCAACAGCACCTTCGATCAGGACGCCGGCGTCGACATCGGAATCGCCTTCGAGGGCAAGGGCAAGACGATGACGTTCGACATCGAGAGCAATACCACGCGGCAGACGCGGGTGCCGATGAGCGAGGCGTCGATCAGCGTCGATCTCGAGGGCCAGGCCACCGCCACCTCGGTCCTGGAGGGCAAGATCCTCAACAACACCGTGGGCAACGCGGCGGTGGTCAATTCCGCCTCCGACATCAGCTCCGGCATCGCGCTGCAGACCGACGGCTTGGGTACGCTCACCGCTCTGATCACCGGCAATACGGTCAAGCAGGCGGGTGCTGACGGGCTGTTCGTGGATGCGTCCGCGGCGGCCGGGTCCGGCAGCACCCTGAACGTCACCGCCACCGGCAACGATTTCGAGGTGGAGACCGCCGACGCCAACGCCTTCCTCGGCGTCTCGCTGGCGAGCGGCGGCTCCGGCGGCACCGACACGTTGTGCGCCCACCTCTCCAACGTCAAGGAGCTCGGCAGCGCCCCAGGCGGCGGCGCCGGGATCGCGACCGAGGAGTTCACCGGCGCGAAGATCGAGCTGCAGGGCTACACCAGCGGCAGCGTCGCGACCTTCCTGCAGGGTACGGCGACCACGGTGTCGCCGGCGGCGCAGGACTTCGGCGGCGGCGGCACGGTCACCGGCGGGACGTGTCCCACCCCGCCGTAGCGAGTCGTATCGCCTGACCGATCATCGATCAACGGCTGCGCAGCACCGACCGATCAACGGAGGAGAAGAATGTCGACGCCATTTCTATCAGAGATCAAGATCGTCTCGTTCGGCTTCGCCCCCAAGGGCTGGGCGCTTTGCAACGGCCAGCTGCTGCCGATCAACCAGAATCAGGCGCTGTTCTCGCTGCTCGGCACGACCTACGGCGGCGACGGCAGGGTGAACTTCGGCCTGCCCAACCTGCAAGGCAACGTGCCGATGCACATGGGCGACGGCCACACGCTGGGCGAGCGCGGCGGCGAGCAGGCCCATACGCTGTCGATCTCCGAGATCCCCACCCACGTCCACACGGCGAACGCCCAGAGCGCCACGACCGGCGGCGTTCCGTCCGCCTCCGGCAATATCCTGACCAGCGCCCCGAACCTCTACAACGATCCCTCCAGCCTCACCTCGCTGCTGCCGAGCACGCTGGCCACCGTCGGCGGCTCGCAGGCCCATCTCAACATGCAGCCTTTCCTGATCCTCACCTGCATCATCGCGCTGTCCGGCATCTTTCCGAGTCAAACCTGAGGAGCCGCCATGAGCCAACCCTACGTCGGCGAGATCCGGATGTTCGCGGGGAACTTTGCGCCAGCCGGCTGGATGTTCTGCGAAGGCCAGCTGCTGCCCATCTCTGAATACGAGACTCTCTTCAACCTCATCGGCACGACCTACGGCGGCGACGGGCAGTCGACCTTCGCTCTCCCGGACCTGCGCGGCCGAATTCCGGTCCACTTTGGCAACGGTTTCACGCTGGCAGAAACCGGCGGCGTCGAGACGGTGACCTTGACGGTGTCGCAGATCCCTGCGCACAGCCACCCCTATCTGGCAACCACCGCCATCGGCAACAACGCCAATCCTGCCGGCAGGGTGGTGGCGGCGCTCAGCGCCGCGGGCAGCGAGTACCTCGCCCCTGCCGCCGGCACTCTTCCGATGGCAGCCGCCGCGATCAGTTCGACCGGCGGCAGCCAGCCGCACGACAACTTTCAGCCGTACCTCTGCATCGACTTCATCATTTCGCTGTTCGGTGTCTTCCCGTCGCCGACCTAGGAGACCGCCATGTCCAACCCCTTCCTGGCTGAGATCCGCATCTTTCCGTTCAACTTCGCGCCCACGGGCTGGGCGTTCTGCGACGGCCAGATCCTGCCCCTGTCGCAGAACACCGCCCTCTTTTCCCTGCTCGGCACCACCTACGGCGGCGACGGCAAGTCGAACTTTGCGCTGCCCAACATGCAGGGCAACGTTCCGATGCATCCGGGACAGGGACCCGGCCTCTCGCTCCACGACCTGGGCGAGACCGGCGGCTCGGACACGGTGACGCTCCTCGAGTCGGAGATTCCCTCCCACAGCCACTCGATGATGGCCTTCGGCGGCCAGGCAAGCGGCCACACCCCCGCTCCCAGCGTCGGCTTCGCGCGCGCCGTCGGCGTCGATGCCTATTCGGCCAACAGCACCTCCGGGCTCGTCCAGATGGCCGACAGTACAGTCGCCCCGGCCGGCGGCGACCAGCCGCACAACAACCTGATGCCGTACCTGACCCTGAACTTCTGCATCGCCCTGCAGGGGGTCTACCCGCCGCGGACGTAGGGACTTGCCTCATCCCGGGGCCGGCCGCCGCGACCGCGCGGGTGGCCGGCCCCGGGAGCCTGCCTTCGCGAGCGTGCTAGCATGCCTTCAGCATGCGCAGCGGCATCGAGATCGGCTTTCTCCTCGATCATCAGTGGCACCTCATGAGGTCGGAGCCCGACGGCAGCAAGCGAGCGACCCTGTTGCTGCTGGGCAGGGTGCTGGCCGATGCGGGCGTTGCCTACGCGATCATCGGCGGTGTCGCGCTGCAGGTCCATCAGGCAGAGCCGAGGACGACTCTCGATATCGACCTGGCGGTGACGGACCGTGGCGAGATACCGCACGAGTCGCTCACGGCGGCCG
>DATGHG010000502.1:0-62996 GCA_035308185.1 Thermoanaerobaculia bacterium | reverse complement strand
GTCCGCGACCTGTTCGAGCAGGGCAAGAAGAACGCCCCCTGCATCGTGTTCATCGACGAGATCGACGCGGTGGGGCGCCACCGCGGCGCCGGCCTGGGCGGCGGCCACGACGAGCGCGAGCAGACCTTGAACCAGCTGCTGGTCGAGATGGACGGCTTCGAATCCAACGAGGGCGTCATCCTGATCGCGGCCACCAACCGCCCCGACGTGCTGGATCCGGCGCTGCTGCGGCCCGGCCGCTTCGACCGGCGGGTGATCGTCGATCGCCCCGACATCAACGGCCGCCTGGGCATCCTCAAGGTGCATACGCGCACCATCCCGCTCGACGACGACGTGCAGCTGTCGGTCATCGCCCGCGGCACACCCGGTTTCGCCGGCGCCGACCTCGCCAACCTGGTCAACGAGGCCGCCCTCATCGCGGCCCGGCTGAACAAGAAGAAGGTGCAGATGGCCGACTTCGAGTTCGCCAAGGACAAGGTGCTGATGGGCGTCGAGCGCAAGACCCTGATGCTGACCGACGAGGAGAAGCGCGTCACCGCCTATCACGAGGCCGGTCACGCCCTGGTCGCCGCCTTCACCGCCGGCGCCGATCCGCTGCACAAGGTCACCATCATCCCGCGCGGGCGGGCGCTCGGCCTCACCATGCAGCTGCCCACCGAGGACAAGTACACCTACCGCAAGCAGTACGTGGAGGCCCAGATCTCCATCCTGATGGGCGGCCGGGTCGCCGAGGAGCTGACGCAGGAGGACATCACCACCGGTGCCGGCAACGACATCGAGCGCGCCACCGACGTGGCCCGCCGTATGGTCTGCGAGTGGGGCATGTCCGACCTCGGGCCGCTCTCCTACGGCAGCAAGGAAGAGCCGGTGTTCCTGGGCCGCGACTTCGCGCAGCGCGCCGACTACAGCGAGGACACCGCCCTGCGCATCGACCGCGAGGTGTCGCGCATCGTCCAGCATGCCTACGAGCAGGCGACGGCGCTGCTCACCGAGCATCGCGACGTGCTCGAGCGGCTGGCCAACGACCTTCTCGAGCGCGAATCGCTGGACGGCGAGGAGGTCTACGGCGTCATCCGCGAGATGACCGGCCGCGAGCCCGCGCCGCCGCGCAAGGCGATGCCCGGCGAGGGCCTGGTCATCGGCGGCCACGACGTGCCCGAGCCGGTGCTGGCGCCGCGTCCTGCCGCCAGCGCCGTCGCCGCGGAGCTGGCGGAAGCCGTGGAAGTCCCCGCCTTCGGCCCGCCGTCCGCCGTGCCCGCCGGGACCGCCGCCGGCGCTCCGGACAGCGCCCCGCCGCAGCAGCCGCCCGCGACCGCCGCGACCCCGGCAGCCACCGACGCCGACCGGGCCGAGTCGCCGCGCGAATCGCGCGAGGCCCCCGAGCTGGCCGGCGCCAAGCGCCGCACCGCGCAGCCGCCGGTCGCCGGACCCGAAAAGCTCTCCTAGTGTCCCGTCTCAGCTGAACCGCTGGTGCCCGTCTTGCCCTCGACGGCGGGGGCGGCGTTGCGCCGCCGTCGCGTCAAGCCGCCAGGAAGGGGACCCCGATGCGGGCGCCCGCGATAGACTAGCCTGGCGCTGGCTTTCACGGAGACCGCCCGCCTGCCTGGAACCGCCACCACCACCCCGACCTCGGCGCGCTGGACCCTGCGGCTGCCGGCGGGGCGCCGCCTGCCCCTCCCGCAGCGGCCGCTGGTGATGGGGATCCTCAATCTCACCCCTGACTCCTTCAGCGACGGCGGCCTCTGGAACGATCCGAGCCGCGCCGTCGATCATGCCCTGGCAATGCTCGAGAGCGGCGCCGACCTGGTGGACCTCGGCGCCGAATCGACCCGGCCGGGCGGCGGCGTCTACGGCGCCGGCGCGCGCCCGGTCCCGGCCGCCGAGGAGCTCGAGCGGCTGCTGCCGGTGCTGCGGCCGCTCCGCCGCGCCACCGCGGCGCCGCTGTCGGTCGACACGCGCAAGGGCGAGGTCGCCCGCGCGGCGCTCGCCGCCGGCGCCGACCTGATCAACGACGTCAGCGCGCTGGGCGATCCGGCGCTGGGCGACGCGGTCGCCGCGGCGGGCTGCCCGCTGGTGCTGATGCACAGCCGCGGCGAGCTGGGAACGATGCAGCGCGGCATCGCCTTTCGCGACCTGCTGGGCGAGGTCCGCGGCGAGCTCGAGCTCGCGATGCAGCGAGCGGCGGCGGCCGGCGTCGAGCAAGAGCAGCTGATCCTCGACCCCGGGCTGGGTTTCGGCAAGACCGCCGCGCAGAATCTCATCTTACTGCGGCGCCTGCCGCACTTCGCCGCGCTCGGCAGGCCGCTGCTGGTGGGCGCGAGCCGCAAGAGCTTCCTCGCCGCCTTCGCCGATGGCGCGGCGGCGCCAGCCGGCTGGCATCCCCGCCTCGCCGGCAGCCTGGCGGCGCTGGCCTGGGCCGCGGCCGGCGGTGCCGCCATCGTGCGCGTCCACGACGTCCCCGAGTCCATCCATTTCCTGGCCGCCTGGCGAGCCCTGGCGGAGGCCACGGAGACCGGTGAAGCTGCCGCGTTGACCGGGGCCGCCGGGGCCGGCTCATGAGCTGGACCGGCTGGACGCAGTTCTTCGTGCTGCTCAACTGGCACGACGCCGTCGACATCCTGGCGGTGGCGGTGGTGATCTACAACCTGCTGCTGCTGATCCGCGGCACGCGTGCGGTGCAGGTGCTGCTGGGCATCGTGTTCGTCGGCCTGGTCTACTACCTCGCCCGCTGGGCCGAGCTGGTGACCCTGCAGACCATCCTCGAAAGCCTGCTGATCGCCTTGCCGTTCGCCATCATCGTGCTGTTCCAGCAGGAGGTGCGCCACGCGCTCGCCAACTTCGGCCGCAACCCGCTCTGGGGTCTTTCCAAGCAGCAGCAGGCGGCGTCGGGATTCGGCGACATCGTGCTCGCCGCCACCACTCTCTCGTCGCGGCGGGTCGGCGGCCTCATCGTCATCGAGCGCCTGCAGGGGCTCCGCACCTACGTCGAGAACGGCATCGCCGTCGATGCGCTGCTCTCCTTCGACCTGCTGATCAACGTCTTCACTCCCGACACTCCGCTCCACGACGGCGCGGTGATCGTGCAGGAGGACCGCATCGCCGCCGCCGCCTGCTTCCTGCCGCTGTCCTCGAATCCGGGTCTGGCGAAAGACCTCGGCACCCGCCATCGCGCCGCACTCGGCATCAGCGAGGAGACCGACGCCGTGGCGGTGGTGATCTCCGAGGAGACCGGGATCATCTCGGTGGCCTGCGACGGCAGGATCGTGCGCGAGCTCGACGGCAAGACGCTGCGCAATGCGCTGTACGAGCACCTGATCACCGACCTGTATCCGCCGGGGCCGCCGGGGCCGCAGGGATCGCCGGGACCGCGGGCCAGCGCGCGATGAACGCCGCGACGCAGACCTGGGGGTTGCGGGTGCTGGCGCTCGGCATCGCCATCGGGCTGTGGTTCAACCTCTCGTTCGAAGCGCGCGAGGCGCCCTCGGAGCGCCTGATCGAAGCCGCGGTCAGCTACAACCGGCCGCGCGGCTACATGGTCCTCGACCCGGTGCAGACGGTCAACGTCAGGCTGCGCGGCAGCAGCAAGGCGGTGCGCCGCGTCAGCCCCTTCCAGGTGGACGTCCAGGTGGACCTGTCGCAATACCGGGAAGGGTCCTGGACGGTCAACCTGGGGCCCGAGAACGTGTTGATGCCGGAGAACCTCGAGCTGGTCTCGATCGAGCCGCCGCTCATCCGGGCAGAGCTCGAGAAAGAGGTCACGCAGCGCCTGCCGGTGGTGCCCAAGCTGACCGGCGAGCCTGCCGGCGGCGCCACGCTCGAGGAGCCGGAGGTGCTCCCCAACCAGGTGCTGGTTTCCGGCCCTGCCTCGCGCATTGCCAAGGCCGGTACCCTCTCCACCCAGCCGATCAGCCTCGACGGCCACGCCATCGCCTTCGAGGTGCAGGTGCCGGTGGTGTCGCCCGACCCGTTGATCCAGGTGGTGCAGCCGTTCAAGGTGTTGGTGCACGTGATGTTGACGCCCCCGCAGGTGGAGGCGCCGCCGGTGCATCCGGCGCGCCGCGGCCGCGGGAGGCACGGCTGAGCGCCGCCGCCGCCGCGGAGCGGCTGTTCGGCACCGACGGCATCCGCGCACGCGCCGGCGAGCCGCCGCTCGACCGCAACACGGTGACCCTGCTCGCCCGAGAGCTGGCGGCGGGACTCGTGGAGGACCAGGCGCGGGCCGCCGCTGCCGGACCTGCTGCCGCTGCCGGACCTGCTGCCGCTACCGGACCGCGGCCGCAGGTCGTGCTGGGCGGCGACACCCGCGAGAGCACCGCGGAGATCTGCGGCTGGCTGGCCGCCGGCCTGACCGCCGGCGGCGCGGCCGTTCGCTACGCCGGCGTCATCCCCACCCCCGGCATCTCCTTCCTCGCCCGCGAGTTGGGTGCGGCGGCCGGCGTGGTGGTGTCGGCGAGCCACAATCCCTACCCCGACAACGGTATCAAGCTGCTCGACGGGCAGGGCCGCAAATGGAGCGACGAAGCCGAGGCGGCGCTGGAGGAGCGCCTGCGCGCCAGCGAAGCGAGGGTTGAGGCCACCGCGACGACCGGCCCCGCCGCCGGCAGCGGCGAAACCGCCTCGCCGCTGCCGGTGCCACGGGCGCCGCTGGCGCCGCCGGCATCAGCGCCAGCCAAGGCTCCGCCGCTGCCGCCGGCTCCGCTGGCATCGCGGCCGGCCGCGTCCCTGCCGTTCCCGCTGGGCTTGCTGGCATCGGGGCCGGCCGAGTCCTCGCCGATCCCGCCGTTTCCCCTCGCCCCACCGATCCCGCCGCCTCCGCCGCCTCCCCTCGCCCCCGAGACCGGCCTGCGGGAGCGCTACCTCGAGCACCTTGCGGCCACGGTCGGCGCCGCCAGCGCCGGCCTTGTCACGCCGGCGGCGCCGGCGACCATACCGGCGCCAGGCGCTCAGCCGCCGCTCGCCGGCCTGCGCGTGGTGCTCGACGCCGGCAACGGCGCCGCCTCGGCTTACGCCGGCGAGCTTTTCGGACGCCTCGGCGCCGAGGTCGTCGTGCTTTGCACCACGCCGGACGGCCGCAACGTCAACCTGGGATGCGGCTCGACCGCCCCTGCCGGGATGGCGGCGGCGGTCGTCGCCGCCGGCGCCCACCTCGGCGCGGCCTTCGACGGTGACGCCGATCGCTGCGTCCTCGCCGACGAGCGCGGCGAGGTGCGGGACGGCGATGCCATTCTCTATCTATGGGCGACGCGGCTGCTGGCGGCAGGACGCCTCGTGCCGCCGGCGATCGTCGCCACCTCGATGAGCAATCTGGGCCTCGAGCGGGCGCTCGCGCGCCACGGCATCGCGGTGGTGCGCTGCGGGGTCGGCGACCGCCTGGTGGTCGAGACCATGCGCCGCGACGGCATCCTGGTCGGCGGCGAGCAGTCAGGCCACATCGTGCGGCTCGACCTCGCCGTCACCGGCGACGGCCTGCTCACCGCGGTGCAGACCGCCGTCATGGTTCGCGACGCCGGCCGCCCGCTCTCCGAGCTGCTCGCCGGCTTCCGCCGCTATCCGCAGATCCTGGTCAACGTCCGCGTGGCCCGCAAGCCGGACCTCGCCACCCTGCCGCGGGTGGCAGCCGCCGCCCGCGCGGTCGAAAGCGAGCTCGGCGCCGACGGCCGCCTGGTGCTGCGCTACAGCGGTACCGAGCCCCTCGCCAGGGTGATGATCGAAGGTCCCGACCAGGAAACCGTCGAATCCCTGGCCGCCCGCCTCGCCGGCGTCCTCGCCGACGAGCTGGGCCAGCCCGCCGGCTGACGCCGCGCGCGCGTCACCTCCGGCACCCCGCCTCCTACCCCTGTCGATCGCCCATCGCGGCCAGCATCTCCCGCACCGCACCGGGGATGCCGACGATGACGGCGCGCGCGATCAGGGCATGGCCGATGTTGAGCTCCTCCATACCAGGGAGCGCCGCGACCGCGCCGACGCTGGCGACGGTCAGGCCGTGGCCGGCATAGAGATGGAAGCCGCGCTCGCGGGCCAGCGCCGCCGCCGCGCGCAGCTGGCGCAGCTCGCGCTCCACCGCCGCGGGCTCGCCGGCGAGCGCCGCCTTGGTGTAGGCGTCGGTGTTGAGCTCGATCCCGGCGATTCGCGGCGGCGCGCCGGGCGGGCGAGACCGGCCGCCGCCGGCACCACCGGTACCACCGCCGCCGGCGAGCCGGGCGAGGATCTCGATCTGCTGTGCGTCGGGATCGACGAATGCCGAGACCGCGATGCCGGCCCGGGCCAGGCGCTCGGCCGCCGCCGCCACCTGTTCCTGCTGCCGCACCAGGTCCAGGCCACCCTCGGTGGTGATCTCCTCGGGCCGCTCGGGCACCAGGGTCACCTGGTCCGGCCGCACGGCGGCGGCCAGGGTCATCATCTCGGGAGTCGCCGCCAGCTCCAGGTTGAGCTTGCCGCGCACCGCGGCGCGCAGCCGCTCGACGTCGGCGTCCTGGATGTGGCGGCGGTCGGCGCGCACGTGGGCGGTGATGCCGGCCGCCCCCGCCGCCTCGGCCAGCCGGGCGGCCTCGACCGGATCCGGATAAGGGGCGCGGCGCGCCTGGCGCAGCGTCGCCACGTGGTCGACGTTGAGCGACAGCCTGACCGGCACTTAAGACACTAGCGCTCGATCTCCAGGTCGGAGACCAGCGCCTCCTCCGGCTCGCGGGCGATCAGCACGGTGCTCTGGATCGGGAACAGGGTGCGGTGCAGGCGCTCGCCGAACCGGCAGTTGATCTCGTAGTAGCCGTCGGGGCTCACCGTGATCAGCGTGCCCATGATGCCCTTGAAGCTCATCACCTCGTTGTGGATCAACACCTCGGCCGGTAGTTCCATCCGCTCTCCTCGGATCAATCCTGGACGAAACCGTCGTCCTTGTACTCCTTGAGCTTGCGTTGCAGCGTCCGCAAACCGATGCCGAGCAGATCGGCGGCGCGCGCACGGTGACCGCCGGTGCGGCCCAGGGTCTCGAGGATCGCCTGGCGCTCGATCTCCGCCATGGTGCGCGGCTCGCCGACCACCGACTGGACCGGCGCGCCGGCGGTCGACAGCGTCGACGCCCCTCGCACCTCGGAAGGCAGGTCGGCCAGCGTAACCTCGCCTTCCTGGTGGAAGACCACCACCGATTCCATCATGTTCTTGAGCTCGCGCACGTTGCCGGGCCAGCCGTAGCGGGTCAGCAGCTCGAGCGCCTCCGACGACAGCACCTTGGGCGGCTTGCCGTGCTCCTGGCAGAACTGGGTCAGGAAATGATCGAGCAGCGCCGGGATGTCGTCCGGCCGCTCGCGCAACGGCGGGATGCGCAGCGTGACCACCTTCAGCCGGTAGTAGAGATCCTCGCGGAAGCGCCCATCTGCCACCTCCTTTTCGAGGTCCCGATTGGTGGCGGCGATCAGCCGGAAGTCGACGTCGATCAGGTCGCTGCCGCCGACCCGCATCACCTGCCGCTCCTCGAGCACGCGCAGCAGCTTGACCTGCAACTCGGGGTAGAGCTCGCTGATCTCGTCGAGGAACAGCGAGCCGCGGTGCACCAGCTCGAACTTGCCGATCTTGCGCGACACCGCGCCGGTGAAGGCGCCGCGCTCGTGCCCGAACAGCTCGCTCTCCAGGATGTCGCTGGGAATGGCGCCGCAGTTGATCGCCAGGAAGCGTTCGTTGCGCCGCGGGCTGGCGCGGTGCAGCGCGTTGGCCACCAGCTCCTTGCCGGTGCCGCTCTCGCCGATGATCAGCACGCTCGAGCGCGTCGGCGCCACCAGCTTCATCTGCTCGAACAGCTTCTCCATCGGCGCCGAGCGGCCGACGATGCTCTCGAAGCCGTAGCGCTTGTCGAGCATCTCGCGGAGGTTCGTGACCTCCTCCTTGAGCTGCTCTTTCTCGATCAGGTTGTTGACCCGCTGGCGCAGCTCGTACAGATCGACCGGCTTGGTGAGGTAGTCGTCCGCCCCCACCCGCATCGCCTCCACCGCGGACTCGATCGTGCCGTAGCCGGTCACCAGGATCAGCCGCAGGTCGTAGCGGCGCTCGCGCACCTCGTTGAGGAAGGCGATGCCGTCCATTCCCGGCATGCGCAGGTCGCAGATCGCCAGGCGGACGCCGTCATTCTCTTCGAGGAAGTCGAGCGCGTTGCGAGCGTCGTCGAAGGTGCGCACGGCGTAGCCCGCCTTCTCGATGGCGATGGCCATCGACTCGCGCGAGCCGGTCTCGTCGTCCACCACCATCACCAGAGGGCGTTCGATTGCGCTCATCGGCGTCATTTTGGCACATTCCGGGCAAGTCCCGATAGGATGGAGGCGATGCCCCAGCCAGATCCAGGCCCCTTCACAGGACCCGTCGCCGACGGGCCCGAGGTGCTCGAGGGCACTCTCGAGCGGGTGGTCTTCGCCAACGAGGAGAATGCCTGGAGCGTCGTGCGCCTGGCGGTCGCCGGCGCGCGCGAGCCGGCGACGGCGGTCGGCAACCTGCTCGGCGTGCAGCCCGGCGAGAGCCTGCGCCTGACCGGCTCCTGGATCGAGGACCCCCGCCACGGCCGCCAGTTCCGGGTCACCTCCTATGCCACGGTGGTGCCGGCCACGGTCAAAGGCATCGAGCGCTACCTGGGCTCCGGCCTGATCCGCGGCATCGGCAAGGTGATGGCCTCCCGCCTGGTGGCGGCCTTCGGCCTCGCGACCCTGGAGGTCATCGAGGGTCAGCCGCAGCGGCTGCAGGAGGTCGAAGGGATCGGCCCCAAGCGCAGCGCCGACATCCGGCGCGCCTGGGACGAGCAGCGCGACATCAAGGAGGTCATGGTCTTCCTGCAGTCGCACGGCGTCTCCACCAGCTACGCGATCAAGATCTACAAGAGCTACGGCAGCGCCGCGGTGCGCTGGGTGCGCGACAACCCCTACCGGCTGGCCATCGACGTGCACGGCATCGGCTTTGCGACCGCCGACCGTATCGCCGCCTCGCTCGGCATCTCGCGCCTCGCCCCGCAGCGGCTGGCGGCCGGCGCGCTGCACGTGCTGGGCGAGGCGGCGGACCGCGGCCACCTCTACCTGCCGCGCCGCCGGCTGGTCGAAGAGGCGGACCGCCTGCTGGGAGCGGGGCCGGGGCCGGTGGATGCGGCGGTGACGGCGCTCGCCGCCGCTGACCAGGTGGAGGTCGAGACCCTCGCCGCCGCCGAGCCCGCTGCCGGCGCGGACCCTGGCGCCGGGGTGGGCGGTGTCGGCGAGGATGGCGGTGATCGCGGGGATGGCGGCGACCAGGCCGTTTACCTCAAGCCGCTGCACGCCGCCGAGACCGGCGTGGCGGCGCGGGTGCGGAGCCTGCTGGCGCAGGCGTCGCTGCCGCTCGAGATCGACGTCGAGCGCGCGCTCGCCTGGTTCGAGAAGGGCGAGCGCCTGACCCTGGCCCGCGAGCAGCGCCAGGCGATCCGCGCCGGGCTCACCCGCAAGCTGCTGGTGATCACCGGCGGCCCGGGGACCGGCAAGACGACGCTCGTGCGCGGGCTGGTCAAGATCCTGACCCGCAAGGGCCAGCGGGTCCTGCTCGCCGCCCCCACCGGGCGCGCGGCGAAGCGTCTGGCGGAGGCGACCGGCGATGCCGCCAGCACCATTCATCGCCTGCTCGAGCTCAATCCCCTGAGCCGGGCCTTCGATCGCAACCGCGAGCGGCCGCTCGCCTGCGACCTGTTGATCGTCGACGAGGCCTCGATGATCGACGCGGTGCTGGCCTACCACCTGCTGCGGGCGGTACCCGACGACGGTCGCCTGGTGCTGGTGGGCGACATCGACCAGCTGCCCTCGGTGGGGCCCGGCCAGGTCTTGGCCGACCTGATCCGCTCGGCGGCGGTCGAGGTGGTGAGGCTGACCGAGATCTACCGTCAGGCCGAGCGCAGTCTGATCGTGGTCAACGCCCACCGCGTGCAGAGCGGCGAGATGCCGGTGCTCGAATCGATCGACAAGGAGGGCGATTTCTT
Source organism: Thermoanaerobaculia bacterium (assembly GCA_035308185.1). GTDB lineage: Bacteria > Acidobacteriota > Thermoanaerobaculia > Multivoradales > UBA5704 > JASLEW01. Next base: position 53,023 of record DATGHG010000502.1, on the reverse strand, counting down.
CTTCGTCGAGCGCCGCGACCCCGAGGAGGCGCTGCGGACCCTGGTGCAGTTGGTGACGCGGCGCATCCCGGCCCGCTTCGGCCTGGACGCGGTCGAGCAGATCCAGGTCTTGACGCCGATGAAGCGCGGCCTGCTGGGCTCGGCCAACCTCAACGCCGTGCTGCGTGAGGCGCTCAATCCGCACGGCCGGAGCCTCACCCGCGGTACTCATACCCTGCGGATCGGCGACAAGGTCATGCAGGTCCGCAACAACTACGACCTGGAGGTCTGGAACGGCGACATCGGCCGCGTCACCGGCATCGACGACGAGGAGCAGCGCCTACAGGTGATGTTCGATGGCCGCGAGGTGCTCTACGAGCTGGCCGCGATCGACGAGCTGGCGCTGGCCTACGCCTGCTCCATCCACAAGGCGCAGGGCAGCGAGTACCCATGCGTCGTCATCCCGCTGCACACCCAACACTACGTGATGTTGCAGCGCAACCTGCTCTACACCGGCATCACCCGCGCCAAGCGCCTGGCGGTGCTGGTCGGCGAGTACCGAGCGCTGGCGACCGCGGTCGCCAACCGCCGCATGCAGAAGCGCTTCAGCCGCCTGGCCGAGCGCCTGGCCAGCCCGTCGGGAGTCAGCTAGCTCGCCGGCGCATCGCCGCCAGGCCAGACCAGGCCACGAGTCCAACCAGCACGACCATCGCCCACCCCGAGAGTGTCGGAACCGCCGCCTCAGGAAGCGGCAAGCCGGGGCCGCCGCTACAGACGGTGACGTTGCTGTCGTCCAGCGTCACGGCACCGTTGCGCGCCAAGGCCCTGCCGCTGAGGCTGGCGCTGGTATCGAGGGTGATGCTGGTGAGCGCGACGATGGTGCCCGCCAACGCGGTGCCGGTGCCCAGGGTCGCGGAGCTGCCTACCTGCCAGAACACGCCGCAGCTGGATGCGCCGTTGATCAGGAGCACGGACGACGCGCTGGCGCTGGTGAGCGTGCTGCCAATCTTGAAGATAAAGACGGCATTCGAGTCGCCCTGCGCGTCCAGGGTCAGCGTTCCCGTCAGCTGGGCCGAGGTCGAAAAGCAGTAGACGCCCGGCGTCAGCGTCTTGCCGCCAAGATCCTGCCCGGTCAAGTCGGTGTTGCACGCCGTGTTCGTCAGGATGTTGTACTCGGTCGTGAGGTCGCTCTGCGCCTGGGCCGCGACCGCGTCGGCGGCGTGGATCGTCCCGCCGATCACGATACCCGGAGGAAAGCCGGTGACCGCGCTTCCCGGGCTGACGCCCAGGTTGCCCGTGACGATCGTCGGCGTTGCCGTGTTGGTCACCGTCGAGCCACCCAGCACCGCGAATGTGCTCAACTGCTGCGCAAAGGCCGACGGTCCCGCGAGGAGCGCGGCGGAGCCTAAGGCCAAGATGGTCAAGCGCTTGAAGTCCATTCCCACCTCCTTCAGTTAGCCTTATCGCCAATATTAGCTCTATCGCCAATTCTAGATGGGAATTCTCACAAAGTCAATCACCAACTCAGGCCACGGCTCCTCTATCGTGTCGCGACTTACGGCTTTATTGCCGGAAGAGATAATACAGCATTGACGCTATTATGATTCAAGTCTATGCTGTTATGGAAGGGGATCTACAAGATGCTCGGCAGTAACGACCTCACCAAGCAGCGCGCCGCCGAGGGCGCTCTGCGGCAGGCGCAGCGACGCCTCGAGCAGAGCAAGGAACAGTACCGGCTGCTGTTCGACCACAACCCGCAACCGATGTGGGTCTATGACGACTCGACGCTGCGCTTTCTTGCCGTCAACGAGGCCGCGGTCTCTCAGTATGGCTACTCCCGCCACGAATTCCTGGCGATGACGACCAGCGACCTGCAGCCGCCCCAGGGGGCCGCCGCCCACGACGACCTCGTCGCGAGCCGAGGCTGGGACCGGGACCTGAAGGCATTTGGCCTGCCGCGAGTGCGACAGCGCCGGCGGCGGGACGGCACGCTCCTCGACGTCGAGCTCTCGGTCAGCCCCATCACCCTGGGCAGGCGGCGAGCCTGGCTGGAAATCGTCACCGACGTCAGCGAAAGGAAACGGCTCGCGGAACGGTACCTCCAGGCCCAAAGGATGGAGGCCGTGGGTCGGCTTGCCGGCGGCATCGCCCACGATTTCAACAACCTCCTTACCGCGATCCTCGGCTACTCCGACCTGCTGGCCGGCCGCCTCCCAGCGCCGGCCGATCTGCGCGACCTCGACGAGATTCGCAAGGCCGCCGAGCGGGCGGGAGCGCTCACCCGTCAGCTCCTGGCCTTCAGTCGCAACCAGGCGCTGCAACCCGCGGTCATCGACCTCAATGCGGTGATCGTGGATGTCGTGGACATGTTGCGCCAGCTCATCGGCGAAGAGATCCAGCTGGTCACGTCATTGGACGCCAACGCCGGTCAGGCGCTGCTGCATCCCGGCCATGTCGAGCAGATCATCGTCAATCTGGCGGTCAATGCGCGCGACGCCATGCCGGAGGGCGGCAAGCTGATCCTCGAGACCGCACCGGTCGAAGTCACCGCGGCCGATGCCGAGGAGCAGCCCGACGCCCGTGTCGGACCCCACGTGATGATCACGCTGAGCGACACCGGCCACGGCATGGACCCGGAAACTCGCACCCAGATCTTCGAGCCCTTCTTCACCACCAAGGAGCAAGGCAGGGGCACCGGCCTGGGTCTGGCCACCGTCTATGGGATCGTCCATCAAAGCGGCGGCCACATCGACGTGCACAGCGAGCCTGGCCGGGGTACGACCTTCAGGGTCTATTTCCCCCGCGTGGATCTCGAACCGGAGCGCGGGGCGAGCGCGCCCGCGGTGCCCCGGAGCGACAGGAAGGGCTCGGAAACGGTGCTGATCGTCGAGGACGAGGCGACCTTGCGCCGCTTGATTCGCGCCGCCCTCGAACGCGGCGGCTACACCGTGTACGACGCGCCGGACGCACTGGCCGCGCTGTCGCTGGCCAGCGAGCTGCGCGGTCCGCTCGATCTCCTGCTCACCGACATCACACTGCCGGGGTGCAGCGGTCCCGAGCTCGCCTCGCGGCTCACCGCGGTCCGGCCGGAGACGCGCGTGCTCTTCATGTCGGGCTACTTCGAGAGAGCGGCCGGCAGCAGGAACGTCCTGCCGGCGGGTTCGCAGCTGCTGGAAAAGCCGTTTACCCTGTCGGCGCTGATCGAAAAGGTCCAAGCGATCTTCGAACGCACCGGTTGAGTCTCGGCTCCGCAATGCCGGCCGCCACCGACCAGCCGTCTCAGGGCACGGCCGGCGGCGGCGGCCCCACGTCGCCAGCCGCGGCCGGCGGCGCCGGGGCAGCACCGGATGCCGCCGGCGGCTCGAAGGTGCCGGCCAGGGGCCGTGCGGGCGGGGTGGGCGGGGTGGGCGGGGTAGGCGACGGCGGCGGCGCCCCCGACGGCGCGACCGGCCCCGGCTGCCCCCGGCGGCGCAGGCGCTGCGGCCGGTTGGCGAAGGCGGTCAGGATCGCCGCGCCGAAGCCCACGGTCCAGGCCAGGTAGCGGAGCAGCAGGCCGAAGATCACGAACATCGTCGCGGGGATGTGAAACAGCCCGCCGCCGACGGCCAGCAGGTGTCCCAGGAAGGTGGGCGCCTCGATCACCAGAACGCCCACCATGGTGGCGAGGTAGGCGCCACCGAAGTGAACGTTGAACCGCTCTTCGAGCAGCCGTCCCGCCTGGTAGGAGACACCGGCGAAGCCCACCAGCCCGGCGATCAGCAGCGCCAGGATCAGGAATGGCACCAGCGCCAGCAACAGGCAGCCGATGATCGAGATGATCAGCACCACCACCAGCGCCACCAGCGCCGGTCCCACCAGGATCTGACCCAGGAACCCCGCCGCGGCCGCCGTCCAGGGTTCGTCGGCGACCCGCACCCGCACCTGTTCGAGAGCTCCCGGCGCCAGCAGCACCACCAGCGTCACCGCCAGCAGCAGCAGCAGCAGCCCGGCCAGCGACCAGAACAGGTGCAGCGAGTGACCCAGCGGCGCCAGCGTCAGCCAGCTGTCGTCCCAGTCGTCGTCGGTGTGGCCCCAAGGTGCCATGTTGCCGACGTCGGAGATGCTGCCGTGAACCAACGCCCCGGGGTCGCGCACCACGGTGCCGCCGAGCGCCGCCACGTCGCCCATCACCTCGGCATGCGGACCGAGATGGACGTTGCCGCCGAAAGCCTTGACGCTGCCGCCGACATGCCCGTTGACCCGCACCGAGCCGCCCACCGCCGCCACGTCGCGACTCACCCCGCCGTCGATGTGCACGGCGCCGCCGATGGTGACCACCGACTCGGCGACCTCGTTCTTCCGCACCGTCACCGGGTGACCGAACATGACGCGGCTGCCGGAGTTCACCACCATCGGCAGCGCCGGCGTCGCCGGCATCTCCGGCGGCTCCGGCGGTTCCGGCGGCTCGATCGCCACCGGCGGCACCGTCGGCACGGACGGGATCGACGGGATCGACGGGATCGACGGCAAGCCGCGGCCGGCTCCCTGGTCGGCCTCCCCGGCGACGCCGGCACCGCCGGCGGCGGTGGCAGGCGAGGCACCGCCGGCGCCGGGCGCGCCGGCGGCCGGAGACGCCGGCGCCGCGTCCCGCGGCAGGTCGAAGAGCGCCTGGCGCTCGGCGGGCGGCAGCTCGAGCAGCCGCAACAGCTGGGCGGCGCCGGCATCGCGGAGCCATTCGCGCACCGTCGCGGTCGGGACACGGGCGCCGTTGACCAGGATCGAATCGCCGCTGACCTCGACCTCGTTGATGCCTTCCCGCTCGCCGCGCGGCCGAAGGAGGACGCCGTTGTGGACGCTCGACACCCGGTACAGCTGTTCGATCTGCTGGCGCAGCTCGCGGCTGGCGGCGGCCGACAGCGACGCGGCGCGCGCCGACCCGGCCAGCGCACCGGCGCCGGGCACGACGGCGACCACGACAAAGGCCAGCAGGGGCAGCCAGCGGCGGCAAGCGCGCGCCGCGGCACGGCCGGCGCGGGCAGAACGATCAGATGGGGTCCACATAGACCCACCTCCTGTCACGTTGGATGAGGTCGTACAGAAACCGCAGGGCAAGGGCGGAGACCAGCAGGCAGCCGCCGGTCAGGGCCGCGACGGGGAGGGTCGCGAGCGGCTCCGCCACCGCCCTGACCAGAAGCAGCAGCTGGTTGGCGAAGACGACCGTGGCCGCCAGCCATTCGCCGAGGGCCACGACGGTATGGATCCCGGCCTGCAGCACCGCGGCGACGTTGGCGGCGTCGAGCATGGCCCGGACCGCCGCCGGCGCCAAGGGATGCAGGGGCTTGAGCGAGCTCACCGGCGCCAGGCGCGCGGCCAGCAGTCCGAGCAGCGACACCAGCGCCGCGATCGTGGCAGCTGCCGCCCAGCCCACCGCGCCGCCGCGCGCCGGCACCCATCGCCAGCGCCAGGCGCGGGGCGCGGCGGCCCGCGGCCGGGCCCGCGCCAGCACGCGGTCGGCGAAGCCGGCCGGCGGCGCCGGCCGCGGCAACCCGCCGAGCAGCTCGGCCAACGCCGCCTCGGAGTCGGAGTCGAGGCCGGATCGCTCGGCGGCCAGCCAGCGGTTCAGGGCGTCGGTTTGGGGTTCGTCGAAGGGCATGGCCGTCACGCGATCGTCACTTCCTGCTCCCTCCACCCTACGGCTCCTCGCGCGGGAGAGTTTCTGCAACCGCGGCCACCGGTCCCCACCCCGCGGCCCGCATCGCCGCGGCCAGCTCCTTGCGGGCGCGGTGCAGGTTGGTCTTGACCGTACCTTCCGGCAGCCTCAGCACCTCGCAGATCTCCTGGTAGGTCAAGCCCTCGACATAGCGCAGCACGACCGCCTCGCGGTACTCGGGGCGCAGGCCGGCGATGGCGCGCTCGAGCGCCCGGGCCATGCCGTGCCGCTCGGTCGCCGCCGCCGGGCTCTCGGCGGCGGGATCGGCGAGCACCGCCAGCAGCCCGCCACCCTCGTCGTTGTCCGCCGCCAGCGGCACGGTGTCGAGCTCGGCGCGCCGCAGGTGATCGATCGTGGTGTTGTGCGCGACCTTGAACAACCAGCTCGCGAACTTGCGCCGCGGGTCATAGGAGCCAAGGTGCCGGTAGGCCTTGACGAACACCTCCTGCGCCAGGTCCTCCGCCGTCTCCGGATCGCGGACCATGCGCAGGATCAGGGCGTAGACGGGCCGCTCGAAGCGTACCACCAGGTCCCGGAACGCGTCGTCCGAGCCCCGCAGGGAGCTCGCCACCAGCTCGGCATCGGTCGGCATCATCTCAGATCCGGGGCCGCGACGGGCCGTTCCCGGGATGCAGCGTGATACGCGGGGCCGCGAGCCGAGTTCAAGCCCCGCGGTGCCGCCGGGCGGGGCGCCTCCCCGATTGGGCTAGACTCCGGACGCTCTGGTGCGCAAGCCAGACCCCTTCTCAGCGGGAGGACTCGCGATGCGAAAGCTGTTGCTGGGCGCCCTGCTCACCACCCTGGCCCTGGTTCCGGCGCCGCCGGCCGCCGCCGCGACCCTCGCCGACGTCACCATGCCCGACCGCGTCGATGCCGGCGGTCAGGCATTGGTGCTGGACGGCCTGGGGCTGCGCAAAAAGTTCTTCGTCAAAGTATACGTTGGCGCCCTGTACCTGCCCGCCAAGGAGCGGTCGCCGGCCAAGGTCATGGCCGCCGATGCGCCGCGGCGCATGGCCTTCCACTTCCTCTACGGCGTCTCCGCCCAGCAGATGTGCGATGCCTGGAAGGAGGGTCTTGCCGACAACACGCCAACCGCCGGCGCCGAGGTCAAGGCCGGTTTCACGACGCTCTGCGGTTACATGGAAGAGATCCCGAAGGGCAACGAGATGGCGCTGACCTACCTCCCCGGCCAGGGCACCAAGGTCGAGGTCAACGGCAAGGCCAAGGGCACGATCCCCGGCAAGGCCACCGCCGACGCCATCCTCGCCACCTGGATCGGATCCCACCCGGGACCCGGCGAGGACTTCAAGCAAGCCGTCCTGGGCGCTCCTTGAGATGCTTTCGCGGGGGGCCTTCCCCGGGGTTCTTCCCGGGTGCCTTCCGGGCGCCACATAAAAAGAGGAGCGCCGTTGGGCGCTCCTTTTCGGGAGGGATGAGAGGAGGAGCTTGCCTCCCCGCATCGAGCACCGTATCCCGACTTATTGATCCTTGTCAATATGGAAAAACACCGTAACACCCCTCCCCGGTACCGACGGTTTTTCCCGCGCCGTGGACCCGGCCCCGGCACTCGCTACCGCCTCGCGAGGAGCGTCGCGACGATCACTCCCGCCAGCACCACTCGGTAGACCACGAAGACCGTCAGCGGACGGCTGCGCAGCCAGCCCAGCAGCCAGCCGATGACCAGGTACCCGGCCGCTCCCGACACCACGATGGCGATCGTGATGGGAGTGATCTGGTGCCACAGCTCGCCGGTGCGCCACAGCTTGAGCAGGTCGTGGCCGCCGGCCAGCAGGCCCACCGGGATGAACAGCAGGAAGGCGAAGCGCGCCGCCACCGGCCGGGTGAAGCCGAGCAGCAGCGCGGCGGTGATGGTGATGCCGGAGCGCGAAGTCCCGGGTACCAGGGCCAGCGCCTGCGCCAAGCCGATCACCAGGGCGGCGCCCAGGCCGAGGCTGGCGAGGTCCCGCTGCTGGCGCCCGGCGCGATCGGCCCAGAGCAGCACCAAGCCATAGACCAGGGTGGTGCAGGCGATCAGCGCCGGCGAGCGCAGGCGGGCCTCGATGGTCGACGCGAAGGCGAGGCCGGCCAGGGCCGCCGGTATGGTTCCCACCACCAGCGCCCACCCCAGGCGGCGCGGGTCGAAATCGTGGCGCCCGGGCGCGCCGGTGAAGAAGCCGGTCACCAGGTCGACCAGCTCGGCGCGGAAATAGGCCACCACCGCCAGCATGGTCCCGAAGTGGGCGGCGACGTCGAACGACAGCCCCTGGTCCGGCCAGCCCAGGAAATAGGGCACCAAGATGAGGTGGCCCGACGAGCTGATCGGCAGGAACTCGGTCACTGCCTGGACCAGCGACAGCACGATCGCTTGCATGGGGGTCAAGGTGGGCTCCTCCGGAGGTCGGCTCGCGAGGCCGGCGTGCCCGGCCGGCCGGCGGCGATTGTATATACTTCCCGCTGGCGACGGCCCCATGCAAACACTCCTGGTCACCGGCGGCGCCGGTTTCATCGGCTGCAACTTCGTGCGGCTGGCGCTCGCCGAGACCGACGCCCGGGTGGTCGTGCTCGACAAGCTCACCTACGCCGGCAGCCTCGAGAACCTCGCCGACGTCTGGGGCCAGCCCCGCCTGACCTTCGTCGCCGGCGACATCGCCGACCGCGCCGAGGTGCGGCGCATCTTCGCCGAGCACCGGCCAGAGGCGGTGCTCAACTTCGCCGCCGAGACCCACGTCGACCGCTCGATCGACGACGCCAGCGCCTTCATCCACACCAACGTCGCCGGCACCTTCGAGCTGTTGGAGGCGGCGCGCCGCCAGCCGTCGAGCGGCGATGGCTTCCGCTTCCTGCATGTCTCGACCGACGAGGTCTACGGCAGCCTGGGACCGGACGGCGCCTTCAGCGAGACCACTCCCTACGCGCCGAACTCGCCGTATGCCGCGTCGAAGGCCGCCGCCGATCATCTGGTGCGGTCCTACCGCGAGACCTACGGCCTGCCGACGCTGATCACCAACTGCTCCAACAACTACGGCCCCTACCAGTACCCGGAGAAGCTGATCCCGCTGATGGTGCTCAACGCCGTCGAGGGGCGCCCGCTGCCCATCTATGGCGACGGCGGCAACGTGCGCGACTGGCTGCACGTCGCCGACCACTGCCGCGGGCTGCTCGCGGCCCTGCAGCGCGGCCGGCCCGGCGAGAAATACAACCTGGGCGGGCGCAGCGAGCGCACCAACGTGCAGATCGTCGACGAGCTCTGCGCGGTGCTGGAGCGCGAGCTGCCGGCGGCCGCCAACCCGGCGCTGGCGACCCGCGGCGCCGCTGCCTACCGCGACCTCAAGAGCTTCGTCGCCGACCGCCCCGGCCACGACCGGCGCTACGCCATCGACGACGGCAAGGCCCGGCGCGAGCTCGCCTGGGAGCCGAGCCACGACTTCTCCTCCGGCATCGCCGCCACCGTCCGCTGGTACCTGGATCACCGCGCGTGGTGCGAAGCCGTCCAGGCCGACCGCTATCGGCGCGAGCGCCTGGGCCTGGGCACGCTGGCGTGAAAGTCACTCCGACGAGCATTCCCGGCGTGCTGGTGGTCGAGCCGGACGTCTTCATCGACCCGCGCGGCTACTTCCTCGAGACCTTCCATCGCCGCAAGTTCCTGGAAGCGGGCCTGCCCGGCGAGTTCGTGCAGGACAACCATTCGTTCTCGTCGGTGCGCGGCGTGCTGCGCGGCATGCACGCGCAGCTCCACCACCCCCAGGGCAAGTTGGTGCGGGCCGTCGTCGGCCAGGTCTTCGACGTCGCGGTGGATCTGCGGCCGGACTCGCCGGCCTTCGGGCGCTGGGTCTCGGAGGTGCTGTCGGGGGACGACTGCCGCCAGCTCTACGTGCCGCCGGGGTGCGCTCACGGCTTCCTCGTCCTGAGCGACACCGCCCACGTGGAGTACAAGTGCACCGGCCTCTACGACCGCCCCGACGAGATCGGGCTGGTCTGGGACGACCCGGAGGTCGGGATCCGGTGGCCGCCGGGCGAGCCGCTGCTCAACGACCGCGACCGCACCTGGCCGCGCCTTGCCGACCTGCGACCGCGGCTCGCCGCCTACCGTGGCCTGCTGTCGCCGTCCGGGTAGGATCGCCAATCGCCGCACGCCAATCTCCAATCGCCAATCTCCAAAATCGCGCGGGGCGAGCTGGCAAAGATGCTGCAGGCCCGATGCTCCAGGGATGCCGATGACCCGGCGGGCCGGAGATCCGGAGCCAGCGAGCGAGGGAGCCGCATGCAGCCATGACCGAATCGATCGAATCGCCTGCCTTCACCGCGGGGGACTACCGTCAGATGGCGGAGCTGGGCATCGCGCCTGAGGAGACGCGGCGCCACCTCGAGCTGTTCCGGAACCCGCCGCCGCACACCCGGGTGCGGCACGCCTGTACCCTTGGCGACGGCATCCGCGCCATCTTCCCCGACGACGAGCCCGGCCTCGTGGCGCGCTTCGCGGAAGCGGCGGCCGGCGGCGCCATCCACAAGCTGGTGCCCGCCTCGGGAGCGGCCTCGCGCCTGTTCAAGGCGCTGCTCGAGCATCTCGAGCAGCTCGAACGATTCGAGCACGGTGCCGGCGGGCCGGCGCCGGAGCCTGCCGCCGAGGTGCGGACGTTCTTCGCCGAGCTGCCGCGCTTCGCCTTCTTCGCGGAGCTGGCGGCCGCCGCCGCGGCCCGCGGCATCGCCCTCGAGCCTGATGCCGCCGCCGCCGGGGCGCCGGCAGCGACCCCGGCGGGGCGCCGGGCGATCCTCGCCTGCCTGCTCGCTGCGGACGGCCTCGGCTATGCCGAGCGACCGAAAGGGCTGATCCTGTTCCATCGCTATCCGGACGGTTCGCGCACGCCGTTCGAGGAGCACCTGGTGGAGGCGGCGGACTATGCCCGCGACCGCGACGGCGTCTGTCGCCTGCATTTCTCGGTGTCGCCGCAGCACGAGGCGGATTTCCGTGCGCTGCTGGCCGGCAAGGAGGCGGTGCTGGCGCGCCGGCTGGGGTGCCGCTTCGAGGTCACCTTCTCCCACCAGCGCCGCGCCACCGACACCCTGGCCGTGGACCCCGCCCAGCAGCCGTTCCGGCTTGCCGACGGCTCCTTGCTGTTCCGCCCCGGCGGCCACGGCGCGCTGCTCGCCAACCTGCAGGAGATGGCGGATGGTGGCGCCGGCGTGGTGGTGCTCAAGAACATCGACAACGTGGTGCCGGACCGCCTGAAGCCGGAGGTCACGCGCTGGCAGCGGCTGCTGGGCGGGCTGCTGCTGGCCCTGCGTGACCGCACCTGCCGGCTGCTCGCGGAGCTCGCCTCGGACCTACCCGACGAAGAGCTGATCGAGGAGGCCGGCCGCTTCGTGGAGTTCGAGCTATCGCGCCAGCTGCCGCCGGGATTTGCCGAGGCGAGCCCGGCGGAGCAGCGGCATGTGCTGTGGCAGGCGCTCGACCGCCCGCTGCGGGTCGCCGGGGTGGTGCGCAACACCGGCGAGCCGGGCGGTGGGCCGTTCTGGGTCGAATCGCCGGCGGGCGAGGTGTCGCTGCAGATCGTCGAGGCCTCGCAGATCGGACCCGAGCCCGACCAGCAGGCGGCGTTCGCCGCCTCCACCCATTTCAATCCGGTCGACGTCGCCTGCGCCCTGCACGACCACGCCGGGCGCCCCTACGAGCTCGACCGCTTCGTCGATCCCGCGACGGTGTTCATCGCCGCCAAATCGCACGAGGGGCGCCCGCTCCAGGCGCTCGAACGTCCCGGCCTCTGGAACGGCGCCATGGCCGGCTGGAACACCGTCTTCGTCGAGATCCCGAACGCCACCTTCGCCCCGGTCAAGACGATCCTCGACCTCCTCCGCCCCGAGCATCAGGAAGCCTGAGCCCGATCCGGCGGGTCGCCCCCTAAGGGTGCCAGGCAGTACGCCGGATCATGCCGCCGGCGCCAGAACGGCGCCTCCGGCCAGCGCCGCTCCTGGGCGTAGCATCGGCGCTGGAGATCCAGGTAGGCACCATAGGCGTTCTGCATCAGCTCCAGGTAGGCCGGCCGGGCCTCGTCGCGGCCGGCCAGCAGGTCGGCGGCGGCCTGCCCGCCGTAGAAGCCGGAGCCCATCGCCGAACCGATGCCGTGGGAGGAGAGGGGATCGTAGGCCGCCGCCGCGTCGCCGAGCGCCAGCCAGCCTTCCCCGGCGATGACGTCCAGGCGCGAGCTCTCCGCCGGCACCACCTGCAAGACCAGATCGGCTTGCCGGTATCCATGTCCCGCCACCCGCTCGCGCGTCGCCGACGTCGCGCCCAGCAGCCGCCACCACAGGTCCGCGGCGCTCGCCGGATGGAGCAGCGGGCGCGGCAGCAGGTCGCCGTCGCCAAAGACCGCCGCCGCCAGCCGCCCGTCGGCGAGCAGCGCCGTGTACCACCATCCCTCCGGCGTCGCCTCGACGAGCGTGTAGGAGTCCGCCGCCGGCGTGGCGCTCGCCAGCAGCCCGGCGACCCCGACCAGGCGGTCGTAGCGCAGGCGCCGCGCCCCCAGGCGGCGGGCGAGGCGCGCCGGGCGGCCCGTGGCGTCGGCGACAAGTGCCGCCGCCAGCTCCTGTCGCCGGCCGCCTGCCTCGATCTCTAGCCGCCATGCCGCCTCGCCGCGGACGCACCGCACGACGCGGCACCCCCATCGCCACTCGGCCCCGGCGGCGCAAGCCTGCTCGGCGAGCCGCGCCTCGAAGCGGCGGCGGTCGACGTGCCAGCCGTCGCCGCGGGTCCCGGCGAGGAATGACCTTTCGCCCGGTGCCGCCGCGCCCCAGACGAAGCGATTGCCGTGGGAGCGCAGATGGCCGTCCGCGGCGAGCAGGTCGTCCAGCCCCAGCCGCCGCAGCAGCGGCGTGAGGCTCGGCGGCAGGCATTCGCCGGGCTTCGCCGCGGGCGCGGGGCGCGCTTCGAGGACGGTGACCCGCACCCCGCGGCGGGCGAGGACCAGGGCGGCGACCGCGCCAGCGGGGCCGCCGCCCACGATCGCCACCTGCGGCCTCAACGCTCGTCGCGCCGGACCGGGTGCTGCGGCTCCTCCTGTGGCGCCGAGGCCGGGGCCACGCTCCTGAGCAGCGCCGACTCCGCAGGCGCCGCCTCGTCGTCCGCGACCGCGTGCTCGGCGCGCAGGGTCTGGCGCCAGGTCGGATCCTTGGCGCTGAACGTCCGGCTGCGCTGGCTCTCGACCCAGTAGCGCTCCGGCCAGCCCGGAACCTCGGCCGCCGCCGGCGCGGGATGCTCGGCGACGATTCCCAGCAGGTGCCACTGCTTCACCATGTTGTTGATGCGCCCCTGGTAGCTGCTGCCCGCCCCCTTGATCAGGTCGCGCAGCCAGAACTGCCGGTAGGCCAGGTGCTTGGTGCGCTGCAGCTCCGGCAGCTCGGCCGCGCCGAGCCGCTCGAAGGACTCCAGGCTCAGCACCTCGTTGGGCACCCGCGCCGCCCAGAACGACGGCAGCGGCAGGTAGGTGGAGGTGTCGTAGCCGTCGAGACAGCTCGCCTCGTCGGTCTGCCATGGCACGCCCATCCAGCGGGTGAGCGTGCGGGGGCCGCTGGCCGCGCACGGGCCCTCCACCGACAGCGCGATCGCCGGCGTCAGGATGGTGCCGAAGTCGTCACGCGGCTCGCGGTCCGGCGGCAGGATGTTGAGCCGGAACGGCAGCGGGTCCGGCCGCTGCCACATCGCCGGCACCCGCATCGGCCAGGTCAGCTCGATCCCGGGGTGGAACGGTCCACCCAGGCAGCTCTCGAGCGGTGCGCGGTCGAGCGCCGCCGGCTGCTCCTGCAGCGGGATCTCGTCGAGGCGGCGCGGCGCCGGCCGCCGCTCGCCGGGAACGAAATCTCCCGCCGCCCAGCGCTGCAACCAGTCGTATTGGGTGGTGGTGACGGCGAGGTCGTAGATCGTGGTCGTCTGGTAATCGACGCCGTCGCCATAGAACGGCGGCAGCTTGGCATGCCGGGGCGGCGGCAGCTGCGCCCGCTCGCCGGGGGCGTCCCAGGGCGGCGGCGGCTTGCGGAACCACCGGCAGAGCGACTCCCGCTCCTCGCGGTGCGCCGCATCGGGGCTCGCCAGGCGCGCCAGCAGCGCCGGCTCCGTGAGGTCGCTCGGCGAGCCGGCGCCGAATAGGAAGAACATCCCCTCGCTCACCCACTGGTTGCCCACCAGCCGCTCGAAGAGCGGGTAGATGTCGTCCCAGAACCGCAGCTGCGCCGGCGGCGCCAGCCAGCCCTGGCGCAGGAAGAGGTCGTAGACCACGTCGTACATGGTGACCGCGCCGTAGAGGCCCTGGCCGAAATTGGGCGGCGTCACCGCCACCATCGCCGGCGCGGCCTCGAGCACGCGGCCGTCCGCCAGCTTCACCCGCGCTCGCACTGGCCCATCCGACACGTCGTCGTACCAGCCGTCGTTGTTGGCGAACGTCGTCGCCGGCGAGCCGCTGTCCGACGCCGATTTGCCGAAGCCACCCAGGACGATGAGGCGCCCCTGCTCGTCGGTCCGCAGTTCGCCCAGCGGCACCTGATGCGGCCCGTTGCCGGCGTTGAAGTTCACGTAGCCCTGATCGCAGCGGTACCGCGCGCCATGCCGGTTCCGTCCGGAGATCTCCTTCGGCCCGGGATCGATCACCAGTTGCTCGCGGAGCACGCCGGTGATCGCGGAGTTGCGGAAGGCGCTCGGCATCGCGTACTGCTTCAGGTCGAGCGCGTTGTTGAACTGATACCAGGCCGCCTTGCGATTGGCGAGATGCGCCTGCCATTGGATGGCGGCATCGTCGGCGGTGAGCTCCCGGACCACCCGCCCTGCCGCGTCGTAGCCATAGACGCGGAAGCGCACCGCCTCGCGCTTGACCTCCCCTTTGGCGGTCTTGAACCCCGGCGCTCCCGGATCGGGCGCCGCTCCCGGCACCTCCGGCGCCAGGAAGAAATCCTCCGGAGCGTTGCCCACCCGGGCGATGCCGATCGAGGGATGGATGGCGCAGCTCACGATGCGATCGGAACCATTGGGCTCGGACATGGCAGGCCTCCTCCTGGCGTGACGGCATGAGGTACTTTTATTTCAGCAAATTTACCATACAGCGCCTCCCGGCTCGCCGGGGCGCGGCAGCACGTCCGGCCACCAGCCGTGCGGATCGCCGAGCGGCCAGGGACAGGTCTCCTGGATGTGGAGATCGTGGAACATCGGCGAGTCGCCGACCAGCGGAAAGACGACCGTTTCAAGCCCGTGGCAGCGGTAATCGGGGGTGCCGAAAGCGATGCCGAAGACCAGCGCCAGTTCGAGGGCGGCATAGGCGGCGGCGCCGGCCAGCACCCGCCGGGCATGGCGGGTGCGCAGCAGCAGCCCGCCGTAGAGGGTGAGCGGCAGCACCGCGGCGTGGAAGAGGCAGAGCCCCTGCCAGTACATCATGGTGGTGGGCGACACGATGTAGACGGCGGCGGCGGCCAGGAAAGTGAGCACGACGTAGCCGCGCAGCCAGTCGCGGTCCGAGGCGGTATCCTCCAACCGCGCCAACCGGGCCAACCGCACCAGCCGCGCCAGAGGCACCAGCCGCGCCAGTCTCGGCGGCACCAGCCGCGCCCGGCGGCCGTTCGCCGCGCGCCGGTCCGGCCCCGGCAGCGGGCCGTGCTCCACGGCCGCGCCTTGCCGCGAGCGTTTGCGGTAGGAGCGCCAAAGCCAGAGGTTGGCAACGAGCGGCAGCACCACGGTGGCCGGGCCGACCCAGGTGGTGAGAGCCCGGAAGACCGGCGTCAGGCGGTGATCGGCGGCGGCGCCGAAGGCTTCGGTGAAGTCGAACGACCCGCTCCTGCCGGCCAGCGCGAGCGAGGAGTAGCGCAGCCAGTAGAAGACGCCGCGCGGCAGGGAGAAGATCAGCCCGCGGCCCGGGAATCCCTTGTGCACTTCGCCGATCAGCGCCGGATGGGACAGCACCTCCCAGGCCCAGGGCAGCAACGGCAGGGCGCCGAGCGCCGCGCCCGCCAGCGCGCCGCCGGCATGCGGCCGCAGGTAGCCGCGCCACCAGAGCAGCGCCGACGCCGTCACCAGCAGCAGGAAGGCCGGGTGGATCTGCAAGGCCAGCACCAGCGTCGCGGCATGCAGCAGCGAGGCTCCGAATCGCGGCCCGCGGCGCAGCCGCCAGGCGGTGGCAAGATGCAGGGCGCCGCCCAGGAAGAGATAGTTCGGGTTCCACAGGAAGCTGCCGAAATAGAGCTGCCACGGGCTCAACCAGTAGAGGACGACGAACAGCAGTCGTTCCCGCTGCCCGACGATGCGGGCGAGAGTGCGGTCGAGCAGCAGGAACGCCGCCAGGTGGCAGAGCGCGACCACCGCGGTAGCGGCGCGGTGGTCGCGCCACAGCAGCAGCGGCAACCCGACCAGCAGGCTGGTGACCCCGCCCGGCACCTTGCCGCCGGTCGACAGCGGGTTGCCGAACCAGACCATCTGCCGGCGCGCCGCCAGCAGCCAGCCGCGCGCCAGCAGGTTGAGCTGATCGCCGCCGACCTGGCTGCGCATCACCATCAGCGCCAGCAGCAGCAACCCGGCGCCGAAGCCGGTCCAGATCCACCGCTCGGCGGCGCGGCGCGACCAGCTTCCCGGAGGGGTCAACCCTGCACCGCGGCAGCCGCCGGGATCGCCGCCGGCGGTTCCGTGGCAGCAGCCGTCGCGGGCGGCGGATCGGCCAGCTCGAGGCAGAAGGGAATCATCAGCGCGAAAAGCGCCAGGCGCTTGACCTCGGCGTCGCCCCAGTTGTTCTCGAACAGGCCGGCGAGATTGAAAGCGAGCAGCGCCAGGACGCTCCCCAGGTAGAGCTCGGCCCGCGGACCCGCCAGACCGCCTTCGGCGCGGTAGCGGCGCACCGCCAGGCGCACGCCGGCGACCATCATCCACAGGTAGGCGGCGAGCGACGGCAGGCCCCGCTCGGCGGCCATCTCTAGGAAGCTGTCGTGCAGGTGCGGTACCCAGTAGCGCGGCGCCGTCGGCTGGCGGTAGATCTCGTAACGGTGGTCCACCATGTCGGGACCGAGACCGACGAACGGCCGCTCGGCGATCATCCGCAGGCCGGCGTCGAGCATGCACAGGCGGTCGTAGTTGGACCGGTCCCGCAGATCCAGGATGGACGCGGCGCGGTGCAGCACCGACGCCGGGACCAGCAGGAAGACGGCCAGCAGCGAGACGAAGCACACCGCCGCCGCCTGCCGCCCGCGGTGCCGCGGGGCGCTGGCTTGATCGTGGCCGCCGCGCCCGGCGTGCCGGCCGCGATGAGCATAGAAGGCGAGCAGGCAGCAGAGCGTGCCGCCCAGCGCCACCCAGGCGCCGCGGGTCATGGTGCCGAGCAGGGCGGCGTTGATCGACGCCAGGGCGACCCATCGCCAGGGGCTGCGCCACGCCGCGCGACCGCAGGCCAGCTGCGTCACCAGCAGGACGTCGCAGATCAGCAACACCCCGGAAAAGGTCATGTAGTGCGAGAACGGGCCGCGGATCCGCTGATCGAGCTCGCCGAAGCTCCACAGGTACTGCGAGATGCTGCGCAGCGCCAGCACCGCCGCGACCGCGATCATGCCGTCGATCACCCGCCGCAGCTCGCGCTCGCCACGCACCAGGCCGGGTCCGAGATACAGCGTCGCCATGGCAAAGGTCTCGCCGAAGCTGAAGAGGCTGGTGCGTACGTCGTGGG
This sequence comes from Thermoanaerobaculia bacterium, assembly GCA_035308185.1. Lineage (GTDB taxonomy): Bacteria > Acidobacteriota > Thermoanaerobaculia > Multivoradales > UBA5704 > JASLEW01. The sequence continues at coordinate 35,677 of DATGHG010000502.1, read as the reverse complement.
AGAGCAGGATGGAGGCGGTGAGGAAGACCAGGTAGAAGCCCATCGGCAGCAGCACCGGCTGCAGCACCTGCCAGCGTGCGCGGCGCTCGGCGAGGGCGCGCGGCGCGAGCGCCAGGGTCAGGGCGAGCAGGATGTTCGACAGCGCCAGGGCGAAGATGGCGAACAGGTGGAGCGCGTAGCCATAGTAGGCGGCGCGCCGCCAGCGGCCGTCCCCGCCGGCCGGGCCGTCCAGCGCTGCCACTGCGTCCGAGGCGGCGTCCGCCGGCGCCCGCGGCGAGAGGACGGCGGCCAGCGCCGGCGGCACCGCCGCCAGCAGCCGCCTGGCGGGGCCCATGCCGCCGCCGCTACTGTCAACCTGATGGGCCATGGTGCGGACGAACCTTATCTCGCTGCCATGGCCTTGTCATCCAGCATCCGGCAGGGGTGAGGGTCCGTCGCCCGGCGGCCGGAGCGCACGCCGCTTCCGGCCGACGCCTTGGTGCGCTCGCCTGCATGCCGGCCTGCCGATGCTAAAGTGCGCGCGTGTCACGCGGCCAGGCAGCGCCGGTCGGCAGGAGCGACGTGAAGCCGGCCGGGGAATCGAGGCGGGCACGGCTGGCGGCGCTGGCGCTGGCCGCCCTGGCCGCGGCGGCGGTGTCGTTCGCCGGCATCGGCTCGCACTCCCTGTGGACCCCGGACGAGCCGCGCGATGCGGCGATCGGCAAGGCGATGTGGGTCAGCGGCGACCTCGTCGTGCCGCGCCTGAACGGCCGCCCGTTCCTCGAAAAGCCGCCGCTCGCCTGGTGGGCGCAGACCGTGTCCTTCCGGCTGTTCGGCGTCTCCGACGCCGCGGCGCGGGTGCCGTCGGCGCTGTTCGCGACGTTGACCCTGCTGGTCACCTTCGCCGTCGCCAGGCGGCTCGGCGGCGCGCGGGCCGGCTGGTTGGCGGCCGGCGCCCTGGCCGCCACCGTCGAGTTCAGCGAGGACATGGGGCGGGCGATCGTCGATCCGCCGCTGGTGTTGATGGTGACCCTGGCCTACGCCGGTTTCGTCCTGCTGGTGAGCGACGGCCGGGACGCCGGCGGGACCCTCAGGCAAGCCGGCGGCCGCGGTGCCGGCGCGGAACGCTGGGGCGCCTACCTGCTGATCGCCTTGGCCGTGCCGCTCGCCTTCCTCGCCAAGGGGGTGGTGGGGATCGGGCTCACCCTGGGACCGCCGGTGCTCTACCTGCTGCTGGCGGGAGCCGCCGCCGGCCGCGCGCGGACGCGCCCGGCCGGCAAAGCCGAGGGCTCGGCAGCGATGCGCCGAGGTCTTGCCGGGACCATGCGTCGAAGGCCTGCCGGCCCCGAGCCGCGAGGATTTGCCGCAACCATGCGTCGAAGGCTTGCAGGACCCGAGCCTCGGGGGTTTGCTGGAACCGTGCGCCTGCTGGCGCCGCTGGCGCTCCTCGCGGTGCCGCTGTTCGCGGCCGTGGTGTTGCCGTGGGCCCTGGCCCTGCTGCGCGAGGGCGGCTGGGCGGCGTTGCGCGAATGCCTGATCGGCAATACCGTCGACCGGCTGCTCGCCACCGAAGCCGGGCGCGCCCTCGGCCATCGCCAGCCGTTCTGGTATTACCTGCCGGCTGGCGCCGTCGCCTTTCTGCCCTGGACCCTGGCATTGCCCGCAATGCTGCGAAGCCGTGCGGACCCATCGCCGGCAACTCGGCCCATCGGGCTGACCGTCGCCGGGGCCTGCGCCCCAGCCCACCGCCAGAGCGCCGAGAGCGGACGCCGCCTGCTTCTCGCGTCCAGCCTGATCGGGGTCCTGCTGCTGTCGCTGGCCGCCAGCAAGCGCTCGCTCTACCTGGTGCCGCTGCTGCCCGCCCTGGCGGTGCCGCTGGGCCTCTGGCTGGACGGGCTGGGCCGCGCCGAGCGCTCGCGCTGGGACCGGCCGACCGCCCTGCTGCTGCTGACCCTGGCGGCCTTCCTGCCACCCACCCTATGGCTGGGAGCCTGGGGGGCGGGGCGCGGCGTCTGGCGCTCCTTCCCGGCCGCCCCCCTGCGCGCCGAGCTGACCGGCACCCACCTTGCCGCCGCCGGCCTCGCCGCGGTCGCCGTCGCCGCTCTGCTCCTCTGCCGCGGCGCGCGCCATCTGCGCACCGCCACCACCCCGGCAGGAGCCTGGCTGGTGCTGCCTTTCCTCACCATCGCCCTTGCTTACCAGATCGCCGTCAAAGCCGCCATCGAACCGCTCAAGAGCCCTCACGACCTGACCGCCGCCGTCGCCCGCCTCGATCCCGGCACCGCCCCGGTGGCCGCCTACCGCCCCAGCGAGACCACCCTGGGCATCATCGGTTTCGACCTCGGCCGCCAGGTTCGCTCCCTGAGCAGCCCCGCCGAGGTTGCCGCACTCTTCTCCACCCAGCCCGCGGATCGGCTGGTCCTGTCGCTCGACGCCTTGCGCCACCTGCCGGCGCCCCTGCGTGCGCGGCTCCGGCTGCTCTATGACGAGACCGCCACCAAGGCCTCGCCGTTCGTCATCGCCACCGGCGATGGCGCCAATCGGGCCGGCGCCCAGCTCATTCGATGATTTCCGCGTCGAGGCCCCGGAAGAGCCGGAAGCCGCGGTCGAAGGTGGCCAGGCGATATCCTCCGGCGCGCGCAAAGGCTGCGAAATAGGAGTCGGTATCGGCGCTTCGCCCGGCAGGCAAGTCCCTGGTCACCAGGCGCCACTCCGAGTCGAGGCGGACCGGCTCCGTCGCTCGGATGAAGCGCTCGTCGGTCAACAGGAAATCCCACGCATCCCAAACCGCGGCCGGAGATTGGGCCTCCAGACCCAGCCAGGCCGGGTTGGTGAGGATACGCAGGACACCCATCTGGGCGACACGGCAGAGGCAGATGCTGCCCGGCTGCTCCTGCCGGTCCAGCCAGGCAAGCGCCCGCTCGGACAGGGCGTGGCGGGCGTGCAGGAGCGCGATCAGGACGTTGACGTCAGCCAGGTAGCCCATGCCGCCGCCGGTCCTCGTCGGCCTCGGAACGTGCGAGATCGGCGTTGGTCAGCTCGAGGCTGCCTGGTTGCGCCGACGGGAAAACCGGCAACTGAATCCTCTTTCCCCTGGGCGGCGATGCCCCCGCCGCCAGATCCCGGGCGAGAGCGGACCCGATCAGCTCACGCAGCGTCATGCCCCGCTCGACAGCCGCGATCTTTGCGCGCTTGAGCAACTCGTCAGGCAACTCCAAAGTCGTCCTCATAAAAGCATTTTAACATATCCCCGCCTTGGGCACTCAGGCCTCGCCGTTCGTCATCGCCACCGGGCGTTGCGCGAGTGCCTGATCGGCAATACCGTCGACCGGCTGCTCGCCACCGAGGCCGGCCGCGCCCTCAGCCACCGGCAAACGTTCTGGTATTACCTGCCGGCCGGCGCCGCCGCCTACCTGCCCTGGACCCTGGTACTGCCGGCCATGCTGCGAGGTGGCGCAGGCTTGCGGCGCATTGCCCCGAGCGATCAATTTCCGGTGCGCGGCGCTCCACTCGTGGGGTTGAAGCGTGTACCGACGGCGGCAGAGCCGAGTGGAGTGCGGCCGTGTCCTTGCTCGCAGCGCGCAGCGGTTTCCACGGCGTCGACGTCGGACTCGGTAAGCAGCCGCTTGCGCTGGCTGACCGACAGGCAGGCCGTGCTCGCATGGCGCAAATAGTCGAGAGTCGCCGACCATCCAAGATTCCCATTGTAGGTTGCGTTGAGATTCCAGACCCAGGTTGAACCGTCTTCAGCGCCAGTGACGAGTTGATGCAAATTGTTGAGGGCCATGGCCCGAATCGGCGCCCGTTGCCCGCGAAGTTGCCATCCTTTACCCGTCGGATCATTCGACCGAAGGCTGTCGACCGTGCGCACGACGACAGAGCCGTCGGGAGCGGGGTAGGCGAAAAGTCGACCATCGGGACTCAGCGCGAAGGCATCGCCTGCTCGCTTCACCGAGCCGAAGAGCTCCTTCTTGATGCCGTTGGGCGTTAGCTCCCAAAGCGCAGTGCCTTCAGGAGTGCTGGTGATCAGCAGCCGTCCATCGTCCGAGAGGAGCAATCCGGTTCCAGCCGCCTTGCGAATCATGATCCCTTCATCGACGAGGTCGGGACTCAACAAATCCCAGGTGACGACCCTATCGCCCTCGCTAATGGCGACCATACGATTGGCTCGAGGAGCAAAATCGCAGCCGGTCAAGGCTGTTGGCGGAAAAGGATTCTGCGCCTTACCCGCCTGGTCAATGGTCGTGACGCCTTGTCCTGTCGCCACCAGCACCTGGTTGTCGCCAGTATCGAATGACACCGCTAGAATTGGCCCGTCTACGCGCCCACGCAGTGTGGTAACTCCCCCGGCGGCCGGCAGCGTACTCACAGTGCCGTCGGCGGCGCCCACGACCAAGAGCTGCCCGGTGGTACTGAACGCGAAAACGGTGGCTATATCACCCTTTACCTGCGAGAGCGCCGGGTCTCCGGTGCCATCAGCCTTGAATAAACGCACAGTCTGATCGCCGGCCAGCTCAGCGATGCGGTCGCCAGCGGGCGAGAAGGCAATGCCTGAGATCGCTCTCGAGGCTCCGCCAAGAACGGCTGCCGGCAGCGGCGTCGAGGCAACCTCCCTAGCCACGGCGAGCCCTCCTGGTGGCTCCTCCGCATCCTGAAGCTCGCCAAGCAAGAGTGCCTTTTCCAGCGGGTCAGGCGAAGCGGCAACCGCTGAGAGAACCTTCTCAGCCCGCAGGTGCTCGACATTCGCCTTGCGACTGCTCCCAACGACCAGCGCCGCGGCTATCAGCGCGGCGACGGTCGCGGCAACACTGATCCAGCGCACGATCCTGGTCTTCCTCAACGCCAGGGCGGTCTCGACGCGCGCGGAGCGCTTGACCTCCTCGAGCTCCTGCTCTTCCGGCAACGGTTCCCACGGGGCCGCGAGAGTCGTAAGGCGGCGCGAAAAGTTGGCATAGGAGTATCCGAGGGAGAGGTTGTCGGTCGTCCCAGCACGCGCCGCAATTTGTTCGCCATAAGCGAATTCACTCTCGTGAGGGATCTGGGTGGTGTCAAAATACGCCTCGAGATCACATTCGTCCAACTCGTAGATCTCGATAAACAGATCCTCGAAGAGCTTCTGATAGCCGGTCACGGCCTCCGTCGCAGTCGTGCCGCCCCTGCGCCAGGTGTTTCGCAGGCGCTGGGCCTTGCCATCGATCCGCGACACGAGGGGAAAGCTCACCAACGGCCGCAGGTCTGACGAGCCAAGCCGATGCCGGCGCGCCCTCCGCGCCACATCCAATACTCCGTCAAGACTTTGGTGGTTGGGGACGAAGACCAGCACCAACTTCTCGGGCATCTGCTGTGCACAGATGCCAGCGGTGTCGGTGAGGCCAGTGCGCGAGTCGATCAGCACGTAATCGTAGCGCGCCATCAGGGACAAGCGCAAGTCGCCAAAAAAGCGTGGGTCGCGGCGGTGAAACCCTTCCCAGTCGAACTCCCGGATGCGGTCGGGATAGGTGACGTCGAATTTCCCGGCCTTGAGCAGAAACAGGCCTTGGTCATCAACGGGAAGCACGAAATCCACGAGGCTTGCGAGTACCGCTGCGCGCACCTCCGCGTACGGGTCAGCATCCAAGATCGAACGCTGCTGTTCGGAGTTACCCGTCGACTCGGCGCCTCCCTGTACTACGGTGGATCCCGCCTTTTTGTACGCAGCGTCTGCGGCAACAAAGAAATCGATCAACCCTGGTTTTTGATCGATGCCTGTTACTAATGAAAGTTTTTTTTGGAAGCGATCCGCGAAGTAGCGATGCAGACCCGGCGCTTCCAGATCCCAGTCGATGAGCAGCACGCCACGAGGCAAGACAGCACCCTTGCTCAGAATATAGCCGACGTTGGCCACAGCCATCGAGCGGCCCGTGCCACCCTTGTAGGAGTAGAAGGTGATGATCTCGCCGGGCCTGGCGCTCGATGCGGCTGTCTCCTCTGCCATGAATGTCAGCCCCAGCTCCCGCCGAAGGCCTCCGCGGGGGCCGGCTGAGGAGTAGAAACCAGGAAAGCCTCGAAGCTGTCGCAGTCCACGCTGGGATCCTTGGAGCGACGCTTCAGGTCATCGATGCGTCTGAGCAACGTCGCCACCTTGTTCTTTGTCTTGATGGTGGCGAATTGCTGCTTTGGCGCCACGATGGAGCGAAAATCTTCGTACTGGAGCTCGCGCATCCGCGCGGGGAGCGCCGGCTCGCCCTGATCATTGGCGCAGCGCAGCAGAATCGGAATGATCATGCGGCGAGACGTGCCACCGATCCGCTGGGTCTCGAGAGTGACCATGGCGTCCCACTTGCGGATGCAATAGTCACGTGAGAAATAGTCATCTGTGTAGATCGCTAACATGCAGCGGCTATGGCACAGCGCCCTCGATAGCTCGCTTTTCCAAACGAAGCCTGGTTGCAGGCGCTGTCGATCCAGGTAAACCGGCTCGTCCAGTCGATCGCCGACTCGCTGATAGCGGATCTCTCTGACGAGCTCGGCGACGAACTCGCTGAGCAGGTTCACCCCAGGGATATGCGAGTAGCTGACGAAGAAATCGTGCTGATACACACAGGGCATGCCGCACGCTCCGATATAGAGTAGGCTTTACATAAGTTAGCATGGGAGATCTTTCCTGTCAACGAGAACCAACTGATTCCCTTAGTCCCTCGAACGATCGTCTCACCAGGCCAGCGCCTCGATTCAACTGTCACGAGGGCCCGCCACCACCACCTTCCCGGCGCGCCCGGGCACCTCGCCTAACCCGACGCCGCCCTCCCCCGCCGTCCCGCGCGCCGCCGCCGCCAGCTCGCCGACGGTGCGGGTCTCCACTCCCAGCTCGCGGTGACGGCGCAGCAGCTCCTGGAACAGCCCGCGGTGGGCCAGGCCCTCGGTCTCGGCGTGGACGGTCAGCACCTCGTCACGGCCGGGGCGGTAGCGGGCGACCAGGCGGTTCACGTAATTCCCGGCATGGATGCCGTCGCGGCCCAGCTCCTCGTCGAGGGTCGGCAGGGTGGTGGGGACTTCCAGCGTGGCGAGGACGCGGCCACCCACCCGCGGGTAGAAGGGCGCCGCGACGCCGCGGGACACCGAAAGGTAGTCGAAGCCCCGGGCGTCCAGCGCCGCGAAGCCCTCGTCGGTGCAGAACCAGGCGGGGGCCGCAAAGCCCCGCGGCGGCGCGCCGAAGATCGCCACGAAGGCGGCGATGCCGCGGTCGAGCTGCTGGTCGATCGCCGCCCGGGACATCCGCTGCAGGCGGTCCTGCCAGGCGACGTGGTCCCAGGCGTGCAGGCCCACCTCGTGACCGGCGGCCTGGACCGCAGCCAGCACCGCGCGGCAGCGGCGGCCGATCTCGGGAGCGGGCAGCAGCGTGCCGTAGAGCGCGGTGCGCCACCCGTACATGCGAGCGGCGTTGGTGCGCAGCATCTTGGCCAGGAAACCGCGCTTGCGGAAGACCCGCCACACCGCGCGCCCGGAGTTGTCGGGGCCGAGGGTGAAGAAGAAGCTGGCGCGGACCCCCGCCACCGCCAGGTCCGCGAGCAGCGCCGGCACCCCGTCGCGGGTGCCGCGGAAGGTGTCGACGTCGACCTTCAGCGCGACGCGCGGCGCGCGCCCCGGCGGCGCCGTCCGCGGCGGCGGCGGTGCGCTCACCCCGGCCGCGGGCTCCACGCCTGATCCTGGCGGAACCAGTCGATGGTGCGGCGCAGCCCCTCCTCGAGCGGCACCCCGGGCTCGACCCCGAGGATGGTGCGCATCCGCGTGATGTCGGGGAAGCGGCGCGGGATGTCCTCGTAAGAGTCGCCGTAGACCTCCTCCTGGCGCACCAGCCTCACCTTCGAGCCGGTCCCCGGACAGGCGCGGATCATGGTCTCGGCGAGCTCGAGGATGGTGGTCTCGCGGTCGGTGCCGATGTTGAAGATGCGCCCCACCGCCTCGGGCAGAGTACCGGCGCGGATCAGCGCCAGGACGGCGTCGTCGACGTAGGTGAAGGCGCGGGTCTGCCGGCCGTCGCCGATCACCGTCAGATCCTCGCCGCGCAGCAGCTGCCCCATGAAGATGGTGATCACCCGCCCGACGTCGATGCGGTCCAGGCGCGGCCCGTAGGCGTTGAAGAAGCGCACGATCACCACCGGCAGCCCGAGCTTGCCGTAGGCGAAGCAGAAATGCTCCCCTACCGCCTTCGAGGTCGAATAGCACCAGCGGTCGATCTCGGTCGAGCCCAGCAGCCGGTCGCCGTCCTCCCGGAACGGCGTGTCGCGCGACTTGCCGTAGACCTCCGAAGTGGAGGCGAAGACCAGCCGCTTGTCGTAGCGGTGGGTGAGCTTGAGGATGTTCTGGGTGCCGTTGACGTTGACGTTGAGGACGTGCATCGGGTCCTCGACGTAGTGCTCGACGCCGACCACCGCCGCCAGGTGATAGACGAGGTCGGCCTTGACCACCAGGCTCTCCATCAGGTCGACGTCGAACACCGAGCCCTTGACATAGCGAAAGCCCGGTTTGCCGACGTTGTGCCGCACCTTGAGGTCCGGCGCGATGTCGAGCGCCATCACCTCGTGGCCGGCGGCGAGCAGGCCGTCGCCGAGGTGCGAGCCGAGGAAGCCGCCGCCGCCCGTGATCAGAACTTTCATCTTTCTAGCCCTCTCTGGCTGGCGCCGGCCCTCGCAGCACGAGACCGGGCCGACCCTGGCCTACTTGGAAAAGGGATCGGTGGGGGGCGGCGCCCCGGCCAGGCCCGCCGCCCCCTCCACCTCGTACCAGTCATCGCCGGTGGCGATCCACACCCGCCCACCCTCGCGCCGCACGGTGCCGGGGGCCGGCCGCCCGCCCGTCGCCGACTCGGGCGCCGGCGCCGCGGCGACCGCACCAGCCGGCCGCCCCTGGTAGATCCAGGCGCGCCGCCCCTCGAGCTCGCCGAAGGCTCCCGGCCAGGGCGGCGCCACCGCCCGCACCAGGCAGTCGATGCGCGCCGCCGGCCAGCTCCAGTCGATGCGGCCGTCCTCGGGCCGCCGGCGCCCGCAGCGGCTGGCCAGCGACTCGTCCTGGGGCAGCCGCGGCGCGGTGCCGGCGGCGACCCGCGGCAGCATCTCGGCGAGCAGCCGCACGCCCTCCTCCTCGACCTTGCGGTACAGCGTCAGCGCCGTCTCGCGCGGCGCGATGGCGATGGCGCGCTGGCCCACGATGTCGCCGGCGTCGGCGCGTCCGATCATATGATGCAGCGTCACCCCGGTCCGCGTCTCGCCGCGCACCAGCACCCAGTTGATCGGCGCCCGCCCGCGGTAGGCGGGCAGCAGCGAGGGATGCAGGTTGAGCGCCCCCAGGCGCGCCGACGCCAGCACCGCCGCCGGCAGCAGGTCGCGGAAAAACACGCTCAGCACGAGGTCCGCGGCGAGCCGCTCGGCGAAGGCGCCCAGGCCGCCCGGCGCCGCCGCCAGCTCGCCGGCTTCGTGGACGGGAACGCCCAGCTCGCCCGCCGCCTCCGCCGGCGTCCGGTACCAGCGGTTTTCCTCCGGGTCGTCGCGATGGGTCACCACCGCGGCGACGTCGCACCCCAACTCCGGCAGCAGTCTGACCGCGCGGTAACCGAGCTGGCTGTAGCCGAAAAACAGGACCCTCAACGCCCGGCTCCGCCCGCAGGGACCGCGGGAGCCGCGTCGGGGGCCGCAGGGGCCGCGGGGGCGAGGTTGATCGTTTCCTTGACCACGCTGCGCGGCCGGCGGCGCACCTCGACGTAGATCCGGCCGACGTACTCGCCGAGCACGCCGAGCGCCAGGAAGTCCGCCCCGACCAGCAGGAACAGGATGGCGAAGAGCGTGAACAGGCCCTCGGCCTCCGGGCCCTGGAGCAGGCGCCGGATGACCAGGAAGACGCCGAAGCCGATCGACAGCAGCGAGATCACGGTGCCGGCCAGCGTCGCCAACCGTAGCGGCATCGAGGTGAAGCCGGTCATCAGGTCGGCCTGCAGCCGCAGCAGCCGCCAGAGCGAGTACTTCGAGGCGCCGGCGGCGCGCTCGGCGTGCCCGACCGGCACCTCGGCGATGCGGCGGGCGAACTGGCAGGCGAGGGCGGGGATGAACGGCGTGCGCTCCTCGCAGCGTCGCAGCGACTCGACCACCGGCCGCGAGTAGGCGCGCAGCATGCAGCCATAGTCGCGGAGCTCGACGCCGGCCATGACGCGCCGCATCATGCGGTTGACCTGCCGCGACGCCCAGCGGCGGAACCAGGTGTCTCTGCGGTCGGCGCGCCAGCCGCCGACGACGTCGAAGCCCTCCGCCGCCTTGGCCAGCAGCTTCGGGATGTCCTCGGGCGGGTTCTGCAGATCGGCGTCGAGCGTCACCACCGTTTCGCCGCGGGTGACCTCGAAGCCGGCCATGACCGCCGCGTGCTGGCCGTAGTTGCGGTTGAACGAGATCACCCGCACCCGCGGGTCCGCCGCCGCCAGGCCGCGCAGCAGCTCGAGCGAGCGGTCGGCGCTGCCGTCGTCGACGAAGATCGCCTCGGCGCCGCCGGCGATGCCGTCCATGACCGGCGCCAGGCGGGCGTACAGCGCCGCCAGGTTGGCCTCCTCGTCGAACACCGGGATGACGATCGAAGCCACCGGCGGCGAGCTGCCCGCGGTGGCGGACGACGCGCTCATGCGGCGAGCGCCTGGCGCACCGCCAGGACGACGTCGCCGGCGTCGTCGTCGGTCATCGCCGGGAACAGCGGCAGCGAGACGATGCGCGCGCAGACCTCTTCGGCGACCGGCAGCGAGCCCGGCTGCCAGCCGAAGCGGCGGCGGTAGTAGTCGTGCAGGTGCACCGCCTCGAAGTGCAGGCCGGTGCCGATGCCGAGCTCGCGCAGCCGCTCCATGAACGGTGCGCGGCTGGGCGGCAGGACGGTGAACAGGTGCCAGGGATGGTGGCACTCGTACTGCGCCCGCCCCGGGATCTGCAACCCCGGCAGGTCGGACAGGTGGCGGCGGTAGAACGCGGCGATCTCCGCCCGGCGGCGGTTGAACCCCGGCAGCTTGCGCAGCTGGTGCAGGCCCAGCGCGGCGTGGAGGTCGCTCAGGTTGTACTTGAATCCGGGCAGCACCACGTCGTAGCCGGCCGGCGCCTTCGCGGTGGCGGCATAGGCTTGCCAGGCATCGCGCTGCACGCCGTGGAAGCGCCAGAGCTTGATCGCGGCGGCCAGCCGGTCGTCGTCGGTGGTCACCATGCCGCCCTCGGCGGTGGTCATGTTCTTGATCGGGTGGAACGAGAAAATGGCCGCCAGCGTGCCGTTCGCCGCGGCGGCGCCGATCGGCCGGCCCTTGTAGGCGGCGCCGGCGGCGTGTGCGGCATCTTCGAGGATGCCGACCTCGGGCCTGCCGGCGGCCGCCAGCGCCTCGCGCAATCCATCGAGATCGCAGGGCAGGCCGGCGAAGTGTACCGGGATCACCAGCCGGGTGCGCGGGCCGACCGCCGCCGCCAGCGCCGCCGGGTCGAGGTTCCAGGTCGACGGGTCGATGTCGGCAAACACCGGTACCCCGCCGCAAGCCACCACCATGTTGGCGGTGGAGGGCCAGGTGAGCGCCGGCACCACCACCTCGTCGCCCGGCTCGAGTTCCAGGGCGAGCAGCGTGGCGTGGAGCGCGCCGGTGCCGGACGAGAAGGCCAGGGCGTGCCGGGCGCCCACCGCCGCCGCGAACTCGTTCTCGAGCCGCGCCACCCGCGGCCCGGTGGTGATCCAGCCGGAGCGCAGGCAGTCCACCACCTCGGCGATCTCTTCCTCGCCAATGTCGGGCCTGGAGAAGGGCAGGATCGGATCGCGCGGCAACACGGCGCGCAAGTAGATCACCTCTCCCCGAGGCCGCGCAACTCAGTACTCCGACAGATAGCGCTCCTGCTCCCAGGGGTGGACGTGCGAGATGTAGTCGGCCCACTCCTGCCGCTTGGCGCGCAGGTAGTGCTCCAGGATGTGGTCGCCGAGCGCGCCGCGGACGACGCTGTCCTGCTCGAGCTCGTCGAGCGCCTCGCTCAGGTTGGCCGGCAGCTGCGCGATGCGCAGGCGGCGCTTCTCACGGGCGCTCATGGTGAAAATGTTCTTGTTGACCGGCGCGCCCGGCTCGAGGTTGCGTTCGAGGCCGTCGAGGCCCGCCGCCAGCATCGCCGCCAGCGCCAGGTAGGGGTTGCAGGCGGGGTCCGGCATGCGCACCTCGCAGCGCGTGGACATGCCGCGCTTGGCCGGCACCCGTACCAGCGGGCTGCGGTTCTTCTCCGACCAGGCGACGTTGATCGGCGCCTCGTAACCGGGGACCAGGCGCTTGTAGGAGTTGACCAGCGGATTGGTCACCGCCGCGAACCCCACCGCGTGATCGAGGATGCCGGCGATGTAGCTGAGCGCCACCTTGGAGAGCTGCCACTGCGCCTGCGCGTCGTAGAAGGCGTTCTCGCCGGCCTTGGTCAGCAGGCTCTGGTGGACGTGCATGCCCGAGCCGTTGACCCCGAAGATCGGCTTCGGCATGAAGGTGGCGTGCAGGCCGTGGTCCTGGGCCACCCGCTTGACCACGAAGCGGAAGGTGGTGACGTTGTCGGCGGTGGACAGCGCGTCGGCGTACTTGAAGTCGATCTCGTGCTGGCCCGGCGCCACCTCGTGATGCGCCGCCTCCACCTCGAAACCCATCGCCTCCAGCACGATGACGATGTCGCGCCGGCACTCCTCGCCGCGGTCCACCGGCGTCAGGTCGAAATAGCCGCCGACGTCGTGGGTCTCGATCAACACGTCGCCCTTGGCGTCCTTCTGGAAGAGGAAGAACTCCGCCTCGGGTCCCGCCACCATGGTGAAGCCGTGCTGCTTGGCGCGGTCGACCTGGCGCTTGAGCGTCATCCGCGGGCAACCCGCGAATGGCGAACCGTCCGGCAGGTAGATGTCGCAGATCATCCGCGCCACCTTCGAGCCGTCCGGGTTGGACCAGGGGTTGACCCGGAAGGTGTTGAGGTCCGGCACCAGCAGCATGTCGGACTCTTCGATGCGGGTGAAGCCCTCGATCGACGAGCCGTCGAACAGGATCTGACCGTCCAGGGCCTTCTCGAACTGGCTGCGCGGGATCTCGACGTTCTTGATGATTCCCAGGATGTCCGTGAACTGAAGCCGCATGAAGCGGACCGCCTCCCCGTCAGCAGCCTTCAGGATTTCCTCTTTTTTCATCGCTGTCTCCATGAATGTGACTGTTGCGCAGACTATAGGGCCTCTTACGCCCGAGCGCAACCACCATTTCGTCAAAATGGCAGGCAAAACATGCGCCAAATGCACAATCCGTGGTGCACCGCGCCGGCGTCATCAGGCGCCTCGACTCGGCTAAGATGGCATCGTCAAAGGCCATGGCCGGGTTTCACGCGCCGCCCCGGGCGCCGGCCGCCGCCCATCCATCCGGCCGGCGGGCCACGTAGCCGTGAGATGAACCGCGATTCGAGATCTGGGATCTGGGATCAGGAGTCCGAGATCAGGAATCCGGATCAGGAATCCGAGATCAGGGATCAGGAGCCTCGCTCATGCCGGAAATGCCCGCCAACCCCAGCGCCACGCCTGCCGCCGGTCCCGGCGAGCGGCGCCGCACCTCGCGCCTCCGGCTCGTGCTCTATGCCGTCGTCGGGCTGGCGGCGGTCGCCGTGCTGGTGCTCGGCGGCCGCACCCTGATCGGCCCCTTGCAGCGGTTCGCCACCTGGGTGCAAGGGCTCGGCATCTGGGGGCCGGTGGTTTTCATCCTGGGCTACGCCGCCGCGACCGTCGCCTTCGCTCCCGGCGCGGTGCTGACGCTGGCGGCGGGAGCGCTGTTCGGCCTGGTCTACGGCACCGCCTACACCCTGGTCGGCGCCACCCTCGGGGCGTCGCTCGCGTTCCTGGTCTCGCGCTACCTGGCGCGCGGCGCGGTCGAGCACCGGATCGCCGGCAACCCGCGCTTTCAGGCCATCGACCGCGCCGTCGGCCGCGAGGGGTTCAAGATCGTCGCCCTGCTGCGGCTGTCGCCGGTGTTTCCCTTCAACCTGCTCAACTACGCCCTGGGCCTCACCCGCGTGCGCTTCCTCGATTACTTCGCCGCCTCCATCGCCATGCTGCCCGGCACCCTGCTCTACGTCTACTACGGCAAGGCGGCGGGCAGCCTCGCCGCGGCGTTCTCCGGCAGCGGCGCCGCCGCCGCGCCGGCGGCCGGCGGTCAGTCGAAGGCTGCCTCCTGGGCGCTGCTGGCGGTCGGGCTGCTGGCGACGATCGCGGTCACCACCTACGTCACCCGGCTGGCCGGCAAGGCGCTGCGGCAGGAGCTGGGAAAAGCCGGCGGGACGGCGCCCGGCCCGGCCGCCGCGACCGCGGCATCAGCCGGCGCGACCTCAGGAGCCGCGTCGTCCGGCGCCGCTGGCACATTTTCGCCGGCCGCCGGTTCGCGCGAGCGCGAACCGGCGCGGGAAAACCCGGCGGGAGAAGGGACCCGTCATGCCTGAGCCTGGAACCGCCGCCACGCCCACGGCAGCGCCGTTTCCGGTCGAGCCGCTCGACGAGCACAACCGGGAGTTGCTCGCCAACGTCCATCCGGCGGGTTGGATCAATCCCCAGCCGGCGCCGCGCTATCACCTGGTGGTCGTCGGCGCCGGCACCGCCGGTCTGGTGTCGGCGGCGGGCGCGGCGGGGCTGGGCGCGCGGGTGGCGCTGGTCGAGCGCCACCTGATGGGCGGCGACTGCCTCAACGTCGGTTGCGTGCCGTCGAAAGCCGTCCTTCGCGCCGCCCGCTCCTGGGCGGAGGCGCGCCGGTCCGCCGCGCACTTCGGCGGACCCCCGGCGACCGGCGAAGGGAGCTTCGCCGCCGCCATGGAGCGGATGCGCCGGCTGCGTGCCGGCATCAGCCCGCACGACGGCGCCGAGCGCTTCCGCGGCCTCGGCATCGACCTGTTCTTGGGCGACGGTCGCTTCGTGGCCCCGGACGCCGTCGAGGTGGACGGCCGTCGCCTGCACTTCCGCCGCGCCGTCATCGCCACCGGTGCGCGGGCCGCGGTGCCGCCGATCGCCGGGTTGGCCGCGGCCGGCTACCGCACCAACGAGACGATCTTCAATCTCACCGTGCTGCCGCCGCGCCTGGCGGTGCTGGGCTGCGGCCCGATCGGCTGCGAGTTGGCGCAGGCCTTCGCGCGCTTCGGCAGCGAGGTGACGCTGGTGGGCCGCTCGGCGCAGCTCCTGCCGCGCGAGGATGCGGACGCCGCGACGATCGTGGCGGCCGCCCTGGCGCGCGACGGCGTGCACCTCGAGCTCGGCGTCGAGGCCACGGCGGTGCGGCGCGAGGGCGCCGGCAAGGTGCTGACGATCGCAAGTACCGGAGCGGTTGGAGCGACCGGGGGCGCCACGCCTCAGGGCGGCCGCGAGCTGGCGGTGGACGAGATCCTCGTCGCCACCGGCCGCCAGCCGAACGTCGAGGGGTTGGGCCTCGCGGCCGCCGGCGTCCGCTACGGCGCGGGCGGCGTCGAGGTGGACGACCGCCTGCGCACCGGCAACCCGCGCATCTATTCCTGCGGCGACGTGGCGTCGCGTTCCTGCGGCGACGTGTCGTCGCGTTTCCAGTTCACCCACGTCGCCGACGCCCAGGCGCGGCTGGTGATCCAAAACGCGCTGTTCTTCGGCCGGGGGAAGGCCAGCGCGCTGACCGTTCCCTGGTGCACCTACACCAGCCCCGAAGTCGCCCACGTCGGCCTCTACGAGCGCGAGGCCCGCGACCGCGGTATCGCGGTGGACACCCTTACCGTGCCGCTCGCCGACAACGACCGTGCGGTCCTCGACGGCGAGGACGAGGGATTCCTGCGCATCCACCTCGAGCGCGGCGGCGACCGGATCCTCGGCGCCACGCTGGTCGCCGAGCACGCCGGCGACATGCTGGGCGAGCTCTGCCTGGCGATCACCCAGGGCATCGGCCTGGGCAGCATCGCCGGCGTCATCCACCCGTACCCCACGCAAGCCGAGGTGGTCAAGAAGGCCGCCGACACCTGGCGCCGCGGCAAGCTCACCCCGCGCGTCCGCAAGCTCTTCGGCTGGTGGTTCAGGATATTCTCGTAGGGGAGAAACCGAACGATGGACCTCGATCGCCACCAACTGTTGCAAGCGCTCGCCGATCAGCGGACCCGCCTCCGTGGTTGGGGAGTGCAGCGGCTTGGCCTGTTCGGATCCGTCGCGCGGAACGAGGCCGGCCCTGACAGCGATCTGGACTTCGTGGTCGACTTCGAGCCAGGTCGCAAGACCTTCGACAACTACATGGATCTGAAGTACTTCCTGGAGCAGCTCTGCGGTCGCACCATCGACCTGGTCACCTCCGAGGGGCTCAAGCCGCAGCTCCGCGATCGGATCTTGAGCGAAACCATCTATGCCCCGGGACTCTAAAATCTACCTGGGAGACATGCTGGCCGCGGCTGAGAGAATAAGATCCTACACGGTGGGGCTGACCTACCAAGACTTCCTTGGTGACACGCGCACGGTCGACGCCGTGGTACGAAATCTGGAGATACTCGGTGAGGCTGCCAAGCAAGTACCAGAATCGCTCAGATCGCGACATCCAGATATCGAGTGGCGGAAGCTCGCCGGCCTGCGAGACATCCTGATCCACGGTTACTTCGGAATCGATCTTGATATCATCTGGGATATCGTCGACTCAAAGCTTCCCCCGCTCACGAAACAGTTGTCCACCTTGATACAGCAATTCCAGACCGAGGCTCCTCCCGGGTGAGCCGGCCTCACCCGGCCGCCAAGTCCCCCAGCCACACCAGATGCCCGGCGAAGCGGCCGGCGCTGAGGGTGTCGTGGAGCTGGCGGTCGGCGGTGACCAGCGAGCAATCGGACTGCATCGCCAGAGCCAGGTAGACGCCGCTCGCAAGCGGCAGATCGCCGGCCAGCGCCAGACCCATCGCGGCCGGCACCAGCGCCGACAGCGGTGTCCATTCGAAGGGGACCTGGCGCAACTCGGCCAGCACCGCCCGGGCGCCCTGCTCGTCGATCTCGCCGAGACGCACCCGCCGCGCCAGCAGGCCGGCGATCTCGAGGACCAGCAGATCGGGCGCCAGCAGGTCGCAGGAGCCGGCGAGCAGCGCGTCGGCGTGAGCGGTGAGCGGTTCGGGGAAATACCACTGCGCCGCGACGCTGGCGTCGATCACGCAGCGCCGCACCGGACGCTCCTCCGGATCACCAGGGCCGCTACCACCGGTCCTTACCCTCCCCGGCGCCGCCCTGGCTGGCGCCGCCGGCACCCCTGGACCTGGCGGAGGACGCGGAAGGTGCAGCGCCGCTCGCACCCGCGGTCTCCGCGGCAAGCCGGTCGCCGTCCTGGGCCATGAGCTCGCCGCTCGGGGTGAGCGGCCGGCCGGCCCATTGCGCCCGCAGGCGGCGGGCGCCTTCCAGCGCCCGCTCGCGGGAAAAGCCCAGGGCGCCTTCGAGCAGGGCGCGCGCC
This sequence comes from Thermoanaerobaculia bacterium, assembly GCA_035308185.1. GTDB lineage: Bacteria > Acidobacteriota > Thermoanaerobaculia > Multivoradales > UBA5704 > JASLEW01. Next base: position 18,255 of record DATGHG010000502.1, on the reverse strand, counting down.
TCCTCCTCCACCGAGCGCCCGTGGCGGCCGGCGCGCGCGCTCAGGCTGTCGATCACCCGCGGATCCACGTCCTGCAGCACCAGGTGAGCCATGCCGCGCGAGCTCCCTACGGGCCCACCGGCCGCACGTCGGTCACGAAATACTCGGTCTCGCCGAAGCAGGAGGTGGGAACGCCGCGATGCTGCTCGTAGTGCAGCGCCACCCGCTGGCCCATGGTCTGGTTCAGGCGCGCCGCGACCGCGTCGCCGCGGACGGTGAAGCGGAAGATCTCCGGCATCGACCCGGGCAGGTTCACCATCGCCAGCTCGCCCTCCCAGGTCTTGCAGATCCAACCCTTGTGAGAGAACTTCTGCACGTAGCCGGCACGCTCGCCGGAGGAGTAGCTGTAGCCCAGCGCCGCCCAGACGTAGAGCGCGCAGCAGGCAGCCGCCAGAACCAGCAGCGCCACCAGCAGCAGCGGCCAGCGACGGCGGCGACGGCGAGGAGGAGCCGACGCTCCCGGCGATGTCGGAGGGGGAGGGGTCGGGGCCGGGGGCGTCGCCGAGCGCGCCGCCGGTTGCAGGTGCTGGTCCGCTGCGCCACGATCGGCCGCCATCGCGTTCTCCCCCCTATCTCCTCAGGTCTTGCGCGCCCGCGCCCGCAGGAAGTCGCGATTCAGGCGCGCGATGAAGTCGATCGAGATCCCCTTCGGGCAGACGGCCTGGCATTCGGCGTGGTTGGAGCAGGCACCGAACCCCTGCCGCTCCATCGCCTCCACCATCGCCAGCGCCCGGTCGTAGCGCTCGGGCTGCCCCTGCGGCAGCAGCCCCAGGTGGGAGACCTTGGCGGCGGTGAACAGCTGCGCCGCGCCGTTCGGGCATTGGGCGACGCAGGCGCCGCAGCCGATGCACTCGGCGGCCTCGAAGGCGCGATCGGCGATCGGCTTGGGCACCGGCGTCAGGTTGGCCTCCGGCGCGCTGCCGGTCGACACCGAGATGAAGCCGCCGGCCTCGATGATGCGGTCGAAGGCGCTCCGGTCGACCATCAGGTCCTTGACCACCGGCAGCGCCTTGGCCCGCCAGGGCTCGAGGTGCAGCACGTCACCGTCCCGGAAGTGCCGCATGTGCAGCTGGCAGACCGTGGTGCCGCGCCGCGGCCCGTGGGCCTCGCCGTTGATCATGAAGCCGCACATGCCGCAGATCCCCTCGCGGCAGTCGTGATCGAAAGTGATGCGGTCCTCGCCGCGCTCGGCCAGGCGCTCGTTGACGACGTCGAGCATCTCGAGGAACGAGCTGTCGGGATTGATGCCGGCGGCCTCGTAGCGCTCCATCCGCCCGGGTGCGGCAGGCCCCGACTGGCGCCAGACGTAGAGCGTGAGGTCCATTACTTGTAGCTCCTGCGGGACAGCTCCACCGATTCGAAGTGGAGCGGCTCCGTCTGGCGAACCTCCGGCCGGTCCTCACCCTGCCACTGCCAGGCCGACACGAAGGCGTAGTCCTCGTCGTTGCGCAGCGCCTCGCCCTCCGCCGTCTGATGCTCCTCGCGCAGGTGGCAGCCGCACGACTCGTCGCGATCCAGGGCGTCGCGGCACATCAGCTCGGCGAGCTCGAAGTAGTCGGCCACCCGGCCCGCCTTCTCGAGGTCCTGGTTGACCTCGGCCGGCGCGCCGCTCACCCGCAGGTCCTGCCAGAACTCGTGGCGCAGGGCGGCGATCTCCGCGATCGCCTGGGTGAGGCCCGCCGCGTTGCGGGAGATGCCGCAGGCGTGCCAGACGAGGTGCCCGAGCTGGCGGTGGAAGGACTCGGGGCTGCGCTTGCCGCGCAGGGCCAGCAGCCGATCGAGGCGCTGGCGCACCGCCGCCTCGACCGCGTCGAAGGCGCCGCCGTCGGTCGACACCGCCTCTCCCAGGTGCCCCGCCAGGTAGCCGCCGAGCGTCGCCGGCAGGACGAAGTAGCCGTCGGCGAGCCCCTGCATCAGGGCGCTGGCGCCCAGACGGTTGGCGCCGTGGTCGGAGTAGTTGGCCTCGCCGGCGACGAACAGCCCGTCGACGTTGCTCATCAGGTTGTAGTCCACCCACAGGCCGCCCATGGTGTAGTGCGGCGCGGGATAGATGCGCATCGGCGTCACCCACGGGTCCTCGCCGGTGATCTTCTCGTACATCTCGAACAGGTTGCCGTAGCGGTCCTCGATCACCGTCCGGCCGAGCCGCCGGACGGCGTCGGCGAAGTCGAGGTAGACGCCGTTCTTCTGCGGGCCGACGCCGCGGCCGGCGTCGATGACGTGCTTGGCGTTGCGCGCCGCGACGTCGCGCGGCACCAGGTTGCCGAACGCCGGGTAGCGGACTTCGAGGTAGTAATCGCGGTCCGCCTCCGGGATGCGATCGGGCGAGCGGGTGTCGGCGGGATCCCTGGGCACCCAGATGCGGCCGTCGTTGCGCAGCGATTCGCTCATCAGCGTGAGCTTGGACTGGTAGTCGCCGGAGGCCGGGATGCAGGTGGGGTGGATCTGGGTGAAGCAGGGATTGGCGAACAGCGCGCCGCGGCGGTGGGCGCGCCAGATCGCGGTGGCGTTGCTGCCTTTGGCGTTGGTCGACAGGTAGTAGACGTTGCTGTAGCCGCCGGTCGCCAGCACCACCGCGTGCCCCGCGTGGCGCTCCAGCCGCCCGGTCACCAGGTCGCGGGTGATGATGCCGCGCGCCCGCGGACCCGAGCCGTCGTCCTCCACCACCAGATCGAGCATCTCGGTGCGCGGGAACATCCGCACTTTGCCGGCGGCGATCTGGCGGCACAGCGCCTGGTAGGCACCGAGCAGCAGCTGCTGGCCGGTCTGGCCGCGGGCATAGAAAGTGCGTGACACCTGGGCGCCCCCGAACGAGCGGTTGTCGAGCAGGCCGCCGTACTCGCGGGCGAAGGGCACGCCCTGGGCGACGCATTGGTCGATGATGTTGACCGACAGCTCGGCCAGACGGTGGACGTTGGCCTCCCGCGAGCGGAAGTCGCCCCCCTTGATGGTGTCGTAGTAGAGCCGGAAGACGCTGTCGCCGTCGTTGTGGTAGTTCTTCGCGGCGTTGATGCCGCCCTGGGCGGCGATCGAGTGCGCCCGGCGCGGAGTGTCCTGGAAGCAGAAGCATTCGACCTGGTAGCCGAGCTCGCCCAGGCTGGCGGCGGCGGCGGCGCCGGCGAGTCCCGAGCCCACCACCAGCACGTTGAACCGGCGCCGGTTGCTCGGGTTGACCAGCCGCAGGTGGTTGCGGTGCTCGAGCCACTTGGCGGCCAGCGGCCCACCCGGCACCTTGGTTTCGAGCTTCGGCGTCGCCATGGCCGTCGGTTCCCTCAGCGCAGGCCGACCAGGCCGGTCAGCACGGCCACCGGGAACGAGATGTTGCCGGCGGTGACGATCCAGGCAAAGGCGTGGGCGAAGCCGTTACGCCAGAGATTGAACCGCGGATGGTTCCAGCCCAGCGACTGAAACATGCTCCACAGGCCGTGGTAGAGGTGGAGGCCGAGAGCGAGCTGCGCCGTGACATAGAAGAGGGCGACCCACCACACCTGAAAACCGGTGACCACGTTGTGGTACACGTCGCCCGGGATGAAGCTCGGGTGCACGGTGCCCCAGGTGAAGTGCAGCAGGTGGTAGACGACGAAGAGCAGGATGATCACGCCGCCCCAGCGCATGGTGCGGGAAGCGTAAGTGGTGTGGATGCGGGCGCCGGCGACGTAGGCCGCCGGGCGCGCCGCCCGGCTCACGCGGGTCAGCTGCCAGGCCGCCGCGACGTGCAGCAGGACGCAGGCGATGAGCACCAGCCGCACCAGCCACAGCAGCACGTTGGCCGGTACCACCGGTTCGCCGACGGTGCGCAGGAAGCGGGCATAGCCGTTGTAGGCCTCCGGCCCCAGGTAGAGCTTGAGGTTGCCGAGCATGTGCCCGAGCACGAATGCGAACAGCACGATCCCGGTCGCGCCCATCACCGCCTTCTTGCCGACCGCGGACCGGTACAGGTCAGGGAACCAGGCCATGCATTGTCCTCATCGAGTCGCGCCGCCCGCGCCTATCGTATGCCCTTCCCCCTCTGCGATGGGACTTCGCTTCAACCGCGCCGCCGCCGGCGCCGGCGGACTCGGGCGCGCGCCGGCGCCTCCGCCGCCGGCTGCGCCGCTGCCGCCGGTTGCGCAACGGCTGCCGTCGGCCCCGTGCGGCGGCGGGCCAGCGCCTGCCATTCGGCGAGGGCCTCCTTGCCTTCGCCGGTGGCCAGCACCAGCAGCTCGAACAGCACCAGGGAATCCCCGAAGAAGGGCCGGCGCGTCAGTCGCAGGCGCTCCGCCACGCTGGCGCGCGGCTCGCAGAGGCGGAAGAAACCGACCAGGGCGCGGCGGATCTGCTGCGACTTCAGGTTCGAGACCGTGAAGCGCGCCAGCAGGGGCTCGCTCTCCTCCTCGACCAGCTCTTCGATGGCGGCGCGGCTCATCGGCCGCTGGCCGATGCCCTCGACGTCGTCGCGCCGGAGCATGATCTTGGGCAGCAGCAGGGCGGCGAGCAGCGTGGTGTCGGGGAGCTCCCGGCCGCCGGAGACCAGGCGATCGACCACCGGCAGGATCTGGCCGAAGCTGCCCAGGCCGCGCTCGTCGGCGGCGAGCATGGCGTAAGCCTCCGGCAGCAGGACCTCCAGCAGGCCCAGCTCCAGCATCCACTGCATCGCGGCGCCGGCGTGGCCGCAGCGCAGCAGTTGCGCGATCTCCTCGGTGACCCGCGCCGGCGAGGCTTTTTCGAGCTCGCGCCGATGCTGGTGAATCGCCTCCTGGGTGCCGGCCTCGATGCCGAAGCCCAGGCGGCCGGCGAACTCGCAGGCGCGCAGCATCCGCACCGGGTCCTCGCGGAAGCGGACGCCGGGGTCGCCGATGGCCCGGATGAGCTGCTTGCGCAGGTCCTCGATGCCGCCGGTGTAGTCGATGACGCTGAAGTCGGCGATGTCGTAGAACAGCGCGTTGACGGTGAAGTCGCGGCGGAAGGCATCCTGGCGCGGGGTGCCGTAGGAATTGTCGCTGGTGATCAGCAGCTCACCGGGAGCGGACTGCTCGTCGGGGTCGGGGTCGCGGCGGAAGGTGGAGACGTCGACGACGTCGCCGTCCTGGAAATAGACGTGGACGAGGCGGAAGCGGCGGCCGATGATGCGCGAGTTGCCGAAGAGCCGCCGCACCTCGTTGGGGCGGGCGTTGGTCCCGACGTCGAAGTCCTTCGGCCGCCGACCGAGCATGAGGTCGCGCACCCCGCCGCCCACCAGGCAGGCGCGATAGCCTGCCTTGTTCAGCCGGTAGAGAACCTTGACGGCGTTCTTGTCGATGTCGTTGCGGGAGATCGGGTGCTCGGACCGCGGTACGATCCGGGGCGCCAGCTCGGCGTCTTCGCTCACACCGACGATTATACGGTGGTAGAAAAAAGTGGCCGGGGAGGGTGGAGGGTTGAGACCCGCCCCGGCGCTTGGGAGAGGAGACTGTCGATGCGCGCTACCGGGCGAGGGGAAGACGGGATGAGCGAGGCGCAGCCGGCTTGGCCGAGCCCTTCCTCTGGCCTGCCGCCGGAGGGAGGGCGTTGAGGGGGTGGCCTGACGTCGACTTGCGGTGGTTCGTCATCACGTCTTTCCTCGTCCGCAGGGGGTATAAATCAAGAACCGTGCCACTGCCCGCGCCAGGACCTAAATGACTTACAGAGAATAGTTTGCCGGTCCGAAGCAGCGACGGCGCAGGTCTGGCGCCAGGTCGCGCGTCTCTTGGCGGGGACGGCGCTGGCGCCTCTAGAGGTCTAGCCTGGCGTTACAGTCGGATCGCCAGCCGCCCGGGTCGGGTCGGGTTCGACAGGCTGGTGGGCCTAGACCAGCCGGGTCACCACCTCGACGTGGGAGGTCAGGGTGCGGTGGACGGGGCAGCGGTCGGCGATCGCCAGCAGCCGGGCGCGCTGCTCTTCGCTGAGCGGCCCGAGCAGCTCGAGCTGGCGGTCGATGCGCTCTATTCTGGCTCCGCTCTCGGCGCACTGTTCGCAGTCCACCCGGTGGTCGCGCGAGTGGCGCAAACGCACCCGAGTGCCGGTCAGCGGCATGCCCTTGCGGTCGGCATAGAGCCGCAGGGTCATCCCGGTGCAGGTGCCCAGGGCGGCCAGCAGCAAGCCGTAGGGGGTCGGACCGGCGTCGGCGCCGCCGTCGGCCACCGGCTCGTCGGCGACCAGGCGGTGTCCGCCCACTCGCACCTCCTGGCGCAACGCCGGCGCGCCGCCGGTGACCTCGACCTCGCCGGCCGCCAAGGCGGGGAGCGATGGGGTCGCGGCGCCGGCGCCGAGCGGGGACTCGCTGCCCGTACCGGCAGACAGCTCCCCGGTTTCCGCGGCTCCGAGCGTGGCCGGGAGCGCCGGGATGCCCGTACCGGTGACGACGCCGACCTTCCCTGGACCCTGGCCGATGGCGTGGGGACTCTGACCCGCGTGGGGATCCTGCCCGTTGACATGTGAACCCTGGCCGCTTCCAGCCGCCAGGTACCGGGTGGCCCAGGCCGCCAGCACCGCTCCGGCCTGGGAGGCGTCACGCGGGTTGGAGAGGAGGTGGTCGGCATCGCCCAGCGAGACGAAGCTCTTGGGGTGGCGCGCGGCCAGGAACAGGCGCTCGGCCTGCTCGATGCCGACGATGCGATCGGCCGGCGAGTGGAACAGCAGCAGCGCCTTGCCCAAACCGGCCAGCACTCCCCCCAGGTGGTCGCCCGCCAAGTCCTCGAGCAGCTGGCGGCGGATGCGGACCGGACGAGGCCCGCCGAGGTTGATCTCGAAGGCAGGCTCCTCGGTCTGCCCGACGCTCTCCACTGCCTCCTCGACACCTTCCGCGGTCTTCACGGCACCCTGCCCAGCCCTCTTGACGCCTTCCACGGCATCCTCGGTGCCTTCCGCAGCCCTCTCGACTCCCTGCCCAGCCTCCTCGACGCCTGGGCCGGTGCCCTCGGCCGCCCTCGCCTCCGCGGTCAGGCCGGCGCGGCGGGGCGCAGCGCCGGTACCGGAGTCGCCAGCCAACTGCGGCAGGCGCGCGGCCAGCTTGGCGCGCAGCAGGCGGGTATCGCTCGGCGCACCGATGGTGGCCACCGCCACCGCTTCCGGGATACGCGCCGCCGCCGCCAGCATCGCCGTGCCGCCCAGGCTGTGCCCGACCAGCAGCGCCGGCGCTTGCCGCTCCCGCCGCAGGAAATCGGCCGCCGCGACCAGGTCCTCGACGTTCGAGGTGAAGTTGGTGTCGGCGAACTCTCCGCCGCTGGCGCCGAGGCCGGTGAAATCGAACCGCAGCACGGCGATGCCCCGCGCCACCAGCTCGCGGCTGATCGCGCCCGCCGACTTAAGGTCCTTCGAGCAGGTGAAGCAGTGGGCGAACAGGGCATAGGCGGCCGGCTCCCCTTCCGGTGCATCGATCCGCCCCGCCAGCCGCGCCCCCTGCGAGCCAGGAAAGCCGACGTTCTCATGGTTCATAGCCAAAGATGCTAGTGCACCGCGCCGCAAATCCCACATCCGGCGGCATTCACGATCCAGGATCGGGGCTCGAAATTTGGCGGTGCGGATACACTACGCCCGTGCCTGAAGCAGACCAGGCCGGGGTCGCCGCGCTCGAGGTCGTCGAGGTCGGCAAGATGTGGGCCGACGGCACCCTCGCCCTGGCCGGCGTCAGCTTCACCGTTGCCGCCGGCGAGACGCTGGCGCTGGTCGGCGAGAGCGGCAGCGGCAAGACCACCCTGCTGCGCCTGTTCAATCGTCTGGTCGAGCCCACCACCGGCGAAGCACGCGTCGCCGGCAAGCCGGTTTCCGGCGTCGACCCTATCGCGCTGCGCCGGCGCATCGGCTACGTGCCGCAGGACGGCGGCCTGCTGCCCCACTGGCGCGTCGCGCGCAACGTCGAGCTGGTGCCGCGGCTGCTCGGCTGGGATCGCCGCCGGCGCGGCGAGCGCGCCCGCGAGATGCTCGAGCTGGTGGGGCTCGACCCCGCCACCCATGCCGGCCGCTACCCGGCCGAGCTCTCCGGCGGGCAGCGCCAGCGCGTCGCCTTCGCACGCGCGCTCGCCGCCGACCCGACGGTGGTGCTCCTCGACGAGCCGTTCGGCGCCCTCGACGCGCTCACCCGCCTCGAGCTGCACCGCCAGTTCCTCGAGCTCAAGCGCCGTCTGGCCAAGACCACGGTGCTGGTCACCCACGACCTCGGCGAGGCCTTCCGCCTGGGCGATCGCATCGGCGTCATGCGCAGCGGCCGGCTGCTGCAGCTCGGCCGCCCCGAGGAGCTGGTCGCCGCTCCCGCCAACGACTACGTGCGCGAGCTGCTGGCGCTGCGCGGCGGCCTGCCTTCCCAACCGCCGCCGCCAGCACCGCCACCTCCGGCGACCGGCGCCGCAGGCCCGCCGCCTCCGGCGCCCTCCCCGCCTGACGCCCAGACCCCGCCACCGCCGGCACATTCCACGGCTGGCACCCGGATCCCACCGCCCCCGGGCACTACCACTACCACTGCCACCACTGCCGGATCTCCCGCCGCCGGCGATCGCGGCACCCCGCCACCCCAGCGCTGACGCTGGCCTCTCGCACCCTCGTCCCCCACCTCCGCCATGCGCCGCCACCATCACCTCCTGCCCGCGCTCCTCGCCGCCACGACCGCGGCCATCGCGCTAACCGGCGGCGACGGCCCGGCCTGGGCCGCCCGCGAGGCCGGCACCGCCGTCGCCACCGCCGGGCCACCGCGGCTCGGCGCCGTGGCGCGCCCGGGAGGCGGCGCCGCCACCGTCGTGGTGGGCTCCAAGAACTTCGAGGAGAGCCGGCTGCTCGGCGAGATGTTCGCCCAGCTGATCGAGGCCCGTACCCGGCTGCGCGTCCAGCGCCGGCTGGGCCTGGCCGGGACCCAGATCTGCTTCGAGGCGCTCAAGGGCGGCGCCATCGACGTCTATCCGGAGTACACCGGCACCGGCCTGGTCTCGATCCTCGGGCAGTCCGCGGGCGCCGGCGGCAAGAGTGAGACCCTGCGGCGCGTGCGGGCGGAGTTCCTGGCCCGCTGGAACCTCTGGTGGATCGCGCCGCTCGGCTTCGAGAACGCCTACGAGATCGCGGTGCCCGGCGCGCTGGCGCGGAGCGAGCACCTGGCAACGCTCTCCGACCTCGCCCGCATCGCTCCCCGCCTGCGCGCCGCCTTCGGCCACGAGTTCCTCGAACGCGACGACGGCCTGCCAGGCCTCGCCCACACCTATGGCATCCGCTTCAAGTCCGTCCAGGCGATGCAGGAGACGCTCAAGTACCAGGCGACCCGGGCCGGCGGCGTCGACGTGCTCGACGTCTACACCACCGACGCCCGCCTGCTGCTCTACCACCTCACCGTGCTCCGTGACGACCGCGGCTTCTTTCCTCCCTATGAAGCCGCGCCGCTGGTGCGGGGCGCCACGCTCGCCGTCCACCCCGAGCTCGGCGCCGCCCTGGGCCTGCTCGCCGGCGCCTTCGACGAGGACGCCATGCGCCGCCTCAACCTGCGCCTGCAGGAGGGCAAGGAGAGCGAGGTGACGGTGGCGCGCGACGCCCTCGCGGCGCTCGGGCTGGTGCCGCCCGCCCCGCCGCCGCCCGGGACGCCGGCGCTGTCGGGAAACCCGGCGAACCCCACGAATCAGGCGAACCCGCAAGGCGCCCGGTCCGGCCGGCGCCGCCCGGCCGGAGTCGCGGCGATCCTCTGGCGCGACCGCGCGGCCCTGGCGCGCCGGGTCTGGACCCATCTCGGACTCTGTGCCGTGGCGCTGCTGGCCGGCGCGCTGATCGCCATCCCTCTCGGCCTCTACCTCGAGCGTCACCGCCGCGGCGCGGAGCCGGTGATCGGGCTGCTCGGGCTGATCCAAACCGTCCCTTCGCTGGCGCTGCTGGCGTTCATGATTCCCTTCCTGGGGGTGGGGGCCCTGCCGGCGGTCGCGGCGCTCTGGCTCTACTCCCTGTTTCCGATGGTCCGCAATACCTACACCGGGGTGCGCGACGCCGACCCGCGGGCGGTCGAAGCCGCCACCGCGCTGGGCATGACCCCCGGCCAGGTGCTGCGCGAGGTCCGCCTGCCGCTTGCCGCGCCGGTGCTGATGGCCGGCGTGCGCACCGCCGCGGTGATCACCGTCGGCACCGCCACGCTCGCCGCCTTCATCGGCGCCGGCGGGCTCGGCGAGCCCATCGTCACCGGCCTGCAGCTCGCCAACACCGGCATGATCCTGTCCGGCGCCATCCCGGCGGCGGCATTGGCCTTGCTTGTCGATCTCGCGCTTGCAGCCGTCGAGCGGGCGGTGCGCCCGGCAGGACTCGACAGCGCCGGCGCCAGAGGGAAGACGGCGGCGGCAAACGACGGTTAACAGGACCGGGAGGCCGCGGCAGCGGCCCGATGCATCCACCCGGGGCGTGGCGCCGTATTCAGCCCCGGCGCTTCCCTGCCGCACCCGGCTGCCCGGTGGGGCCGGCCAGTCCAACGCAGCGCGCAATTGGAGGGTCCGCAGCCGTGGTGATCGCGACTTCAGAGCGCGTCCTGGTAACCATCCACAACCGCGACGGGCAGGCGGCCCGCGACCGCGGCGAGCTGCGGGAGGCGCTGCTGCGCTCGCCCAGGGAGATCCCGTCGCGCTTCTTCTACGACGACGTCGGCTCGCGGCTGTTCGAGCGCATCACCGAGCTGCCCGAGTACTACCAGACTCGTACCGAGCATGCCCTGCTGCGCGCCGTCGCCGGCCGCGTCGCGGCGATGTCGCGGGCCTCCCAGCTGGTCGAGATCGGCTCCGGCGCCGCCACCAAGACCCGCGTGCTGCTCGACGCCCTGGCCGCGACCGGCCGGCTCAACCTCTACGTGCCGATCGACGTCGCCGAGGGCATCGTGCGCCGCGTCGCCGAGGAGCTCGCCGCGGAGTACCCGGACCTCGCCGTCCATGGCATCGTCGCGGACTTCAACCAGGACCTCTCGCTGCCGGACCCCACCGAAGCGGACGCCCCGCAACGGCGCAACGGCTCCCGCGTCCCCCACCCGGCCCACCCGGCAGGCACCGGCCCCGCCGCCGACTCGGCCGGCGTCCCGGACACGGCCCACCCTGCACATTCCTCGGCGCTCGTGGACGCCGCCGACACCGCGGGCGCCGTACACGTCGACCGCCGCGCCGGGCGCCGCCTGGTCATCTTCCTGGGCGGCACCATCGGCAACCTCAAGCCGGAGGAGGCACGCGAGTTCCTGGCCATCCGCCGGCGCGAGATGGCGCCGGGCGATCACTTCCTGCTCGGCGTCGACCTGATCAAGCCGATTGCCCGCCTCGAAGCGGCCTACAACGACACCGCCGGCGTCACCGCCGAGTTCAATCGCAACATCCTGCGGGTCGCCAACCAGGTGGCCCTGGGCGGCGACTTCGATCCGGCTGCCTTCCGCCACCACGCCTATTACGACGCCGACCGCCGCTGGATCGAGATGCGCCTGCGCTCCGAGCGCCGGCAGCAGGTCCGGCTGCCGGCCGCCGACCTCGACTTCGAGCTCGCCGCGGGCGAAGAGATCCGCACCGAGATCAGCGCCAAGTACGACCGCGCCAGCGCCGAAGCCCTGCTCACCGGCGCCGGCCTCGAGCCGGTCGGCTGGTTCACCGATCCTGACAACCTGTTCGGCCTGGCTCTGGCCCGCCATCCCTGACGGCCCGCCATCGCTGACGGACCCGGCCGCGGCCCGGCGCTTCAGGCCGGAAGGGAAACGCCGAGCCAAGTCAGGGCCCGGCGCAAGCCGGCGGTATCGAAACCACCGCCAGCCAGCTCTCGCGCCGCCGTCGTCAAGCGCTCGATGCCGGCGGCGCGAGCGAGCGGTTCGCCGGCGGCGTCGAAGGTGGGCAGCGCCTCGCTCTGCGCCACCGCGAACTCGAAAGCGCAGCCGTTGCTGTACTCCCAGCCGTCGTTGAAGAAGACCGCCTTGAAGCGGGTGCGAATCAGGGTTTCCCAGAAGGCAAGATACTCGGACTGGCCCCAGCCCGGAGCGCTGAAGGAGGCCGGCGTGACCACCAGCTCGCGCCCGCCGGACCGGTCGCGCAGGACGTGCGCGAAGGCGGCGGCCGCCGTGAGGTTGGGTTGCCAGAAAAGGCGATCGAGCTCGGCCTGGCCGAGCTTCTCGCGCAGCGCCGAGAGGTCGTGCACGGCGTACTGCCGCAGCATCGCGTAGAGCCGCCGGCCGGTGGTCAGCTCGCTGCTGCCGTAGAGCGCGCGCTCGCCGTTGAGCGCACCGTCGAGCAGCGACAGCGCGATGCGCACGTCCTCGCCATAGGTGCGCGGATGTAGGAGGCCGTCGAGCTCGCCGTCGCGATTCAGGTAGCGCAAAGCGCGGCGATCATAGCGCAGGCCCTCTCTCAGCCCTCCTTCGGCGGACGGATGTAGTCGAGGAAGATGGCTTCGTTGAACGGCCTCAGCACCTCGGCAAGCACCGCCAGCGACTGCTGGAGCGACTGCTGCAACGCCTCGTCCTTGATGACGATGGCGCAGTCGCCCGCCGGCTCTGCCGCTGCCGCCGATGCCGGCGATGCCGCCCCTGAAGCCGCCGCCACCGATGCCGGCGTCACCGCTTTGCCGCAGATCGTCTTCGGGTCCAGGAGCTGGAACCAGCAGTCGTACGCCGGCAGCTTCTTCGTGGCATCGTCGAGCCCGTCCCAGATCGCGTTCATCATCGCCTCGGTCTTGAACGAGATGTGGAGGCCGCTCCGGCGCGCCGCGCCGTCACGCTGCCGAAAGGGGATCGGCAGCACGATGAATGCCGCGTAGTCGATCGGACCACGGTCCTGGAAGAAGGCCTTCAATTTGAGAGTGAGCTTCGTCTCCGGCGGTTGCGGCGCCGGCAGCGGCGGCAGGGGATCGCCGTTGTAGAGCGGGATGGTGAACTTGGCCGGATCGGTGCCGGAGTCCCAGCTGGTCGTGTACGTGCTCTTCCACCATCTCGCGATACCGGCGCGCACGGCCACCCAGGCTACCGAGTTCATGGCGAAGCTGCGCGAGGAGCTGCCAGGCTCCCAGGACACGTAGTAGAGCGACTGCTGATCGTCGGCAAGGACGCTGACGTTGACCCTGACGTCGGCGTCGCCGGCGTCCACGCCCGCGCATCTCAGGGCGCGCAGCAGGGCGCGGTGGACCGCCCGCGCCGTCTTGTCGGCGGCCAGGGACAGCGACATCTGCAGGTCGATGATGGATTTCGCGAAGATGGCCGTCTGCAGCTGATTCTTGCCCTGGATGACGTTGTAGAAGGTGTCGCCGAAGACCAGCAAAGGGTTGCGGAGGGAGAGCAGCCAACGCCAGGCGCGCCGCGACCAGACGCCGACGCCGGCGCCGCCCTGCGGCGCACCGCCGGCCGGCAACGGCAGCAGGATCCGGCTGCGCAAGGCCTCGGCCGCCGATCGCAGCATCGCCGACAGCGTCAGCATGGCCAGGAAGAAGCAGACGAAGAGGACCAGGTAATAGATCTTGGGGTCGAAGCCCGAGTTGGACGTGGTGCGCCATAGCGATTCGAGAGCGGACACCGCGAACATGCCGACCAGGCCGCCCATGATGGTCTTCGCGAAGTTGCTGTCGAAAGGACCGCTCTTGGCGCTGTCCCCCCCTGCCGCGCCTCCCCCGCCTCCCCCGCCGGCACCGCCGGCACCCGGAGCCGGACCGGCCGCGCCGGCAGCGGCTGGCGCCTGGGCGGTGGCCGCGGGCGTCGCCATCCGCGTGGCCGGCGGCGGGATCTGCCAGACCTGGACGCTGGTCAGGAACGCCGCCAGCAGCGCGATCGCCCAGATCGCCGCGCGCTGCATCTTTTCCATGTCCGCTGCCAGCTCCCAGAGCCAGCCCAAGCTCCCGCCAAGCCAACCGGCGGACCGGACCTGCGGCGCCGAGTGGGAACGTTCGACCGGATCGGGCAGGAAGGAGCGGTGGCCGTCGTACCAATAGAGCCGGCGCCGGACCCGGTCTTCGTCGAGGCCCACCAGGGCAAAGCCGCGCGCCTGATACGGCGAATCGCTCTGGAGCCTGATCGACAGGGGCGGCGCGAGCAGCACCTTGTCCTTGCGCGACCGGTCGCCCGCCGCCGTCGACCAGGCATAGGGCGGGTAATAGGCCGCGCGATGCGAGTCATGGAAGTGGCCGGCCAGGACTCCGATCACGACGTCGGAGTCGACCTGACGCTGCCACTTCTGGAAGATCTCGGGACTGACGTCCCAGGCGGACCAGGGCGGCCGCGGCGCGGCCCGCCGGTTCTTCACCCCCGCAAAGAGGTTCTGCGCCTGCAGGTAAGGATCGTCGAGCTCGGCGATGTGGGTGACGACGAGCACCCTCTTGCCGTCCGCGGCAGCCTTGGCCACGAGCTTCAGGAAGATCTCGACCTGAACCTTTTGCTGGGCGTCGCGCGTCGCCGGCACGCTCGGCGCCGGCGCCGTCGCGGCAGGCGCGGTGGCAGCGGCGGCAGTGCCCGCAGCACCGGCAGCGCGGGACGCCGCGCCGCGAGGGCCGCCGGCGGCCGCACGCGCCCGAGCTTCCGCTTCATCGCAGTCCCGGTTGGCCTTGGCAGCCTTGAACGACTGCGACGGGAAGCCGATCAGCCGGTAGCCGTTGCCGACGTCGGCGCTGCAGGCGTCGAGCGACGAGGACCGCGACGTCTGGTAGCAGGCCGTGAGGTCGTGCAGCGTCACCTGGCTGCCGAGCTGCCGGTTGACTTCCCCAAGGATCTCCTCCGCGTCGTCGACCTCGGGACCCATCGCCTCCTCGCCGCAGACGTCGTTGTTGCCGAGCACGTAGTAGATGTCCTTGAGCGGGCTGACGCGCAGGGCGTCGGCGAGCTGCTTGATCTTGTCCGCACGGGCCTGCGGACCGGCGAGGACCCGGCGCGAGAGCGCCTCCAGCCCCAGGTCGCCGGTGAGCACCAGGAAGGCAGGCCTGGCCGCCGCATCGCGAGGCGAGCCCGCCGCGGTGAGCAGGTTGGCGAAATCGCCCTGGCTCAGCTGGTCCTGAAAGGCATCGGCTGGCGACAGCGAGAACAGGTGCGGATCAGTGGCGTGGACGAACCACAGAGAAGGGACGGTGGCCGGGGATCCGCAACCCGCGATCAGTACCAGGAAAAGCGGCAGGGCAGCTCTACGCATGGCCGGCAACTCCTTGTCTTCTTGATGGAGCACTCGCCATTCTAGACGGACAAGCCGCTTCCGATTCCGGGTGGGTCCCGGCGCCGGCCCGGTTCAGCTCGGATGGGCGGCGCCGGCCGGGGCGCCGGCGGGGGTGTCTTCGAGGCGGGAGGGCACGCGAGCCCGGCGCAGGACGTCGCCGAGATGGCTGGTGACGCCGACGCGGCCGATCACCGTGATGCCGTCGCCGGTCCCCTCGACGCGGCTCACCAGCTCCCGCAGGGCGTCGATTCCCTCCTCCACTCGGAAGGGATGGAACCGGGCGGCCGTGCCCGGATAGAGGACACGACCCGCGGTGGGGCTCGCCCCGTTGTGCAGTTGCACCACCCAGACCGTGCCCGCATCGGCGACCCATTCGAAGCGCACCGGCCCCAGCGCCGCCGCCGCCCGGCCATAGAGCTCGCGCAACGACCCGTCGAGCGCGGCCGGCAGCGCCTCGGGCGCGCGCCGGCCGAGCATGAACTCGTCCCCCTCGCCGGCCACGCCTTCGATCAGCGGCTCACCGTTGGCCTGCGCGATCAGGGCCCCCGAGTAGCGGGCGTCGACGCCCTGCTGCGCCAGGACCGAGGCGATCTCGGTGCCCTCCGGGTCCTCCTGCTGCAGCAGCCGGAAGGGATCCATCCAGCCGTGGCGGGTGGTGAACTTCCCCGGCTGCTGCACCACCGGACAGGTGCGGATCCAGGTCTCGGCAAGGCCGGTCGGAGCGCCGAAGCTGAAGGGCGCCAGGCCGCGCGGCACCACCAGCGTCCGCGGCACGGGCAGGCCGGCGGCGTCGGCGACGAGCAGCCCGAAGGCCTTGTCGCCCATCAGCCGGCTCCAGCGGTTCGGCCATTGCAGCGGCGCCTCGGCCGGGGCGCTGGCAAAACGCTCGGTCTCCCAGAGGACGGTGTGGCCGCGGCGGTAGCCGCGGCGCAACGGGTGCAGGCTGAACTCGACCCGCAACTCGGGGTCCGCCGGCAGCTCGGGGGCCACGCCGTAGACCGTCTGCAGCAGCCGCAGCCCCATGGCCCTGGGCAGGGCCGCGGTGCCCGGCTTCTCGACGCAGCGCGGCGTGTCGCCCGGAGCCACCTCGAGGACGGCGCCGAAGGCCACGCCTGACACCCCGCCGTCGGCCACGTCGATGGTCTCGTTGACCACGGTGAAGAGGCCCGCGGCGGCGAGCCGCTGCAGGGCTGCCACGACCTCGGCGCCGGTGCGCAAGCCGTAGAGGAAGTCCCGGCTCTTGGCGCTCTGGGGGTGATAGCTGCGGACGTTGACCGCGCCCTCCGGCGCGGCGCCGAGGATGGCCGCCACCGCCGCGGCGAGCGAGTCGAAGCGAGTGTTGGGCGGGAACCCCTGGACCCAGGCGAAGCGCTGCCGCAGGTCGGGCCCGAAGCTGACGAACTGCGCGACGTTGGCGGTCGCCGCCAGGCGATCGAGCACCTCGTCCTTGTAGTGCCCCTCGCGACCGGAAGGATCGGCCATCGGTCCAGTGTAGCAGCGCCCCGTCGCCGGATGCTCGCGCCGCCGCGTCAGCCCAGCCGCACCCGGCCGGTGTCGCCGGCGATCTCGATCACCGTGCCATAGGGAGCCGAGAGCTCGGCGAGGCGCGCGAGGATCCCTGCCGCCTCCTCGCCGTGCGCCAGCCGCGGCGTGCCGCGGCGATAGACCGGATCGCGCCAACCCAGGGTGAGCGGGAACAGCTCGATCGCCGCCACCTTGTCGCCCTCGTAGGTGATGCGCGGCAGGACGCTCTGCCAGAAGCGCTCCTGCCTGGAAAAGCCGATCTTGTCCTCGAAAGCCCGCGGGTCGAGGGTGCGGCGGTCCAGGCCTTCGGCGGCGAAGTCCTCGGCCGGCACCGAGCCGTTGGTGTCGACCTGGAAGAAGAAGTTGGCGAGCGAGTAGAAGATCGGCTTCCCCTTGTAGAGCTCGATGCCGCGCAGCACGTGCGGCCCGGAAGAGAAATAGGCGTCGGCGCCGGCGTCGATGCAGGCGCGGGCGAAGGGCTGCAGGAAGAGGTCCGAGACCTCGAGCTTCTTCCGCGCCTCGTGGGCGTGGATGGAGGCGATGACCACCCGCGAGGCGCGGCGGGCCACCTGGATCGCCTCGGCGATGCGCTTGACGTCGCCGGCGTCGGCCTCGCTCACCAGGTCGACGCGGTCGCCGTTGGCGATGGTGAGGTCGGCGAAGTCGAACTTCCTGGGGTCGGGCGGCGGCGGCGGCGGCCCCAGCCCCTGGTAGTCGTTCTCCCCCCACAGGTCGCCCAGCACCTTCCGCGCCGCCTTGAGCCGCTGGAAGGTGGCGTCGTCGAGGACCACGGTCGTCTTGACGTTCAACGGGTTGATGCCGGGGCGCCCCTTGACGTAGGGGTGGGCGGGAGCGGCGGCAAAATAGGGCGGGAACGTCGAAGCGCAGCTCACCAGGCCGACGCGCCCGGCGGCGCCGTCGTAGTACGCGGGCCGCGCCGCATGCTCGAGATCGAGGCCGCTGCCGGCGTGAGCGATCCCCACCCGGTCCAGCTGCTCGATGGTCGACGCCAGGCCCTCGTAGCCGTAGTCGAGCGTGTGATTGTTGGCGGTCCCCATCAGCTTGAAGCCCAACCAGCGAAACTCGTCGGCGGCGAAGGGATCGCCGATGGCGTGCGGGTCCTCGCCCTTGAGCCCGGGATAGAGCTCGCCGGCCTTGCCGATCACGATCTCGCAGTTGCCCCAAGCGCAGTCGGCGCCGCGGAGCAGCTCGACCAGCGCCAGGAAATCGGGATCGCCGAGCCCCGAGACGCGGCGCGAGAGGATGCAGTCGCCGGCGCCGACCAGCGTCAACCGATCGCTGGCGGCGACCGCCGCCGTGCCGTTCGCGGCCGGCGTCCAGCGTGCGGCGCCGGCGACCGCGGCGGTACGTCCCAGGTGCTTGAGAAAGGTGCGGCGATCCATGCGTCCTCCTCCGCGGGAGCCACCCGCTCGCCAAGCCGGCGGCAGTTCGAGTCCAACTGCAAGAGAGTTACGCGGGCGTGGGCGAGAAGTTCGCCGCCCCGTCGCCGCCGAAGGTCTCGCGCCAGCCGCGGGTGGCGGCGAGCGCGGCCAGGGCCTGGTCGAGGCGCGCCTGGTTCTCCGGGCGCACCAGCCAGGTG
>DATGHG010000501.1:0-22297 GCA_035308185.1 Thermoanaerobaculia bacterium | reverse complement strand
GCAGCGGGCGGCGCCCCCGCCGGGTTCGGTGACGCCCGTGAAAGGCGCCTCATCCTCCCAGGTCGCCCGCCCGGCAAGCGGTGTCTGCACGTCGGACAGGCCGAGTCCCGCCGCGCGGCGCGGCGGGACTGCCGGGCTTGTTGGCCTTCAGCAAACGCCGCCGCCCGCGCGCTCCCTGACCCGAACGGACCCATGCGTTGTCGGTCGCTGGCCGAGATCGTTAAAGACGAGGAGATAAAGGGCAATGGCGGGAGCCACGGGAGATCGACGGCGCAGGCCGCGGGCAGCGCGGCGGGAGAAGCCGCCGTTGGAGACGGCTCCTGCACCCTCGCGGCGGGCGACGCGAGGAAGAACCAGTCGGCCCGGCCGGCACGATTCGCTAGTGCGCGAGTCTGGCGAGGGGGCATCGGATCGGTCGCGGACCGCGCATAAGAACCAGGGCGGACCAGACCATCCCTGGGATGAGTCGGAGTCGTTCCGGGAAACCACCCTCCAGTACATCGCTGACCTGGAGGACCGGGCGGCACTTCGCCGCGTTGGCAGGATGCTCTACGACATGGCCCTGGAGACAGCTCGGGATTCGAGTCAATCGCTCGTCGCGCCATCGACGACCCGCAGCGATCTGGAGGCAATCGTCGCTGACCTGCGCTATCTCGAAGGCTACATCGCCATGGTCGGTCGCGCCTCAAGCGAGTTATCCCTGCCTTCATCCGATGACGCATTGGCCCGTTTCGCAGGCAAGCTAGCCCGGAGAGTCGGCGCTCTGGTCAGATCGGTGGAGGAACGGCTCATGATGGGCCAGCCGAGCGCGCGGACATCGGGCCTCGAGGCATCGCGGTGACGAGCCCTGGTGCTGAGCCGTGCGCACCTCCCCAGCCCGCCGGCCATCTGGAGCCCGAGCTGATGGCGCGCCTGCTGACCGGCCAGGTCGACTCCGAGGAGCTGATGGACGTGGTCCTCGCCCACGTGTTGGCGCTCTGCCCGGAATGCCGCTGCGTGCGGCGGCAGCTCGAGGGCTGCCTCCATGAGGTGGGCCACTGGGACTACGTCGTCGCCCTGGGCGAGGGCGCCGAGGCCCCCGGCCTCTGGCGGCATCTCGAAGCGCTGCCCTATCCGGAGCAGCGCCAGGCGATCGACCGCGAGCCGGCGTTCCAGACCTGGGGCCTCTGCCGGCTGCTGCAGCGACGCAGCGAGCGGGCAGCCTGCGACCAGCCCGCCACGGCCGCCGAGATCGCGTCTCTGGCGGTTCAAATCTCCGCGCATCTCGGCGAGGCCTACAGCCCGCCCTGGGTCCTCGATCTCCGGGCGCTCAGTCATGCCTACCTGGGCCACGCCCGCCGCCGGCTTGGCGAGTGGCACGCCGCCGGCGACGACTTCGCCGTGGCGCGATCCCTGCGCCTGGCCGGCACGGGCTACCCGGGCGTCGAAGCGGAGGCGGTCGCCCTCGAAGCTTCCTTCACCGCGACTTACGCCGCCTGCCGGAGGCGCTGGCGCTGCTCGACCGCGCATGGGCGGTCTACCACGGCGACGGTCCAGAGCCCCCCGACGCGGCCGAGCCGCACCTGGCGGCCCGCGTCCGGGCGCACCAGGCCTGGTGCCGCCATCACTCTGGACAGCCGGAGGCGGCCATTGCCCAGCTCGAGGAGGCCGCGCTCCTCCTGGAGCTCGAGCGCGACCCGTGGCTCGGCTTTGCGGTGCACCACGGGCAGGTCTGTGTCGCGATCGTGCTCGGCCAATTCGAGGCAGCGCAGCGGCTGCTGCCGATGTCGCTCGAGCTCGCGGACCGGCATGGCAACGACCTCGACCGGCTCCGGCTGCGCAGGGCGGCGGCGCGGGTCGACCGTGCGCTGGGCGAGAGGGGCCGGGCGGAGCAGGCGCTACGCGACGCAGCTCGCTCGCTCCTCGAGCACGCGGCGGGCCTCGACGCCGCCCTGACCTTCCTCGACCTCGCGGACCTCTATTTGGAGCAGGGCGAGCAGGCGGCGGTCAAGGCCCTGGGCAACGAGGTCCTGCCGGTCTTTTCGCCGGGCTTCCGAGGTGACGACCTGTCGATCTCCGGGGTTTCGGCGATGTTGCTCTTCCAGCAGGCGTGCTGGACCGACCGGCTCACGCCTGGCCTGCTGCGTGCCTTGAGTTGCCTCCTCGAGACCCGCCGCCGGCCGTCTCTTGCGTGTTGGTCCACCTGGGGGACGGACTGGTTCGGGGAGTCGAATCCCGAGGCGGCCTTGGAGCCCTTGCCGCCTGAAAGCCCGCGATGAGGCCCTTGATGGGGTGCTTAGGGCGGGCTCACAAAGCCTGACCTGCATGGCATTCAAGGACATCGCCAAGGTCCTCGAGCGTCTTCGCCGCCAGAGAGGCCTATCCCAGGCTCAGCTCGCGGACCTCTGCGAGATCGGGCGCTCCCAGGTTTCCCGGTACGAGGCAGGCAAGGAGCTGATGAAGCTTGCCACTCTCGAGAGGATCTTAGCGACGCTGGCGGTGGAGCCCGAGGACTTCTTTCACGCCGTGGGATCGATCGGCAAGGCGCCCGTGCCGCAGGAGGAAACTGCTCGAGAGCGATGTCAGGGGCGCCAGCTGGACGACGCATTCAGGAAACTGCACAGCGCGATCGACGAGCTGCGACAGGTGGTCGAGGGCCTCTCCAAGCCCGCCAGGAGGTTCGTAAGGCTGATCGACGAAGCTGCCGACCGGAGACCTCCCGCCGCGTGCGGGCCTTCGCTGGACCCTCGGGAGGGGCGTCAGCCTTGAATGAGCTCCGAACGTCCGCGCTCGTCACCAGCAGATCGCCACGCCGACACCGACGGCGGCGCCGGCAGACTCGGAGACCTACAAATCCGTCCGTCCCGAGAAGTCACGAAATTATCTTCTCGGGGAACATAACTGGCAGAGGTGCTTGCGGTCAGCATGTCGCGCTACCTGACGCCGCCGAGAAGATGGCGCCGCCGCCGGATCCCCGCCCCGAGATCTCCGCACTCGTGGAACAACTCCGGCCGGCGCTTCTGCGGTTCGTTTGCAGCCAGCGGATTCCTCGCTGGGACGCCGAGGATCTGATCCAGTCGGCCCTCGCGGCGCTGGTCCAACGCTGGCCGACGATTGCCTACAAGGAGAGATGGCTTCAGGGAACGGTGCGCTGGATGTGCGTCGTCTACTGGCGCCGGCAGCGAAGCGGGCCGCTGGTCGTCGCGAACTCCGCCTGGCTCGAGGACTTCGAGGGTGCAGGCGCAGGTCTCGAGCGCCGGGAGGAGCAGCTGGCGTTGACCCTTGCTTGCACCCAACTGCCCTATCGCGAGCGCCAGGTGGTGCATCTCCGGTATCGCCTCGGGATGACGCTTGCCGAGGCCGGCCGGGTCCTTGGTTGCTGGAAAACCTCGGTTCTGCGGGACGAGCGCCGCGCCATCGCTCGACTCAAAGCCTTCACGGGCCGGCCGTGCCGGTGAGTACGAGCACGCGCTCTTCGCCCTCGAGAACGCCCCGGAGTTCTGCGCCCGCCACCGCGGCCGGCATCCTCACTTACGGCGCCTTTAGGCTTTACGGCCCGATCGGCGCGATCCTACTCGCCCTCCTCGGCCTCGGCCTCGGCCTCGGAAAGCCGCCCGAGCCGCCGGCGGAGTGCCGTTCGCTATCCCTCGGGCCGCTTCGACCGGGATGGATTCAAGCGCCCTCTACGTCCCGAACCTGGACCGCGTGCTTGTCGTGGACTCCTCCCTGAACCGGCTGCTTCTCGTCTCCGGGACAGGCCAGGTCGAGAAGCTTGAGAACGCAGCGGCGAGGCGCGCGGCCCTGCCCGCGCTCCTCGCGCCTGCGGGCGGTGGCTTTTTCCTGAAGCTCGTGGACCCAGGGCTGCTCGAGCTAGATGGCTCGCTGAACCTGGTGTCCGAGCACGCGGGATCGAACGCGGCGAACGGCGCCAGCCGCGAGGCGGCGTCGAGCAGCGCATGAAGATGGGTCTTGCCGCCGTGACGCCGGCCGGGTACCAGCAGACGCCCACCTGCTGCCGATGAGCAATGCCCAGGCTCCTCGATCGCCTGGCGCTTCAGGCGTCGCTTGCCCGATCAGGAGCGGTGCACTTGGGCTACGTCCCTTCTCTGACGCGCGCGACGAAGTGCGCCAGCGGCCGCTGGCTGCACGCTCGAGCCGCCAGCTGGCCGACGACGAGCCCCCGAAGCGTCAGTGCTGCTCCAGGTCGCGGAGGTGGCGGGGACGGTGGCGGCACGATGATGATGCCACCGCCACCGCCATCGTCGCAGGGATTGTCTGGACCGCAATCACCGCTGCCGCCGCCGCCAATGGGTCCACCGCCGCATTCGGGACCGCACTCGCCGCCGCCGCATTCGGCCAGGTTCGGGTCCGTCAAACAGGGATTATCCAGGCATACGCCGTTCGCGTCGCAGCCGCTCTGGCAGGTTGCCGGGCACGGGCAGTCCGGTGGGCAAACACTTGGCGGAAGTGGCGGCGGCTGCTCGGCGGGCGTGATATTGAACTGGTCCGCTTCGGCACACTCGGCCGGCTGGATCGCTCGCGGATTCGGCTGTGGTGGAATTGGTCCCGTCTGCGGCGGGAATGCGACCGGAGACATGATGTAACCTGGGCATTTGCTATCGGCCAGGTCCAACTGGTGCCCCAGCTCATGCTCGAGGTTCTGGATCTCGATGGCGATCGAACCGCAGCTCGTGGTCGTGCCGTTGGGCATCTTCGCTTCGGAGTAGAGGGTGATTCCGCCGGCGTTGGTCTGGCCGCACGAGTGGACGTTGCTCTGGTTCAACCCGTTGACGTAGTGCAGCGGCACCGGCTTGGAACCTGCCGTCGGAGTCGAGGTGAACTGAGGAAAGGCCGAC
This sequence comes from Thermoanaerobaculia bacterium, assembly GCA_035308185.1. Taxonomy (GTDB): domain Bacteria; phylum Acidobacteriota; class Thermoanaerobaculia; order Multivoradales; family UBA5704; genus JASLEW01. The sequence continues at coordinate 17,462 of DATGHG010000501.1, read as the reverse complement.
CCGTTGGTGTTACAACCCGAATTATCCCAGCCTTCCATTGCCGGTCCGACCACTCCCGGCGGGAAATTGCTGTCGGGCACCAGCTGCCAAGCTGGCGGGCTATAGAGCGGGTTGCTTGAAAGCGAGCCGACACAGGAGGTCGCTTCAATCACCACCTCTCCTGCCGTGTCGGGCTGCTCCACGGGAAGCTGATTCGAGGCGGCAAGGGCCATCCAGAGGATCGCCGTGGCGGGCATGTCAGTGGCCCTCCTTGGCTGCGGCGCGCACCCGCGCCACGACGTCGTCTTTGCTGGGCGAGACGGAGGTCGTCGTCTCGCCATGGAAGCGCCTCGGCAGGCTCACCGCGCCGCTAGAGTGGATCGTTACGATGCCTTCGCCGTCTTCCAGCTCGAGATATGGCTCGTGTCGATCCAGTGGTTGCCACTCGAGCGAAAAGAGGATCACTTGGTCGCCCACCGCCGGCGGTTCGGGGTAGCGGTTGTCGGTCTTGCAGATCGTCAGGTCACCCAGCTTGAAGGTGCCGACCGGAAAGAACACGAAGTATGCCGGGACCTCCCGAGGGTGACCCTTGAGGATCTCCTCGGGTTCGACGCGAAGAAGTTGACCCGGTTCGTCCACCATGACTCCGTAGGCCTTCTCCGTGACCTTGCCCAGGATGACCAGCTGAGAGGATTGAGTTGCTTCCTCCAGGTTGTCTCGTGGCGGGAGATTGATGATGTCCTGAAGGGTGGGGCCTACAAGAGTGCATCCGCCCTCTCGTGGGAGCCTACGTAAAGCCTGGATCTCGCGAATGCCCTGGGGGTGGATCAACGCCGTATTGACCGTCCCGTCGGCGTTGAGAACCAGCGAGCGGTCAACCCACAGCGGATAGGTCATCTCCGGTGCCCGGCTCGGGACGTAGTGCACCTTCGGGAGATGACCTGGCGCAGCGCCGATATCCTGGGGCGGGGGCGCCTGCGGTCGAGCGGCGTCCTGTTGGGCGGCGATCTCAGACGAGAGCAGGAACGAGCTGGCAGCCCAAATCGAGATCAGCAGGCAGTCCCGGAGTCGAGAGGGTTTTTGCTGCATGGAGCCTCCTTGTCGAAGATCAACGGTGCAACGCTACGGGTACGATACAGGCGCCCGTCGGGCCTCCTGAGATCCAGCTCTCAGCATGAGCGTGAACACAACTTTTACCTATGTAGTTGTCCGCGGCGGGCAAAACAAGACAACCCTGCCCTGACGCTCCACTGCCGTCAGCTCTCTCAAGCGCGTGATGGCGCGCCGGCGTGCCTGCCGTGGCGACTACGGCTTGGCGCCGCCAAGTTGGTGCGCGAGCTCGCGCGCATCGAGACCCAGCCCGAAGCTCAGCCGTAGGAGCCGCCGCAGTGGTGGTGTGAGCTCCCGCACCAGGCGTTCGAGATCGCGGCGCGCGCCGTTGGCGCCGCGAAGTCCTGCCGGACGTGCCACGCGGTGGAGACGATCTGACAAGCGTGGGGGTGAGCCGATCGAACCTCAGCCGCTACGAAACCGGCCGCTCGATGCCCACCCTCTCCACCATGCGGCGCATCTTCGACGCGATGGGCGGCACCATGCTGGATCTGGACCGCGCCCAGGGTGGGCTGTTTGCGGCGGGCGTTGCAGTGCTCAACTGCGGGAGGTCTGGCGGTGGTAGCGCATACGGGATTCGAACCCGTGTTACCGGCGTGAGAGGCCGGCGTCCTGGACCCCTAGACGAATGCGCCGTGCGTCCCAGACAGGCCGAACGGTAACATAGCGGGCATCTCGCCATCAACCGAGACGGGAAGCCGGGCGCCGGGTCAGTACCGGGTCAGTAAATGACCGGCGTCACAGGCCTGACACGGCCCGGCCGCGGGAATGCCGCGGGAACGTAATCCGGTTTCGCACGTTGCGACTCTGGAAGGGTCGGCAGTTGCGGCGGGCGCGGTTCGGTGACATCCTTTCGGTGTCCCGGTAATTTCTTGTCGGCTGGGGGCTGAGTCGGCCTACCGGCATGGAGAGAGCGGGCTTTGCGTCTGGGCTTGAAACTGATCGCTGCCAACGGCAGCCAGGCAGTCACGGTGCCGGCGGGGCGTACGCTGGTGGTGGGCCGCTCGCCTGCCTGCGACGTGCCCATCCGCGACCTGACGGTGTCGCGCCATCATGGCGAGCTCGAGGCTGCCGCGGCCGGTTTGCGGGTGCGCGACCTCGGCTCGACCAACGGCACCTTCATCAACGGCGCACGGATCAGCGAGGGGGTCGCCGCTCCCGGCGCGCGGGTGGCCTTCGGCAAGGTGGTTTTCCAGGTGCTGGCGGAGCGGGCGACCGGCGGCATCGCCGAGTCCGCCGGCGAGGGCGACTCCGGCCAGCTCGAGATCCTCGAACAGATACGCGCCCAGAGCGTGACCGAGCTTGCCACCCTGCTGGCGCCCGAGTCGCCGTCCGCGGCCGGACGGTCGCTGCGGGTGACCGGCGAGACCCCCGCCGAGCGGCGGGCGAACGCTCTCGCCGTGCTGCTCGAGACCGCCAAGGAGCTCTCACAGCAGGGCGAGCCGGCGCGGTTGCTCGACAAGGCCGCGCGGCTGCTGCTGCAGGCGATGCGCGTCGAGCGCGTCGAGATCCTCACCCGCGGCGACGAGGACGAGATGACGCCGCGGGTGAGCAAGGTGCGGCCCGGCGGCAGCGCCGGCGGCCGGGTGCCGCGGCTGGCGGCGCGCAAGGCCGGCATCGAACGGGTCGCGGTGCTGATCACCGAAAGAGCGCCGGCGACCGGCACGGACTCGATCGCCCGCGTCGTTTCCTTCCCCGCTCCCGGCGCCCCCGCCCCCACCGCTGCGCCCGCCGATGCCGCGGCGGCCCCCGGCGGCGCCGGTGCCGCGGCGGACCCCGACGCCGCGGTGCCGGCGACCGGCAGCGGCGAGCCGGCCGGCGGCGAGACCGGCACCGGCGGAGCTCGGCACGCCACGGGTAGCGGTGCCGTGCGCAGCGGCACCGGCGTAGTCGCCGTGGCGAGCGAGACGGGATCCCGTCCGGCGACCGGCAGCGGCGCCGTCGCGGCGGTGGCCGGCACGGCCGCCATCACGCCCGACGACGAACCGGGCGCCGAACGGTTCGGCACGGCAATCTGCGCGCCGATGCTCGGGATGCAGGCGACGGCGGTCGGCCTGCTCTACGTGGCGGCGGGACAGGAGGCGCTGGGACGCGAGGACCTCGAGTTCGTCACCGCCTTCGCCGGCGTCGTCGCGGTGACGCTCGAAAACCTGTCGCTGATGGAGCGGGCGCGCCACGAGGCGGTGACGCAGGCCGGCTTCCAGCGCCACTTCGCCCCGTTCGTCGCCGACCAGATCGCCGGCGAGAGCGGCGGCGTGCGGCTGGACGGCGACCGGCGCAAGGTGGCTTTCCTGTGCTGCGAGATCCGCGGCGCCGCCGAGCTGGCCGAGGAGCTGCAACCCGCCGAGATCACCCGCCAGCTGGGCGATTTCTTCGCCGAGGCGCTGGACGTGGTCTTCGAGCACGGCGGCACCCTCGACCAGGTGACCGGCACCGGCCTGACCGCGTTCTGGGGCGCACCGCTAAGCCAAAAGGACGACGCCGACGAGGCGGTGCAGGCCGCCGTCGGCATGCAGCGCGGCCTCGAGCGCCTCAACGGCGAGTGGAGCCGCCAGCAGCGCCCTCGCCTCGACGTCGCCATCGGCATCGACCTCGGCCAGGTCTTCGCGGGCAGCATCGGCAGCGAGCGCCGGCTGGAGTACACCGCCATCGGCAAGCCGGTGGGCCGCGCCGCGGCGCTCTGCGCCGGCGGCGGCGCGGGCGAGATCCTGGTCACCGAAGCGTTGCTCGAAGCGCTGACCAGTCCGCCCCCCGTCGATCCGGTCGAGAACCGGGCCGCCGCGGCGGCGGCTCCGTCATCGCCTCCGGCGGCAGTTGCCGGCGCCGAGCCAGCCCCCGCCAACCGCGCGTTTCGCATCGACTGGCGCACCCCGCCCACGCTCCGCCAGTCGGGCGAGGTGTCCCAGGAGCCACCCGACCAGCTCCCTTGAGGACAAACGGACAAGCGGGCCGGCCTGCCGCCGCGGCCGGGGAGGGTGCGCCCCGGCGGCGGCTGGCGCGCCGTCAGCCGTCCAGTTGCTTGAAAACGACCCGCACGCCGTCGGGATCGTGAGTGTCGAAGATGAGGCAACCGTCGGCGTCCTGCCGCAAACCGCCGGGGACGTTCTTGTCCCGCTGCAGCAGCTCCTGATAAGTCTTTTCCGCGGAAGGCACCAGCATCACCAGCACCAGCTTGTGGTGCGGGCCCTGGTAGTCGAAGCTCTCGTCGCGCTCCCGATCCCGGTCGGCAGTGCCCGCCGGTCGCCCCAGCACCTCGATCGCCGCCGCCCCGGCCTGGTAGATCGCTCCGCGCCCATCCTCCCGGTCCCAGCTCTGCAGCCGCGGCAAGGAAAGCGTCTCGCCATAGAAGCGGCAGGTGCGCTCGAAGCTCCGTGCGCGGACCACCACCCGAAACTGCCGGATCTCCATCGTCGTCTCCCCTCCAAGGCGCCCCATGCGCGCCGCCAAGCATAAGACAACCCGCTGCTCGGGAGGTGTTATCCTTCGCGGGTGACCGAGCTGCATCGCCTGATCCTCCTGGCGACCCTCCTTCTAGCCCTTCCCCTTCTTGTCGCCGCCCAGATCGGGCGTCCGGAGGCTCCTCCACGCGGTCCGGCGGTGGTGCTCGACGGGCGCGAGCTGGCGGTGCCGGTGACCATCACTCCCGGCGGCCCGCTGTTCGCGCTCAAGCCGCTGGTCGACAACCTGGGCGGCCAGCTCACCAGCGACGACGCCGGCGAGAGCTACAACCTGAAGATCGAGGCCACCGAGGTGGTGACCGGGATCGGCAATGCCATCATCACCGTCGGCGAGGAGATCGTCTCGCTGTCGCAGCCGCCGGTCCGCGGCGAGAGCGGCCCTCTGGTGCCGCTGGACTTCCTGCGCAAGACGTGGGGCGCGGCCACCGGCTTCTCCTTCGACTGGCGGCCCGAGGAATCACGGCTGCTCATCTCCCGTCGCGAGACGCGCGAGATCAAGGTGATGCTCGACGTCGTCCACCTGCAGGGGATGACCACCGTGGTGTTGCAGTTTCCCGAGACTCCGCGCTACCGCCTCAACCAGCAGCAGCCGGGCGTCGTCGAGGTGCAGCTGCTGGCCGACCGCCTGGCGCTGCCGGTGCGCAAGAAGGTGGAGGACAGCCTGGTCCAGGACGTGACCTTCGCGCCGCAGCAGGTGCGCATCCAGCTGGCACCCGACGCGGAGGTCGAGAGCTACCTGCTCGACAACCCGTTCCGCCTGGTGTTCGACGTCCATCGCAAGTCGGCGGCGCAGGTGCCCGTCGGGCCGAGCGCCGCCGCCGCCGACCTGCGCTCGAGCACCCGCACCATCGTCATCGATCCGGGCCACGGCGGCACCGAGACCGGCGCCATCGGTCCTGGCGGCATCGCCGAAAAGGAGCTGACGCTGGTGCTCGCCCGCGACCTCGAGGCGCGCCTGACCCAGCGCCTGCAGGTGCGCGTGGTGCTGACCCGCAACGACGACTCGAAGCTGCCCCTGGACAGCCGCACCGCCGTCGCCAACCAGAACAAGGCGGACCTCTTCGTCTCGCTGCACCTGAACTCCTCCCTGGGATCGGGAGCGCACGGTGCCGAGACCTACTTCCTCAGCTCCCAGGCGACCGACACCCGGGCGGCCAGCGCCGCCGCCGCCGAAAACGTGACCGGCGCGGGCGCCGCGCCACAGGCGGCCGATGCGGGCCAGGAAACCCAGGACCTGCAGATGATCCTCTGGGACCTGGCGCAGAGCCATCATCTTGCCGAGAGCCAGCGCTTCGCCGGCCTGGTGCAGGCCGAGCTCAACCAGGCGCTGGAGCTCAAGGACCGCGGCGTCAAGCAGGCGCCGTTCCGGGTGCTGATGGGTGCCGCCATGCCGGCGGTGCTGGTGGAGCTCGGATTCATCAGCAACCCCGAGGAGGAAGCCAAGCTGCAGAACCCGGCCTACCGCGCCGACCTCGTCGAGGCGCTGGTGCGAGCCATCGGCCGCTATCTCGAAGCGCCTCAAGGCGACCGGCGCTCGACGCCGCCGCTGCCACCCCCTCAGGGGGCCGTGCGCTCCAATCCCGGCTCGCCGGCGCCGCCATGAGTCGCCGCGCGGCAGGGTGGACCCTCGCCGTGGCGCTCTGCCTGGTCGTCGGCGGCCTTGCCTGGTGGTGGCAGTTCGGGCGCGGCGGCGGACGGGCAGGACGCCATGCCGCCACCGCGGGAGCAACCGGTCCCGCGAGCACGGAGCTCCACGCCTTCGAGCTCTACTTCCCGGCGGGCAGCGGGCTGCGGGCGGAACGCCGCGAGCTGCCGGTGAGCGACCAGCCGAAGGACCGCATCCGCAAGGTGCTCGAGGCCCTGCTTGCCGGACCCGCGACGGCGACGGCGCCCACACCGGCGACGGCGGGGGCGCCCACGCCGCCGGCAGCGGCTGGCGCCAAGCCGGCCGCACCGGCCCGAGGGGCGACCCCGCAGGCACCGCCGGCGCCCGCGACCGCCGCGACCGCCGCGACCGCCGGCGGGCTGGTGCGGCCCTTCCCGCCCGAGGTGAAGCTCGGCAGCGTCGAGCTGTCGGCCGACGGCATCGCCTTCGTCGACCTGCGCTGGCCCGACCACGAGGATCCGCCCGAGTCGGGATCGACCGAGGAGATCCAGCGGGTCTACAGCGTGGTCGATTCGCTGGCGCTCAACGTGCCGGAGGTGAACCGCGTGGTGCTGCTGTGGAACGGCACCCAGCGCATCACCTTCTCAGGCCATCTCGACACCAGCCGCCCCCTGCAACCGGACCGCACGTTGCTGGCGCCCTGAGCGGGGGCTGGCGGACCCGCTGGGCGCGCGATGCGGGTTAGCATACGCGGCGTGGATGCACCGCCTCTGCCGGCGCCTTCGGGCGAGCTGACCATCCGCGGTTTCAGCATCGGGCACGGCTCGGACACGGTCGGCATGACCGGCGTCACCGTGGTGCTCTGCCCGGAGGGAGCGGTGGCGGCGGCGGAGCTGAGGGGTTCGGCGACCGGCACCCGTCAGTTCGATTCGCTGATCGGCAGTCATCACCTGGCGACCCGCGCCCATGCCGTGGTGCTGGCGGGCGGCAGCGGCTTTGGCCTGTCGGCCGCCGACGCGGTGGTGGACGCCTTGGCCCGCGACGGCCGCGGCTTCGACGCCGGCGTCGCCAGGGTGCCGCTGGTGCCGACCGCCATCCTGTTCGACCTCGGCTTCGGCGATCCGCAGGCGCGGCCCGGCCGGGCGCTGGTGGAACAGGCGCTGCGGGGCGCCGGCGGTGGCCCGGTGGCGATGGGCAGCGTCGGGGCAGGCACCGGGGCGACCGTGGGCAAGGCGCTCGGCCGCGAGTGCGGGATGAAGGGAGGCATCGGCTTCGCCAGCCTGGCGGTCCCCGGCGGCCCCACGGTCGCGGCGCTGGTCGCGGTGAACGCCTTCGGCGACGTGCGCGACCCCGACGGCGGCGCGCTCGTCGCCGGCTGCCGCGCCGCTCCCGACTCGCGCCGGCTGGTGGGCGCCGAGCGGGTGCTGGCCGCGCTGGTGCCCACCGCGCCGAGCCCGTGGGAGGGCAACACCACGCTGGCGGTGGTGATGACCGACGCCGAGCTCTCGAAGCGCGCCGCGCTCAAGGTCTGCCAGATGGCTTGCGGCGGTCTCTATCGCGCCCTGGCGCCGGCGCTCACGCTGTTCGACGGCGATCTGGTCGTCACCCTGGCGACCGGCGAGCGGCCCGCGCACGTCCACCAGATCGGGGTGCTCGCCGAGCGCGCGGTGACGGCGGCGATCCTGGCCGGAGTCCGCGCCGCGGACGGCTTCGGGCTGCTGCCGGCCGTCCGCGATCTTCATCCCTAGTCTCACCGCCCGCGTCGACCCCGAAGCATGAAACCGGACCCGTCCAGGTTGCGACCGCCGACCGGAGCCGCGACCGGAGCGGCGGAAGGGGCGACGGTGCTCCCTCCCTCCCTCGGCTATCGGTCTAGGCTTATCCCGCCGGATGCCGCGATGAGCCACCGGATTTTTCTGGTGCTGCTGGCCTCCGCCAACGCCGCTCTGGCGCTGGCGGCGTGGACCCGGCAGCCGTGGGCCAACGGCCCCGCCGAGTGGCGCTGGGAGTATTCCGCCGGCGGCTTGGACCTCCGCGGTCCGGCAGCTCTCGTCCTCGCCGCCGCGCTTGGCGGCCTGGGGCTGGCGTGGGGTCATCGCCGTCTGGCCGGCTGGCGCGGCGCGCCGCTGTTGGCGGTGAGCTGCGGCGCCGCCTTCACTCTCGCCCTCACCGTTGCACAGCCGGGGGGCCTCGCGAGAGTGACCGCGGCGCTGGTGTCGCGCAACAGCTTCGGGTACGTTTGGGACGCGGCCCTCGCGCCGGCGACCGGCGCCTTGCTGGCCGACTATCCGGCGGCCAGCGCCGGCCTCAATCAGCACTCGCTCACCCATCCTCCGGGGCCGCTGCTGGCGGTCCGCGCCCTTGGCTGGCTCGACCGGCTGCTGCCGCCCCCCGCCCCCTGCCCTCCGGCGACCTTGGCCACCGGCGGCGGGCGCAATGGCGGGGGCGGGGGCGGTTGCAGCAGCCTGCCGGCCTTGGCGACCGCGGCCATCGACCGCGAGTTGCAGCGCGCCCGCAGCCATGGACGGCCGGTGCCGCAGCCGCCGCCTGGGCCGTGGGTGGTGACGGTCCTCGCCTTATTGCTGCCGGCGCTGTCGGCGCTCGCCGCCTGGCCGCTTTATCGGCTGGCACGCATCTGGGGCCAGGGGCCGGAGACGGCGATGCTGGCCGCCGTCCTCTGGCTGCTGGTGCCGGCGCGGTCGCTGTTCACTCCATCCTTCGACCAGGCGCTGCCGGCGCTGCTGGTCGGCGCCGCCTGCCTCGCCGCCGCCGGCGGCCGCCTGCGTGCGGCGGCGGCCGGCTTGCTGCTCTTTGCCGCCTGCTTCCTGAGCTACGGCTGCCTGCCGGCGTTGCCGCTGGTGGCGGCCTGCGCCGTGGCCGCCCCGGGGCGCGGCGCCCGGCACGCACCTGGCGACGAGACCGGCGGCGAGGCGGAAACCAGCCCGGATTGGCTGCGCTGGAGCGCGTTGGCGGCCGGGTTCGCCCTCCCCTACCTGGCGCTGGCGGTGGGCGCCGGCCACGATCCCTGGCACGCGCTGCGGACCGCCCTGGAGCTGCACCACCGCATCGCGGTGGAGCCGCGCTCCTACCTCACCTGGCTGCTGTGGAACCCGTACGACTTCGCCCTGCTGCTGTCGCCGGCGGTGCTGATCCTGGCCGTCGCGACGATATCGCGACCACCGCGGACGACCCCGCGGCTGAAGGCGGCGCTGGCGATGCCCCGGGAGCGCCTGGCGGCCTGGACCTGGTGCACCCTGCTGGTATTGCTGCTGCTCTCGGGCGGCGTGCGCGGCGAAGCGGGGAGGATCTGGCTGATCTGGATGCCGTTCGCCTGCCTGTTCGCCGCCGCCGCTGCAAGCGGTGCCGGGGGCGCTGGCAGTGCCGGCACCGCCGCCAGCGCTGCCAAGGACGGCGCGGGTGCGCAGAAGCCGGCAGCCCGCCGGGACGCCGCGGTGGCGCTGGTGCTGGCGAGCGAGGCGGCGCTCACCCTGGCGCTGGCCGCCAGGATGGTCTTCGTTAACTGATTGGCAACAATCGGAGCTGGCCCCGATCTCGCTCTTGTCCTACTTGGGCACCAGCACCACGCTGAGGTTCGAGAAGGACCAGCCGATCGGCGGATAGTAGGCGCCGTCGCCGATGCCGGTCTGGCCGAAAGCGACCTGCAGCGGGTTGTTGTTGGCGCTCATGTCGAACCACTGTGCCGGACCGGCGATGGTGTAGATCACCGACCCGCCCACCGAGACGGCGAGCGAGCACTGATTGACCGTCAGGTCGTAGGTCAGCTCCAGGTGGTAGGCGCTGTTCTGCTTCCAGGGACCGGTGGTCCGCACGAAAGCGGTCTCGAGACCGAGGTCAAGCAGCGTCTTGGAGTTCCGGTTGACGATCTGGACGGCGCAGAAGGGCTCGCGCAGCGCCCGCGAGCTGTTCGGCCGCCGGAAGGCCATGACGCCGGTGAACAGGCCGGTCGGGAAGGTGCCGATGCGCATGTCCCAATCGAACGTCGCGCGCTTGAACGGCACTCCGGTCGGCACCGGCATGTTGAAGTCCGCCTCGGAGTCGGCGTTGGTCGCGTTGAGGAAGATGCCGGGAGCGGTGAAGGTCACGGTGCCCGGCGCGGTGCCGGGGCCGCCGCCGCTGCCGGTCGGGATCCCGGGACCGAGGGTGCCGGTCAGCGCCGGCGACGGGCCGACGAACTGGAAGCCGGCGCCGCCGGGCTGATAGACGGTGGCGAAGGCGAAGAAGGTGTGATCGCAGGTGGCGACGATGCGCGCATCGGCGATCGTCTCGCTGCCCAGGATCGCCAGCACGTCCGCGAAATCGCGCCGCGACAGCGGCGACATCGACAGCGTCGTCGGCGCCGCCAGCGCCGGGCCGGTCGTAGCGAAGGCCGCGACGGTGCATTGCGCCGCCGCGCCATCGAGGTTGACCAGCGAGAAGTCGGTGAGCATGCCGCCCGTGTTGCGCTGCAGGCCCTGCAGCTCGACGAAGCCGCCGGCCGCAAGCGCATTGGCCTGGCTGATCGCCGGGATGGCGGCGGCTCCCAGCAGGTTGCCGTTGGCGTCCGTCACCTCCAGGCTGGCGCCCACCACCAGCTGCGGCCCGCCGCTGACTTCCAGGAGACCGCTCTGCCCGGCAGGCGCCACGCCGTCCAGCACCGTGGTGGCGCTGGGCGCCACGTTGATGCTGCCGCTCGGCGACTGCAGGGAGGTGCCGTCGACGCCCTGCGGGATGAACATGGTGACGAAGTGGTGCGTCGTTTGGTCAGGATTGGAAACCCACACCTTGGTGGTGTAGCTGGCGCCGCCGATCGAGAGCTGACTGGCCAGCGGCACGAAGACGATCCCCGCCAGGGCGGGAGCGGGCAGCAGGGCGGCCAGCGCCAGGGCGCCGAGCACGGCTGGCGGGAGCGGGATCGAGGCTCTCATCCTGTTCAAGACCGGACCTCCTGATGCGGTTGCGTATCGACCCGACCAGCGGTCGTCCAGCGTCGTTTGGCGGCGTGCGCCAGGGAGCGATATTGCAGAGATTGTAGAGGAAGCCATGGCTCTATGCAACCAAAATTGTGCAACCCGGGCTGCCCGCGCCCGCGCCGCCGGCGGCTCGAGGTTGCAGCCCGCCCCGATCGCGACTACCCTATTGGGCCGGCAAGCAGGGGCTGGCGACGATTGCGGCCCCGGAGGAATCGATGGGAGAGATCCAATGGCAGCCGTCGTCGCCGGGGTGGACCTGGCGCACGGCAGCGGACACGGGCAGGCCCGGCGGCCCGCCCGCGGCGGCGGCCGCCGCGGCGGCGCGGCGCGAAGGGGCGATCGGCGGCGCCGTGGGCCTGGCGGTGGCGGCGGCGCTCGCCTTTCTGCTGCACCGTGCCGGGACGGCAGTGGTCGTCGCCGCGGTGGCGGTGGCGGTCGCGCTGCTGGCGCAGGCGGCGCCGCTCACCCTCTACCGCCGCCTGCGCGGCGGGCTCGAGCGGTTCGGTCACTGGGTCGGCACCGGCGTCACCTGGGTGCTGATGACGCTGCTGTTCTATCTGCTCTTCCTGCCGGTCGGCCTGCTGATGCGCGCCACCGGCAAGCTGGACCTCACCCGCTTCGCCGATCCGGCGCTCGCCAGCTACTGGACGCCGACCGACGGCGGCGTTCCCGCCGGCGAGTCCTACCGCAAGCAGTTCTGACGTGAAGCTGCTCGGCATCAGCTGCTACTACCACGATTCGGCGGCCTGCCTGATCGACTCCGGCCGCATCGTGGCCGCGGCGCAGGAGGAACGCTTCACCCGCATCAAGCACGACAGCGCCTTTCCGGCGCATGCGGTGCGCTATTGCCTGGCACAGGCCGGCAACGGCGACGGCAAGCCCGCCAGCCTCGACGGCGTCGTCTTCTACGACAAGCCGCTGCTCAAGTTCCACCGCATCCTCGAGACCTATCTCGCGGTGGCGCCGCGCGGGCTGCGCTCGTACGTGCAGGCACTGCCGCTATGGCTGCGCGAGAAGCTCTGGATCCCACCACGCATCGAGGAGGCGCTCGACGAGCTGCGCGGCACTGCTGGCGGCGCCGCCGCCGGCAGCCGCCCGCCGATCTATTTCACCGCGCATCACGAGGCGCATGCCGCGAGCGCCTTCTATCCGTCGCCGTTCGACGAGGCGGCGGTGCTGACCCTGGACGGCGTCGGCGAGTGGGCCACCACCACCATCGGCGTCGGCGAGGGCCATCGACTGCGGCTGGTCCGCGAGATCCGCTTCCCGCACTCGCTGGGGCTGCTCTACTCGGCGTTCACCTACTTCACCGGCTTCAAGGTCAACTCGGGCGAGTACAAGCTGATGGGGCTGGCCCCCTATGGCACCGGCCGCTACGCCGACCTGATCAAGCGGGAGCTGATCGACGTCAAGGACGACGGCTCGTTCCGCCTGAACATGGAGTACTTCGGCTATCTGGACGGCCTGGAGATGACCAACCAGCGCTTCGCCGCCCTGTTCGGCGGGCCGCCTCGGCAGCCGGAGTCGCCGATCGGCGTCCGCGAGATGGATCTCGCCCGCTCCATCCAGGAGGTGACAGAGGAGGTGGTGCTGAAGCTGGCGCGGCACGCCCGCGAGCTCACCGGTAAGCGCAACCTCTGCCTGGCCGGCGGCGTGGCGCTCAACTGCGTGGCCAACGGCATCCTGCTGCGCGCCGGCATCTTCGACGACCTGTGGATCCAGCCGGCGGCCGGCGACGCCGGCGGCGCGCTCGGCGCCCCGCTTGCCGTCTGGCACAACGCCATGGGCAAGCCGCGCGTCACCGCCACCGCCACCGGCAACGGCGGCAGCGCCGGCAGCACCGGCAACGGTGGTAACACCGGCAAGCGCCGGGACCTGATGCAGGGCGCCCTGTTGGGTCCGGAGTTCGGGGCCGAGCCGATCCGCGAGTACCTCGAGCACCTGGGGCTGCCCTACGAGGAGCTGGCCGACGCCGACTGGGCGCCGCGGATCGCCCGCCTGATCGCGGCAGAGAACGTCGTCGGTCTCTGCCACGGCCGCATGGAGTTCGGCCCGCGGGCGCTCGGCAACCGCTCGATCGTCGGCGACGCCCGCTCGGCGCGGATGCAGTCGATCATGAACCTCAAGATCAAGTACCGGGAGAGCTTCCGGCCCTTCGCCCCCAGCGTGCTCGAGGAGCGGGTCGGGGACTACTTCGAGCTCGACCGGCCCTCGCCCTACATGCTGCTGGTGGCCGACGTGGTGGGCTCGCGCCGGGTGCCGCGCCAGGGCGACGAGGAGGGCCTGCCGCTGGTCGAATGGGTCAACCGGCCGCGCTCGGACATCCCGGCGATCACTCACGTCGACTATTCGGCCCGCATCCAGACCGTCTCGCGCGAGGACAACCCCCGCTATCACGCGCTGCTCGCCGAGTTCGAGCGCGAGACCGGCTACGGCGTGATCGTCAACACCAGCTTCAACGTGCGCGGCGAGCCGATCGTCTGCACGCCGGAGGACGCCTATCGCTGCTTCATGCGCACCGAGATGGACTACCTGGTGCTGGGTCCCTTCCTGCTCGACAAGCGGACCCAGCCGGCGTTCGCCGACCGCGGCAACTGGCGGCAGGACTATCAGCTGGACTGATCGCACGAGGATAGAATCGCGGCAGCTCGCCGGCGCTCCCATGAGGCGCCGGCACCGAGGAGAAAGACCGTCATGCGCAAGCTCCGTTACGTCGGCTCGGTGATGGGCGAGATCTTCCAGTTCGCCCGCCAGCACAAGGTCTACTGGATCGTGCCCTTCGTGCTCATCCTGGCGCTGGTCATCGTGCTGGTGGTGACCAGCCAGGCCGCCGCGCCGTTCATCTATACGTTGTTCTAGCCGGGGCGCTCCGGTCCCTCTTGGTTGGCGCTGTCCTGGCCGGTTCCGGCCGCCGCCCGGCGATGCTCTAGTGGCTGCTTCCGCCTCGAGAACGGCCAAGCTGGCGCTGGCGGCCGCCGCTGCCGCGCTGGCGCTGCTGGTGGGCGAGGCGGCGTTGCGCATCGCCGGCATCTCCTACCCCAACTTCTACCGGCCCGATCCCGACCGCGGGTGGGCGCTGCGGCCGGGCGCCGAAGGCTGGTGGCGCAAGGAGGGGCTGGCCTGGGTGCAGATCAGCAGCGCCGGCCTGCGCGACGTCGAGCACGCAACGGCGAAGCCAGCGGGACGCCTGCGCATCGCGGTGCTCGGCGATTCCTGCGCCGAGGCGCTGCAGGTGCCGGTCGAGCGGACGTTCTGGAAACTGCTCGAGCGGCGGCTGGCCGCCTGCCCGGCAGCCGCCGGCCGCACGGTCGAGGCGCTGGACTTCGGCGTCGCCGGCTACGGCACCGCCCAGGAGCTGGTGACGCTCCGGACGCAGGTCTGGCGCTTCCAGCCGGATCTGGTGCTGCTCGCTTTCTACCCCGGCAACGACGTGCGCAACAACGCCCGGACGCTCGAGCAGGACCCGCTGCGCCCGTATTTCACCCTCGGCGCGGGCGGCCGCCTGGCGCTGGACGACTCCTTCCGCACCGCCGCCGGCTACCGCCTGCGCCAGACCACCGCCGCCAGGCTGGCGTATGGCGCCTACGACCATCTGCGCCTGCTGCAGCTGGCCAAGCAAGGCAAGAGCGTGGTGGACGGCTGGATCGGCGCCGCCAAGGCGCGCAGCAAGGAAGAGGGCGAAGCGCTGGAGGAGCTGGGCCTCGACAACGCCGTCTACTCGCCGCCGCGCGACCAGGACTGGCGCGACGCCTGGCGGGTCACCGAGGCGATGGTCGCCGCCATGCGCGACGACGCCGCCGCGCACCGCGTGCCGTTCGCCCTGGTGACGCTCACCACCGGTATCCAGGTGCATCCCGATCCCGCGGTGCGCGCCGTCTTCATGGGCAAGCTGGGAGTCGCCGACCTCTTCTACCCCGGCCGCCGCCTGGCCGCCTTCGGCAGCGCCGCCGGCATTCCGGTCCTCGACCTCGCCCCACCGCTGCAGGACCTCGCGGTCCGCAACCACGTCTTCCTCCACGGCTTCTCCAACACCACCCCGGGAGAGGGCCACTGGAACGAGAGCGGCCACGCCGCCGCCGCCGCCCTGATCGGCGACTGGCTCTGCAAGGAAGTCCTGCCGCCGGGCCGCGGAGGTGTTGCCCAGCCGGCGCGGGTAGGACACAATGGTTGATCATGCGATTCAAACCCGTTCATGGGGTTCTTGCCGTGGTGCTGTTCACCGGCACCGTGGTGGTAGCCGACCTGGCGCTCGACGGCCGGTTCGGGAGGGCGCCCTACGAGCGGGTCGCGGCCGAGCCGGATGGCTCGGTGAGGGTCAGCCTCGCCGGCCTCGGGCCGCAGCAGGTGCGCTTCTTTCACTTCCTCAATCCCGCCAACCAGGAAATCTGGTTCTTCGTCGGCCGTGACGCCTCGGGGCAGGTGCAGGTCGCCTTCGACGCCTCGGAGGTCTGCGCCAAGTCCAAGCGCGGCTTCCGGCACGAGGGCGAGTGGGTGGTGTGCAACAAGTGCGACAAGTCCTTCCGCCTCGCCGAGGTCAACGCGGGCGGCGGCGGCTGCAAACCGGTGCCGGTGCGGTTCCAGCTCGCCGGCGGCGATCTGCTGATCGCGCAAGCCGACATCCTGACCGGCTGGCGGCTCTTCCATTAGCTTCGCCGCCGCCGCCGGGCCGCCCCGGAACCGGCAACCCAATGGCAACTGCCTTGAAATCAAAGCTTTGACGGACCCACTCGGGATGGTGTATCGTCGCCCGGTCTGGAAAGGATAGGCCATGGGCGCTGCCGACTTCGTGCTCTACGAAGAAGAGTTCAAGCATCTGGAGGAGGCATTGCGCCGCCTGCGCCAGGAGGCCAATGGCAAGGCTGTCTTCCTGATCGACAAGAACGGCCAGCAGATCGCGGCCGCGGGCGAGATCGAGCAGTTCGACACCACCTCGCTGGCCTCGCTCACCGCCGGCAACGTCGCCGCCACCGACGGCTTGGCCAAGCTCATCGGCGAGCGTGAGTTCTCGGTGCTCTTCCATGAAGGGCAGCAGGACCACATCCATATCTCGATCGTCGCCAAGCGCGCGATCCTGGTCGTGATCTTCGACGACCGCTCTTCGCTCGGCCTGGTGCGGCTGCGGGTCAAGCGTGCCAACGGCGACCTCGAGAAGATCTTCGAGGTCATGTTACAAAAGGGCGAGCGGGACGCCCAGGGACCTTCGCACTCGAGCCCTTTCGCCGAGATCACCGACGACGACATCGACGCGCTATTCGGGGAGTAGCCGCGGGCGCCTGGCATCGACCGGCTCCGGCCGGGGCCGGACGGTCCTTGGGACCGGCGGCGGAATCCCCCCTCTCCCCGGTGCCCGGTGCCCGGCAATGCGGGGCGCGGAGTGAGGCAAGCGGATGACTTTCATCAACTACGCCAGCAAGGAGATCAACTGCAAGATCGTTTACTACGGTCCCGGGCTGTGCGGCAAGACCACCAATCTGCAATACATTTATAACAAGACCTCGCCCGACTCGAAGGGCAAGATGATCTCGCTGGCCACCGAGGCCGACCGCACGCTGTTCTTCGATTTCCTGCCCCTGGACCTCGGCAGCATCCGCGGCTTCACCACCCGCTTCCACCTCTACACGGTGCCCGGTCAGGTGTTCTACGACGCCAGCCGCAAGCTGATCCTGAAGGGGGTCGACGGAGTGGTGTTCGTCGCCGACAGCCAGGAGGAGCGGATGGAAGCCAACATCGAGTCGATCCGCAACCTGGAACAGAACTTGAAGGAGCATGGCTTCGACCTGGACACCATTCCCTATGCCCTGCAATTCAACAAGCGGGATCTTGCGAACGTCGCGCCGGCCGAAGAGATGTACCGCACCCTGAACTACAAGCGGGAGCCGACCTTCGAAGCCATCGCCACCACCGGCGTCGGAGTGTTCGACACCCTGAAGTCGGTCGCCAAGCAGATCCTCATCGAGCTCAAAAAGCGTTAGCCCGTGGCACCCATGGCAGGCCCCGGCCCGCAGGCGACGGGCGGCAACTCCCTGGTGGCGATCGGCGGCGGCACCGGCCTGTCGGCGCTGCTGCGCGGCTTGAAGCATCACGTCGGCTCGGCGCGCCTCGGCTGCCTCACCGGCGTCGTCACCGTCACCGACGACGGCGGTTCCTCGGGCCGGCTGCGGCGGGAGTTCGGGGTACTGCCGCCAGGCGACATCCGCAACTGCATCGTCGCCCTGGCGGACGACGAGGACCTGCTAGCCCGCCTGTTCCAGTACCGCTTCCCGAACGGCGGCGGCCTCCTCGGCCACTCCTTCGGCAACCTCTTCCTGACCGCGCTGACCGGCATCACCGGCGACTTCC
>DATGHG010000500.1:0-10981 GCA_035308185.1 Thermoanaerobaculia bacterium | reverse complement strand
CTCGCCGTTGCAGTGCACCGACACCCCCTGGTCGAAGGTGATCACCGGCAGCGCCTGACGCGGCGACGGCGGGACCTTCTGCCCCATCACCGACTGCTCGCTCGACATGCGCAGGCGGACGTTGGTCTGGGCGAGGATCGGCGCCTCCGCGCCGAACACCACGTTGCCGCCGGTATGGTCGCCGTGCCAGTGGGTATTGATCACGAACTTGAGCTTGCCGCCGCCGGCGATACCCTGCAGGGCGGCGCGGATCTTCGGCGCCAGCGGCTCGAACTGGTCGTCGACGATCAGGATGCCGTCCTCCCCCACCGAGGCGCCGATGTTGCCGCCGGACCCTTCGAGCATGTACACCCTGCCGGCCACCGGCGTGACCTTGATCTCCACCTTCGAGAGGTCGCGCGCCTGCGCCGCCGCCGGCGACCCCTCCGGCGCCAAGACCGCCAGCCAGACGACCAGCGACGACACCAGCGCGCCCGCCGCACCATTCTCAGCTCTGCTCATGAACCCTCCTCCCGTAAGCGGTGAAAACGACGGCCGCATTGTAGCTCCGATGCCCGCCGGGCGGCGCTATGATGCCGGCGACGTGCCGCTCCCACTCCACTCGTCTCGCCCGGACCGGCGCCGGCAGGCGTCGGCGCCGCCACCTTCGTCTCCGCTCCCACCCGCCGCCGCGGCGCTGGGCGTCGAGCTGGCCGCCCGGTTGCGCGGCGAGGTCCGCTTCGACGCCGGCAGCCGGGCGCTCTATGCCACCGACGGCTCGAACTACCGGCAGGTGCCGATCGGCGTCGTGCTGCCGCGGGACGCCGAGGACGTGCTGGCGACGCTGGCGGCCTGCCGCCGGCACGGCGTCCCGGTGCTGGCGCGCGGCGGCGGCACCAGCCTGGCCGGCCAGTGCTGCAACGTCGCCGTGGTGCTCGACTTCTCCAAGTACATGCACCGGCTGGTGGAGCTCGATCCGGAGCGCCGGCTGGCGCGCGTCGAGCCCGGCATCGTCCTCGACACGCTGCGCCGCGCCGCCGAGCGCCACCACCTCACCTACGGCCCCGACCCGGCGAGCCACGACCGCTGCACGCTCGGAGGGATGATCGGCAACAACTCCTGCGGCGTGCATGCCCTGATGGCGGGCAAGACGGTCGACAACGTCGAGGAGCTCGAGGTGCTGACCTACGACGGCCTGCGGCTGCGCGTCGGCCCCACCGCCGACGACGAGCTGGCCCGCATCGTCCGGAAAGGCGGCCGCCGCGGCCAGATCTACGCCGGTCTGGCCTCGCTGCGCGA
The DNA here is from genome assembly GCA_035308185.1 of Thermoanaerobaculia bacterium. Taxonomy (GTDB): domain Bacteria; phylum Acidobacteriota; class Thermoanaerobaculia; order Multivoradales; family UBA5704; genus JASLEW01. Next base: position 9,703 of record DATGHG010000500.1, on the reverse strand, counting down.
CCGCTTCGCCGGCCTCATCCGCCAGCGCTATCCCGACATCCCGCGGCGGGTCTCGGGGTACAACCTCGATCAGCTGCTGCCCGAGAACGGCTTCCACGTCGCCCGCGCCCTGGTGGGCACCGAGGGCACCTGCGTCACCGTCCTCGAGGCGACCGTGCGGCTGGTGCCGAGCCCGCCGTTCCGCACCCTGGCGGTGCTCGGCTACCCGGACGTGTTTGCCGCCGGCGACCACGTCCCCGAGATCCTCGCGTGGCAACCGATCGGTCTCGAAGGGTTCGACGACCGGCTGATCGACGCCCTGCGCGCCAAGCGGTTGCACGAGGAGGGCGTGGCGATGGTGCCGCCGGGCGGCGGCTGGCTGCTGGTGGAGTTCGGCGGCGACAGCCAGGACGAGGCCGACGAGCGGGCGCGGCGCATGGCCGCCGCCCTGCGCCGGCTGCCCGACGCGCCGGCGGTCAAAGTGCTGGCGAGCCCGCGAGAGGCGAGGAAGGTCTGGGAGGTGCGCGAGGCGGCGCTCGGCGCCACCGCCTTCGTGCCGGGAAGGCCCGAGAACTGGGAGGGATGGGAGGACGCGGCGGTGCCGCCCGCCCGGCTCGGCGCCTACCTGCGCGATTTCCGCCGGCTGCTCGAACGGCATGGGTACAGCAGCGCGCTCTACGGCCACTTCGGCCAGGGCTGCGTCCACATGCGCATCGATTTCGATCTCTACAGCCGCGCCGGCATCGACCGCTTCCTGGGCTTCCTCGACCAGGCGGCCGACCTGGTGGTCGGCTACGGCGGCTCGCTCTCGGGCGAGCACGGCGACGGCCAGGCCCGGGCGGCGCTGCTGCCGAAGATGTTCGGCCCCGAGCTGGTGGGGGCCTTCGAGGAGTTCAAGGCGCTCTGGGATCCGGATTGGCGGATGAACCCGGGCAAGGTGGTGCGCCCCAACCGGCCGGACGAGAACCTGCGCCTGGGAGTCGATTACCGGCCCTGGCAGCCGCCGACCCACCTGCACTTCGCCGACGACCAGGGCAGCTTCGCCCACGCCGCGCTGCGCTGCGTCGGGGTCGGCAAGTGCCGCCGCCAGCAGAGCGACGGCGGGGTGATGTGCCCGAGCTACATGGTGACGCTCGAAGAGCGGCATTCGACCCGCGGCCGCGCCCGCCTGCTGTTCGAGATGATGGAGCGCGAGGTCATCGGCCATCAGGGCTGGCGCGACGAAAGCGTCAAGCAGGCGCTGGACCTTTGCCTGTCGTGCAAGGGCTGCAAGTCGGACTGCCCGGTCCACGTCGACATGGCGGCCTACAAGGCCGAGTTCCTGCATCACTACCATGCCGGCCGGCTGCGCCCGCGCTCGGCCTACGCCTTCGGCCTGGTCCACTGGTGGGCGCGCCTCGCCTCGCCGCTGGCGCCGCTGGTCAACGCCGCCGCCCGGGCGCCCGGGCTCGGCGGTCTCGCCAAGGCGGCGGCCGGCATGGCGCCGGAGCGCCGCATCCCGGGTCTGGCGCGGCAGACCTTCCGCGAATGGTGGCGGGCGCGGGCGCCGCGCAACCCGGACGGGCCGCGGGTGGTGCTTTGGGCTGACACCTTCAGCAACTACTTCCAGCCCGCCGCGGCGCAGGCCGCGGTCGAGGTGCTGGAGGCGGCGGGCCGGCGGGTGGTGGTGCCCGGGCAGCCGCTGTGCTGCGGCCGCCCGCTCTACGACCACGGCATGCTGCGGCTGGCGCGCCGCCAGCTGCGCCAGGTGCTGGGCGCGCTGCGGGACGAGCTGCGCGCCGGCACGCCGGTGGTCGGGCTCGAGCCCTCCTGCATGGCGGTGTTCCGCGACGAGCTGCTGCAGCAGCTGCCGCACGACGAGGACGCCCGGCGCCTGGCGCGGCAGTCGTTCCTGCTCGGCGAGCTGCTCGCCGGCGAGATCCCGGGCTGGCAGGCGCCGCGGCTGGCCGGTCCCCGCCGGCGGGCGCTGGTGCAGACCCACTGCCACCAGCACGCGGTGATGAAGCGCGACGCCGAAACGCGGGTGCTCGGCGAGGTGGGCCTCGACGTCGAGGTGCTCGACGCGGGCTGCTGCGGCATGGCCGGAGCCTTCGGCTTCGAGCGCGGCGAGCGCTACCAGGTCTCGCTGCGCTGCGCCGAGCGGGCGCTGCTGCCGGCGGTGCGGGCGGCGGCGGCGGAGACGCTGATCGTCGCCGACGGCTTCAGCTGCCGCGAGCAGATCGCCCAGGGCAGCGAGCGGCAGGCGCTGCACCTGGCACAGGTGCTGCAAATGGCAATGAGGGAGTCAATGCGGAAGGCAATGCGGTAGTCAATGCGGGAGGCAATGCGGGAAGACCCATGCGGGAAAGCGCCGGCGCGCCCGGCGCGGGAGAGACCCCCGGCGGGCAGGTAGGAGGCGACGCTCCATGGCCGATCAGCACCCAATCGATCCGGTGGCCCACCTCGCCGCGATCGTCCAGTTTTCCGACGACGCCATCATCAGCAAGCAGCTGGACGGCACGATCAGCACCTGGAACCGGGGTGCCGAGCGGCTCTTCGGCTACACGGCAGCGGAGGCCATTGGGCGATCGATCCGCATGATCATCCCGGACGAGCGCTGGCACGAAGAGGATGACGTCCTGCGGGCGGTCTGTAGCGGCGAGGTCGTCGATCACTTCGAGACGGAACGGCAGCACCGCGACGGCAGCCGGGTGGTGATCTCGCTGACCGTGTCGCCGATCAAGGACGCCTCCGGCCGGATCGTCGGCGCCTCGAAGATCGCGCGCGACATCTCGAGCCGCCGCGAGGCCGAGCGGGAGCGGACCCGCCTGCTGGCGGAGGCCCAGGCGGCCGGCCTCGCCAAGGACCAGTTCCTCGCCGTGCTCTCGCACGAGCTGCGCACGCCACTCAACGCCATCCTCGGTTGGTCGGAGGTGCTGCGCCGGCAGTCCGCCGATCCGGGCATCCTGGCACGCGGCATCGACGCGATCTCGCGCAACGTCAGGGCGCAGGCCGCCCTGATCGACGAGCTGCTCGACATCTCGCGCATCATCTCCGGCAAGCTGCGGATCGAGGTCCGGCCCATCGAGCTGGCGCCGGTCGTCGAGACCGCGCTGGAGGGGATCCGGCCGCTGGCGGCGGCGAAGGGCCTGCGTCTCGACAGCGACCTCGAAGGCGGCGCGCTGGTGCTGGGGGATGCGGCCCGCCTGCAGCAGGTGATCTGGAACCTGCTGTCGAACGCGGTGAAATTCACCCCCGCCGGCGGCGAGGTGAAGGTCCTGCTGGCATCGGTCGAGGGGCGCGTCGAGCTCTCGGTCCAGGACTCGGGGATCGGCATCCCCCCCGAATACCTGGCGTTCGTGTTCGACCGCTTCAGCCAGGCGGACACCTCCATCCGTCGCCAGGCCAGCGGTCTCGGGCTGGGCCTGGCCATCGCCCGGGAGCTGGTGCAGCTCCACGGCGGCGGCATCGCGGCACGCAGCGCCGGCGAGGGCCGGGGCGCCACCTTCGTCATCACGCTGCCGCATTTCACGGCCGTCACGGCGCCTTCCGGGATCGTCGACGAGCCTCTCGGGAGCGCCTCGTCTTCCTCGGCCCCACTGCCCGACCTCAGCGGCCTGCGGGTGCTGGTGGTCGACGACGACGCGGCGAGCCGCGAGGTGACCGAGGCGATCCTGCGCTCCCTGGGCGCCGAGGTCCGGCTCGCGGCTTCGGCGGCCGAGGCGCGCACCGCCCTGGCCGCCGCTCGCCCGGACGTGCTGGTGGCCGACGTCGGCATGCCGGTCGAGGACGGGTATTCGCTGATGCGGAGCCTGACGGCGCGGCAGGCGGGCGTTTGCGAACCGATCCCCGCCATCGCGCTCACCGCGCTGGCCGGCCCCGAGGATCGGCAGCACGCCCTGGCGGCGGGCTTTTGGCACCATCTGGCCAAGCCTGTCGAGTCGCGAACCCTGGCCCTGGCCGTGGCCCGCCTCGCCGGCCCGGCGAGACGGCACGGCGCCGCTTGATCGGGTCACCCGGCCGGCAGCCGCAGCGACACCCGCAAGCCTCCCGCCGGCGAGCGGTCCAGGGCGATCGCGCCGCCGTACAGCTCGGCGAGATCGCGCACGATGGCCAGTCCCAGGCCGGAGCCCGGCGCCGCTTCGTCGGCGCGGACCCCGCGTTGCAGGACCGCCGACCGCATCGCCGGGTCGAGGCCCGGGCCGTCGTCGTCGACGACGATCACGATCTCCGTCGCGGCCGCCGACGACTCGACGACGACCCGCGACCGCGCCCATTGGCACGCATTGTCGAGCAGGTTCCCCAGCATCTCGTCGAGGTCCTCGCGCCGGCCGCGCACCGCCTGCCCTGGCGGCACCCTGACCTCGATGGCGAGGCCGCGATCGGCGTGGAGGCGCAGCAGCGTGCGGGCGAGCGCCGCCGCCGAATCCGCCACCGAGCAGCGCGCGCCGGGCGCCGCGCCGGTGGCCGTGGCGCGGGCATGCGCGAGGTGGTGGTCGATCTGCCGGCGCATCCGTTCGACCTGCAGGCGGATCGCGGCGGCGAGCTCGCCCTGCCCCGCCGCCTCGGCACGGTCCGCTTCCAGGGCCAGCACGGCGAGCGGCGTCTTCAGGCCGTGCGCGAGATCGCCGGCCTTCGCCTCGGCGCGGCTGACGATGGCTTCGCGGTGCTCCAGCAGGGCGTTGAGATCGCTCACCAGCGGTTGCACCTCGGTCGGATAGCTGCCGTCGACCCGGCGGTCGTCGCCGTCGCGGACGGCGGCCAGCCGCGCGCGCAGGCGGTCGAAGGGCGACAGACCGCTGTGCACCTGCGACACGCCGGCAAGGATGAGGACCAGGGCGAAGATGACCAGCAGCGTGCCGTTGCCGAACCGCAGCGTGATCGGGAAGCGGCGGATGAGCACGAGCGAAACCACGTGCGCGATGCCGAGCAGGCCGACGGCCGCGAGCACCGCCCCGAGCAGCAGCCGCGAGCGGAACGAGCGCAGCAGGGTCACCGTTGCGCTCCAATGCGATAGCCCAGGCCGCGGATCGTTTCGATGAGCGAGGGCCCCAGCTTGCGCCGCAGCCGGGCGATGAACACCTCGACGGTGTTCGAGTCCCGATCGCAGCCCTGCGCGTAAATGTGATCGGTCAGCTCGCCCTGCGAGACGACCCGTCCGCGGTGGTGCATGAGGTAGGAGAGCACACGGTACTCGTGGCTGGTGAGCCGCACCGGAAGCCCGTCCATCGCCACCCGGGCGCTCCGCGGATCCAGCGACAGCGCGCCGCAGCGCAACTCGGGATGGAGCTGGCCGCTGGCGCGGCGGATCAGGCCGCGGAGCCTGGCGAGCACCTCCTCCATGCGGAAGGGCTTGGCCAGATAGTCGTCCGCGCCGCCGTCGATGCCGAGGACCTTCTCGTGCCAGCTGCCGCGGGCGGTCAGCACCAGCACCGGCATGAAAAGGCCGGCCTCCCGCCAGCGGCGGAGGATCGTCAGGCCGTCGACGCTCGGCAGTCCCAGGTCGAGGACCACCGCGTCGTAGCGTTCCGTCTGGCCGAGGAAGTCGGCGCGCTCGCCGTCGGCGGCCTGATCCACCGCGTAGCCGGCGCCGCCCGCCGCTGCCGCGAGCTGCCGGCGCAGCGACTCCTCGTCTTCGACGATCAGGATGCGCATGAGGCCCTCGACTATGGCACACGACAACTTGAATCGCGGCTGAGCCGCGGCTGAATCGCGGCTGAGCCGCGGCTGAACCACGGCTGAACGGGGCGTTCAGCGGCGATTCAGCCGCCGGCTGCCAGGCTGTGGCGATGATGATCCAGCTGCAAGGCGTGACCAAGGATTACCGGACGCCGGCCGGCGTCTTCCCGGCCCTTCGCGGCGTCGACCTCGCGATCGACGCCGGCGAGCTGGTCGCGATCGTCGGCCGCTCGGGCAGCGGCAAGTCGACGCTGCTCAACCTGCTGGGCGGCATCGACCGCGCGTCGTCGGGCACCGTGACGGTGGCCGGCACGGCGCTGCAGGACCTGACGCCCCACCGGCTCGCCGCCTGGCGGGGCCGCACGGTGGGGATCGTCTTCCAGTTCTTTCAGCTGCTGCCGACGCTCACGGCGGCCGAGAACGTGATGCTGCCGATGGATCTCGCCGGCACGGCGCCGGCGCGCCGGCGCCGCGGCCGCGCGCTCGACCTGCTGGCTCGCATGGAGGTGGCGGAGCAGGCCGACAAGCTGCCCTGCGCGCTCTCCGGCGGGCAGCAGCAGCGCGTCGCGATCGCCCGGGCGCTGGCCAACGATCCACCCGTCATCCTCGCCGACGAGCCCACCGGCAACCTCGATTCGACGACCGGCGCCGCGGTCTTCCGCCTCCTGGGCGAGCTGGCCAGGGAGCGCAAGACGGTCGTCGTCGTCACCCATGAGCGCGACGCCGTCTCCGGCGTGAGCCGAGCGGTGACGCTTGCCGACGGCAGCGTGGCATGACCGTGCCGCCGCGCTGGAAGAAGGTGCTGGGCGACGTCGCGGCGACGCCCTTCCGCAGTGCCCTGGCGGTGGCCGCGATGGCGGCCGGCACCTTCGGCCTCGGCATGATCCTCACCGCTCATGCGGTGCTCACCCGCGAGATCGCGGCTTCCTACGGCCGCACGCGTCCGGCCTCGGCGACCCTCTACCTGGACCGTGTGGACGACGCCGTGGTCGCTGCCGCCCGCCGCGTTCCCGGGATCGGCGACGCCGAGGCGCGGCCGGTCATCGACGCGCGGCTCCGCGTCGGGCAGGACGAGTGGGTGCCGCTGGTGCTGTACGTGGTCCGCGACTTCGGCGACCTGCGCCTCGACCGGTTCAGCCGCGATGGCGGCGCCTGGCCGCCGGGCGACGGCGAGGTGCTGCTGGAACGGTCCGGGCTCGCCGTGGCGCGGGCCGGCATCGCCGATAACGTCACCGTGCGGCTCGCCGCCGGCGTGGACCGCCAGCTGCGCGTCGCCGGCACGGTGCATGCCCCGGGGCTCGCCCCCGGCTGGATGGACCACGTCGTCACCGGCTTCGTCTCCTGGCGCTCGATCGTCCGCGCCGAGGCGCCCTCGGCGGCCTGGGAGAATGCCGCCCTGCGGATCGCCGTCGCCGGGAGCTCCCCCGACGAGGAGCGCATCCGGCGGGTCGCCGGCCGGGTGCAGGCGACGCTCGCACCCGCCCGGTGGCGCGGCGAGAGCCGGGGCCGCCGGGTGCTGCGCATCGCGGTGCCCCCGCCGGGCCGGCATCCCCATGCCGATCAGATGGACACCTTCCTCTTCCTGCTGGGAGCCTTCGCCGCGCTGACCGTCGCTCTCGGCGCCGTGCTGGTCGCGAACCTGATCCACAGCCTGCTCGCCGAGCAGGTGCGGCAGGTCGGGATCCTGAAGGCCATCGGCGGCTCGACGCGCCAGGTGGCGGCGCTCTACCTCGCCCAGGTGACCGTCCTCGCCGCCGGCGCCCTGGTCCTCGGCCTGCCCCTCGGCATGGCCGCCGGGCGCGCCTACGCCCGCTTCGCGGCCGGCATGCTGAACGTCAGCATCCTCGACGCCGGCGTCCCGGTATGGGTCGCGGCGGTGCAGATCGCGGTGGGCGTCGGCGTGCCCCTGCTGACCGCGCTCGGACCCGTGGCCCAGGCGTCGCGCCTCACCATCCATCAGGCGTTGAGCGGCGACGCCGGCCGCCGGCCTTTCGGGGCGCTGCGGACCGACCGCTGGCTGGCGCGCGCCGGCTGGCTGCCGCGGCCGCTGGCGCTGTCCCTGCGCTCCACCCTTCATGACCGTGGGCGGCTCGCGCTCACCGTCGGCACGCTGGCCTTCGGCGGCGCCCTCTTCCTCTCGGCCTTGAACGTGTCCGGCTCCTGGGCCCGGACGCTGGCGGCGGACGCCGCGGCCCGGCGCTACGACGTCACCGTGCAGCTCTCCGCTCCGGTGGCGACGGCCCGGGTTGCCGGCCTCGTCGCGGCTCTGCCCGCCGTCGAGCGCGTGGAGTGTTGGAGCGAGAGCGCCGCCTACCTGGTCGGAGCGGGCGGGGTCGCCGCCACCAGGGTGAACCTCATCGGCCCCGACCCCGGCACCACCCTGCTCGCCCTGCCGCTGCTCGCCGGCCGCTGGCTGGCGCCGCGAGACCGCGGCGCGGTGGTGATCAACCAGGCGCTGCTGGCAAGCGGGCGCGGGCTCCGGGTCGGCGGCGAGGTCGTGCTGCGGGTCGGCGGGCATGACGTCGCCTGGCCGATCGTCGGCGTCAGCAAGGAGCTCAACCCGCTGCCAACCGCTTATGCGCCCGCCCGGGCCGTGCTCGCCGCGAGCGGCCAGCCGCCGGGAATCACCCGCGGCATGCGGGTCGTGACCCGTCGCCACGATCCGGCCGCCCAGCGGTCGGCCCAGCGCGGCATCGAGCGCGCGCTCGCCGGCGCCGGCATCGGCGTGCTGGACGTGCAGCGTCTGGCCGACCGCCGCCAGGCCTTGGCCGATCATCTCGTCATCCTCGAGAGCGCGCTGTTGCTGGCGGCGGGGCTGGTGGTCCTGGTTGGCGGCCTGGGGTTGGCGACGACGTCGAGCATCGAGGTCGCCGAGCGCACGCGCGAGATCGGCATCCTCGGCGCGCTCGGCGCCACGCCGCGCCTGGTGGCGGGCTGCGTCGTGCTCGAAAGCCTGGCGCTGGGCGCCCTCAGCTGGTGCGCGGCGGTGCTGGCCGCGGTGCCGGTCACCCTGGCGCTGGACGCCGTGGCCGGCCAGCTGTTCATCCGCACTCCGCTCGATCTCTTCCTGTCGCCGCGCGCGGCCGGCGGGTGGCTCTTGCTGGTCCTGGCGCTCAGCTCGCTGAGCAGCTTCTATCCGGCCTGGCGCGCGGCGCGGCTACCGGTACGGGAGGCATTGGCGCATGAGTGAACGATGGTCGCGGCTCGCCTGGCTGATCCTGGCCGCCCTCGCGATCCTGGTCGCGGTGGCCGCGTGCTGGGGCGGCGGGGAATGGCTCTGGCACCAGCTGCTCGTATTGCACGGCATGGGAGGCGCGTGGCGGCCCTGAACTCCTCGCCAGCGGCGGGCGCGCGGCCCGCGGCGGCCGCAGTGGTTGCAGGCGCGCAGGCGCGCAGGCGGCTTCAGGGCGCCGGTGGCGCCTCACCGCCCGGCCCGCGGCCGCGTGCCAGGCCGAAGCGGGCGGCGGCGGCCGCCAGCTCGGGGCGGCCGGCGAGCGCGGCGGCGGCGAGGTAGAGGAGGCCGTAGGTCGCCAGCACCGGCAGCGCCTTGAGCAGACCGGAGAGCGCCGCCGGCAGCAGCCGCCAGAGCAGCGCGGCAGGCACCGCCGCGGCCAGCGCCAGCATCAGGATGCGCAGGTCGTCGCGCCAGGGCAGGCTGAACTCGGGCAGGCGGCGGCGGAGCGCGGCGCGGAGCCGGGCGAGCTCGAGCCAGGCGCCGGCGCCCGAGGCGAAGGACAGGCCGAGGACCCCCAGGAACAGGCGTTGCCCCGGCGGTTGTTGCCCGAACGCCGCCGGCACCGGATAGCGGTCGAGCCAGAACATCAGCGGCAGGGCGACCAGGGCGGCGGTGCCGACCCGCTGCACGGCGATCTTGGCCGGCGTCGCCGTGTCGCCCAGGGCGTAGAAGGTGTTCTGCAGCAGGCGCGAGGAGGTGGTGGCCAGGATGCCGGTGCTGTAGCCGCACAGCGCCAGGTAGACCAGGCCGTTGTCGGCGCCGCCGAAGCTGCCGCGGCGGTAGACGGCGCCGACGACCAGGTAGCCGAACAGGAGATAGCCCACCACGGTC
>DATGHG010000499.1:0-5659 GCA_035308185.1 Thermoanaerobaculia bacterium | reverse complement strand
CTAGGAGTCCGCGATGAGCAGGCGTCCCATCGTCCTTGGCGCGCGCCGGCTGCTCGGCGCCGGCTGCTGCATAGGTCTGTGCCTGCTTGGTGGCGGCGCCTGCACCACCCTCGCGCCAGGGACGTCGGAACAGCTGGAGCTGGCGCACCAGCTGCGGCTCCGTGGCCTCGATCCGGCGGGTGTCGTCATCCCCTGGCAGCTCAACGGCGAGATGCGCCAGTGGGTGCACAAACAGGTCCCGGATGACCTGGCGAGCGAGGCGCGCCTCAACCGGCTGCTTGGCGCGCTGCTCGGCAGCGACGGCTTGGCGCTGGTCTACCAGGCGGGGCTCACCGGCACGGCGCAGGAGGTGTTCGCGAGCCACCACGCCAACTGCCTGGCGTTCACCGGGCTGTTCGTCGGCATGGCGCGCGAGCTCGGCGTGCCGGTTTTCTACCTCGACGTCGGCGACGTCGAGAAGTTCGAGCGCGATGGCAACCTGGTGGTCGAGTCGGGCCACATCACCGCCGGCTTCGGCGCTGGCAGCATGCTGCGGATCCTCGAGTTCACGCCGCTGGGCACGCCGAACTACCGCCAGATCCACCGCGTCTCCGACCTCACCGCCATCGCCCTCTACTACTCGAACCGCGGCGCCGAGCTGCTGCGGGCCAACAACGAGCGGGAGGCCTTGACCTGGCTGCGCAAGGCGACCCAGCTCGATCCGGAGCTGGCGCGCGGCTGGATCAACTACGGCGTGGCGCTGCGCCGCAGCGGGGATACCGCGGGGGCCGAGGCCGCCTACCGCAAGGCGCTTGCCGGCGATCCGGGCGCCGTCGCCGCCTATCAGAACCTGGCGGCGGTCCTCTACGCCTCCGGCCGCACCCACGAGGCCGACCAGCTGATGGCGCTCTCGGGCAAGCTCGACAGCCGCAACCCGTTCAATTTCCTGGCGCTCGGCGACGTGGCGCTGGGCCAGGGCCGGACCGACGAGGCGCGAGATTACTACCGCAAAGCGCAGCACCTCGAGGGCGCCGAGGCCGAGGCCGACGCCGCGTTGGGCCAGCTGGCGCTGGCCGGCGGCGATCAGCGCGGGGCGAAGCGGTGGCTGCACAAGGCAATAGGCCGCGACGACGGCAACGAGCGGGTGCGGCGGCTGGCGGCGCAGCTGGGCGAAGCGCTGCCGCCGCGGCGCGCCGTCGCCCGCAAGGAGCCCGAGAAGCGGCCGGCGCCGCCGCCGGCCCCGGCGGCCCCGGGGGGCGCCGGCCGCGCGACGGTGGCCGACTCCACGGCGCCGGTCGGAGCGGCGCCAGTCGGAGCGGTACCGGCTTCAGGATCCGGCCGCGCGGCAGCGGCGGGTGCGGGCACGCCGGAACCGGCAGGGGCGGTGCCGGCCATGCCGAAGATACCGCTGGCCGAGCCGCTGCGGCCGGCGGCTGCCAGCCCCGCGGTGCCGGCGGCTCCGGTGGCGCCGCCGCCGTTGCGGACCGCGGCATGTGTGGCGCAGGCGTCGCTGCCGTTGCGGGCCGCGGCATGAGTGGCGCAGGCGCCGCTGCCGTTGCGGGCCGCGGCATGAGCGGCGCACGCGCCGCCGCCGCTGGTATGCGGACCAAGCCGTTGGCTGCCGCCGTTGGTCGCCGCCGCCGGCGAGAGTCCTCCCCCTTCAGTTCCCGGTGACCGAGCGCACGGCAGCTTCCGGGCGGGCCGCCGGCGTGGGGCCAGGCGATCGCGGAATGGTCGCCGCCGGCGATGGCCGCTGGCACCTGGCGGTCGATACCGGCGGCACCTTCACCGACTGCCTGGCGGTCGATCCGGCCGGCCGGCTGCGGCGGGCCAAGGTGCTGTCGAGCGCCGCCCTGCGCACCCGCATCGCGGCGCGGCTCGGCGATGGCGCCGTGCGGCTGGGGCCGATCGGCAGCGGCGGCGGTCGCCTGCCGGCGGGCTTCTTCGACGGCTGCGAGCTGCGCCTGCTCGGCCCGGCCGCAGGGGTCGGCGCCGGGTGGCGGGTGCTGGCCAGCGGCGCCGAGGGCGGTGGGGAAGCCGGCGCCGAGGGCGGCAGGGAGGGCGGTGGGGACGCCGGCGCCGAGGGCGGTGGGGACGGCGGCGCGGAGCTGCGGCTGGATGGGACGCTGCCGGCCGGCGAGCTGGCTGGCGCCCCGGTCGAGCTGCGGGCGGTCGAGGAGGCGCCGGTGCTGGCGGCGCGGCTGCTCACCGGCACGCCGCCCGGCCGGCCGCTGCCGCCGCTGACCATGCGCCTCGCCACCACCCGCGGCACCAATGCTTTGCTCGAGCGCACCGGCGCGGCGGTGGCGTTGTTCGTCACCCGCGGCTTCGCCGACCTGCTGCGCATCGGCACCCAGCAGCGGCCGGACCTCTTCGCGCTGGCCATCGCGCGGCCGGCGCCGCTCTACCGGGCGGTGGTGGAGGTGGACGAGCGGCTCGCCGCCGACGGCTCGACGATCCTGCCGCTCGACCTCGCGGCGCTGCGCGGACGGGCCGGCGAGCTGCTCGCGGCCGGCGTGCGGTGTGCGGCGGTGGCGCTGCTGCACAGCTACCGCAACCCGCGCCACGAGCAGGAGATCGGGGCGTTCCTGCGCGGCCTGGGCTTCGAGCACGTGGCGCTCTCGGCGGCGCTGGCGCCGTTGATCAAGCTGCTGCCGCGGGCCGAGACCGCGGTGGTGGACGCCTATCTCGCGCCGGTCCTCGCCGGCTATCTCGCGGCGGTGGCCGGAGCGCTGCCGAGCGGCGCCCTGCACGTCATGACCAGCGCCGGGGGGCTGGTGCAGGCCGCGGCGTTCCGCGCCAAGGACAGCCTGCTTTCGGGACCCGCCGGCGGGGTGGTGGGCGCGGCGCGTGCAGGTCGGGCCTCCGGGTTCTCCCGGGTGATCGCCTTCGACATGGGCGGCACCAGCACCGACGTGGCGCGCTTCGACGGCGACTTCGAATACCTCTTCGAGCACCGGGTCGGCGACGCCCACCTGGTGGCGCCGGCGCTCGCCATCGAGAGCGTCGCCGCCGGCGGCGGCTCGATCTGCGCCTACCGCGACGGCCGCCTGCGGGTGGGACCGGAGAGCGCCGGCGCCCGTCCCGGTCCGGCCTGCTACGGCGCCGGCGGGCCGCTCACCCTGACCGACGTCAACCTGCTGCTCGGCAGGCTGGCGCCCGGGCGTTTCGAGATCCCGCTCGATCCCGGCGCCGCCGAGCGCGCCGCGGCGGAGCTGCTCGGGCCGAGCGTGCCGGCGGCGGGGGAGCAGGGACGGGCGGCGGCGCGGGCGGGGGAAACTGGGCGAGAGGGTGCGGCAGGGGAGCCGGGGCGAGACGGCGCGGCAGCGGAGCCGGGGCGAGAGGGCGCGGCAGGGGAGGCGGGGCGAGAGGGCGCGGCAGCGGAGGGCACGGCAGGGGAGCCGGGGCGAGAGGGCGCGGCAGGGGAGGGCACGGCAGGGGAGCCGGGGCGAGAGGGCACGGCAGGGGAGCCGGGGCGAGAGGGGGAGGCAGGGCGAGACGGTGCGGCGGGTGGCGAGGTGGTGCTCGCGGGACTGCTGGCCATTGCCGACGAGCGCATGGCGGAGGCGATCCGCGGCATCTCGCTGCGCCGCGGCTACGATCCCGCCGAGTACGCGCTGGTGGCCTTCGGCGGCGCCGGCCCCCAGCATGCCTGTGCCGTCGCCGCGTTGCTCGGCATGGACACGGTGCTGGTGCCCGCCGACGCCAGCCTGCTGTCGGCGCTCGGCCTGGGCGCGGCGGTGGTCGAGCGCTTCGCGCAGCGCCAGGTGCTGGCGCCGCTCGCCGAGGTCGCCGGGCGCCTCGACGGCTGGTGCGAGGAGCTGGGACGCGAGGCTGCCGCGGCGGTGGCGGCCGAGGGCGTGCCGCTGGCCGCGATCGAGGTGCGCCGCCGCATCGTCGCGCTGCGTTTCGCCGGCCAGGAGTCCACCCTGACGGTGGACTACCATGGCGCGGCCGGTCTGGCCGCGGCCTTCGCCGCCGCCTACCGCGAGGTCTACGGCTACGACCTGAACGAGGCGGCGGCCGGCGCCGCGGAGGCGCCGGTGGCCGCGGCACCGCAGACCGGGCAGCGGCGTGGTCCAGCGCCGGCAGCGGCGGTCGGGGTCGATGAGGCGCGCGACGATCGGGGGGAGCCGCGGCCGCCGGCCGGCCCCCAGGGGCGGGCGATCGAGGTCGAGTCCCTGCGAGTGGTGGCGTCGTCGGGCAGCGCCGCGGCGGGCGGCGAGGAGGAGGGGCCTAAACGACCTGGTTCGGGGGACGGGGGCGCTGCCGGTCTCCAGGTGGGCGCCGGATCTGGCGGCGGGGCCAGAGTCGCCGCTGGCGAGGGCGCGGAGGCGCGGCGGGCCTTCATGGCCGGCGCCTGGCGCCAGGTGCCGGCTTACGAGCGCGGCGCCCTCGCGCCGGGAGCTGCCTTCGAGGGTCCGGCGCTGGTGCTGGAGGATCACACGGCCACGGTGGTTGCGGCGGGCTGGAGCTGCCGTCTCGACCGCGCCGGCGCGCTGGTGCTCCGGCGCCAGCGGTCCGGTATCGCCGGCCAGGATGACGGGCGAGCGGCCCGGCGAGATGGAGAAGGCCAAGGATGATGATGCCGGAGCGCGAATCCTCGCCAGAGCCGGCGGCAAAGGCCGGTGAGAACGACGTCGAGCGGCGGCTGCGGGCGCTGGGCTCAAGCTGCGCGGTGCCGGCAGCAGCCGTGCTGGTGACCTCGGGGGTCGTCGGTTGGAAGGCGGTGGGCGCCAGTGCCGCCGACTGGATGAACTCGGCGCCGGGCGGCTCTTTCCTGGCGGCCGTCTGCGGCATGTTGCTGGTGCTGCTGGCGTCGGCGGCTTACGGCAGGATCCTGCGCCGCCAGGCCGATCTCGAAGCGGAGGAGGCGGCAGACCTCGAGGGCGCCGGCGAAGCCAGGGACGTCGAGGCAGTGGTGGGGGAGGGAGGAGCCATGCCGAGTGCGGCAGCGGCGGCAGCGGCAGCGGTAGCGGCGGCGGCGGAAGCGGCCGCAGAACCGGCAGCAGTGGCGGCGGCACCGGCGGCGGCGGCACCGGCGGCGGCGTCACCGGAGGCGGCGGCTGCGCTGGCGCGTCTCCGCGCGTTCTCCTGGGCCACCGGCACCTGCTTCGGCATGCTGGCGGTTGCCGCCGTGCTCGGCGCCCTGGCGGCTGACGGCGGCAAGGCGCCGCTGCTCGGCGTGGTGGTCTGCGTCGCCGTCGTATTCGCCATGCGGGCGCGCTGGCCCACCCGCGGCGCCTTCGAGTCGGCATTCCCCGCCACGGGCCAGGACGGCGGCGAGAACCTTGCCGGAGGCCGCCGGTGAGCCGGGCCGCAGATTCGCTGCCGGACGCCGGCGCCGTCCAACTCGAGCTGTTCACCCATCGCTTTGCGGCCATCGCCCGCCAGATGGGCGAGCGCCTGCAGCGCACCGCCGTCTCCACCAACGTCAAGGAGCGGCTCGACTTCTCCTGCGCCCTGCTCGACGCGGGCGGCGAGCTGGTGGTCAACGCGCCGCACATCCCGGTGCACCTGGGCGCCCTGGGCCTCTGCGTGCGGCTGACCGCCGCCGCGCTGCCGCTGGCGCCGGGCGACGTCGCGGTCACCAACCATCCGGCTTTCGGCGGCTCCCACCTGCCCGACGTGACGGTGGTGACCCCGGTGTTCGGCGACGGCGGCGCCGGCGGCGCCGGCA